>JBJOOF010000034.1:0-21437 GCA_046051425.1 Bacteroidota bacterium
TCGTTTTGGAAAACAAAAAAAGTTGTTTACTAAAAAAAATCGCCGAATCGTTCGGGTGTGGAATTCCTACGGAGAGATGGGCATTGCTTTTTTGACACCTATTCTACTCACTCCTATTGGAGGAACCCTGATTTTAGTTTCATTCGGTTCAGAAAAGCGAAAAATTTTTACCTACATGCTGTTGAGCGGATTGGCTTGGGGCACTTTCTTTAGTTTTTCTATAGATTGGCTGCTTTCCATCCCAATTGTGGCTACACTATTCGGGTAATTCTTGATCAGGAAGAATTTCGATATCTTGGATCAATACCCGTTTGGCGATTTCTTGTCCCGTCAAGGTAGCTGCTAAGCCTCCCATTGCCGTCTCTTTGTAGCGGCTTTCCATAGAGGCCCCAATCTCTCCCATTGCTTCAATGCACTCATCTACAGGAATGACTGCGCTTACATTGGATAAAGCAATTTGAGCGGAACTGAAGGCAATCGCCGCTGCACTGGCATTTCGCACGACACAGGGCACCTCCACCAAACCTGCGACAGGATCACATACTAGTCCTAACATGCATTGGATGGTAATGGCTACTGCATTAAAAAGTTGATCCGTAGTTCCGCCCAAGCAATGAACAATCGCGCCTGCTGCCATCGCAGCTGCCGAACCCGTTTCCGCTTGACAACCACCTACTGCCCCTGCCAAACTTGCCTTTTGCTCAATGATCAAAGCAATACCCGCTCCGATCAATAAGCCTTCACAAATTTGAGCATCGGTGAGCCCGTGGATTTCTTGAAGCGTCACTAAAGTTCCTGGGAGGATGCCAGAAGCTCCTGCCGTAGGTGCTGCCACTACCCGACCCATACAGGAGTTGACCTCTTTTGCAGCCAAGGCTCTGGAGATTAAGCGCTGAAACTCTGGGGAAAGAACGGTAAGGGGATTGGTATAAACTTTCTTGGCACCATTGGCAATCATCCCTGAGCGGGAACTCATTTCCTGTTCCAAGCCAGTCTTCACTGCGTCTTTCATGACCTGATAGGCCTGCTGGATACCTTTCCAAATTTCCTCATGAGTAGCTCCTTTTTGCGCCACTTCATAGTCAAGCACTACATCCACTAAAGAAAGGGACTTCTCCTCAGCGTATTTTTTCCATCCACTAAAACTTTCAAATAGAAATGACATGATTCTTTGGGTTTATTTCGTAGTAATCAAAAGGAGTCAAGCTCCCGGGCAAGCTTAAAAATCAAAATTGATAGTTTGGGTTACCGCAGGATCCAAACTCAAGGCTACTGGGCAGGTGCGAGCAGCATTTTTTAATTTTTGACTAAATTCCGGGGTAAATGGTGCACCAGACCAATGAAAGTCTACTTGAATTTCTTTGATCTTTCTTGGACTGCTTTCCATAATCTTGGTGATTTCCCAAGAAAGGCCTTCCAAAGAAATTCCATCCCGCTCTGCGACAATGCCCATTATTGTGACCATGCAACTCCCCAAGGCAGCAGAAACTAGATCGGTTGGAGAGAAAGCTTCTCCCTTTCCGTTGTTGTCCAGCGGTGCATCTGTCAGCAGGGCATTTCCAGAAAGAACATGGGTTGCTTGGGTTCTCAAGCTTCCCAGGTACGAACTTTTTATAGTGGGCATAAACTCTTACTTTTAAAATTCAGTTGTATAGATATCTAATCAAAAATAGGGCATTATTTTCGACCAAAGCGAATGAATAAGCTGAATTTCCTAATCCCAGTATTTTTCTTTCTCCTCACGCTACCTGCGCTGGCGCAGCGAGAAGATGCGGGCAATTACGAATACGATAGAGAATACCTCTTGGGCGTCAATAAAAATACGAATGGAGGAATGATTGGTGGCCTAGCCCTCAAGGTCGGAACACGACTCGACGATTCCCAATTTGCTTTCTTTGGACTTGAACTTGCCAATGTGAAGCACCCTAAGGAGGTTCGTTATACCACGGTAACGGGCAACAATTACATATTTGGCAAATCCAATTATCTCTATGCCATTCGACCACACTACGGTAGAGAAGTTATCCTGTTTAAAAAAGCTCCGAATCAAGGGGTGCAAGTTTCTGCGCTAGCAGCAGTAGGCCCATCTATCGGCCTAGTCGCACCTTACTTTATCGAATATGCAATCAATCGCGTAGAAACGGTGGTGGAGCAATACGACCCCGCTGTACATCAAAGCAGATTCAATATCCTAGGTACTGGACAATTATTAGAAGGGATAGGGCAGTCAGAGTTGGCTATTGGCGGCATGGCTAAAGCAGCCCTCTATTTTGAATTTGGCGTATTCAAAAGCAATGCTACTGGATTGGAAGTAGGGTATCAAGTGGAAGGATTTCAAAAGAAAATTCCACTCATCCTCCGCGAGCAGAATCGACAATTTTTTCAGTCTGCCTACTTTACTTTATTCTTTGGTTTTAGAAAGTAAGCCAAAAAGGCGAGTTTTTATCGGACCTAAATTACCTTTGCATTAAATCTTAATCTCATGATTGAATTACCCGTAATTTCTGAAGAAGCCACCAGACGTAAAAAGCCAGATTGGCTTCGGGTAAAGCTACCCGTAGGAACCGAATATGCTAAGGTACGGAAGCTGGTAGATCAACATAAATTACACACCATCTGCGAAAGCGGAAATTGCCCGAATATGGGTGAATGCTGGGGCGCTGGCACGGCTACTTTCATGATCTTGGGAAACGTGTGTACCCGATCCTGCTCCTTCTGTGCAGTAGCTACAGGTAGACCTAATGAATATGACACGGATGAACCAAGACGAGTAGCAGAAGCCATTCAATTGATGGGGGTAAAGCATGCCGTCATTACATCGGTGAATCGTGACGAGCTCAAGGATCGAGGAGCTGAAATTTGGTACCAGACGGTGGTATTGACCAAGGAACTTTCCCCAACTACCACCATCGAAACGCTTATTCCAGATGTGAAGAGCAACTGGGATGCGCTGTACCGCATGATTGAAGGAGGACAAGAGGTGGTCTCTCACAACATGGAAACAGTGGGCAGGCTTTACCGCATGGTACGCCCACAGGCAAAATACGAGCGCTCCTTGGAACAGATCAAGCTAACCAAAGCCGCTGGCAAACGCACCAAAACTGGGATCATGCTGGGCCTTGGAGAATCTAAAGAGGAAGTGTATCAGGCCATGGATGATTTGGCAGCAAATGGCTGCGACATCCTGACGCTAGGCCAATACCTGCAACCCACAAAAATGCATATCGAAGTCGCGGAATTTATTCATCCAGATACCTTTGCACATTACAAGGAAGAAGGCTTACGAAGAGGACTGAAATATGTGGAATCTGGACCTTTGGTCCGATCCTCCTACCATGCCGAACGACATGTGCATGTGTAAGACATCAACAAAAAAGGCCCCGTACGAACGGGGCCTTTTTTGTTGGGATATCTTGACTTAGTTCGCGTATTCCTCTACTGGAATGCAGCTGCAAATCAAGTTACGATCTCCATAGGCAGAATCAATTCTTCGTACCGTAGGCCAGAACTTATTCTCTTTTACGAATGGAGCAGGGAATACCGCTTTCTCTCTCGAGTAAGGCAAGTCCCATGTTCCAGTAAGAACCATGGTAGCAGTATGTGGTGCATTTTTAAGCACATTTTCTACGCGGTCAGCCTTACCTTCCTCAATTTCTTGGATCTCTGCACGGATGGCAACCATAGCATCACAGAACTTGTCTAGTTCGGCTTTGGTCTCGGATTCAGTAGGCTCTATCATCAAAGTTCCAGCCACTGGGAAAGATACCGTAGGTGCATGGAAACCGTAATCCATCAAGCGCTTCGCGATATCTTCTACCTCCACTCCTACTTCTTTGAAGGCTCTGCAGTCTACGATCATTTCGTGGGCTGCACGTCCTTTGGAGCCTGTGTAAAGTAGTGGATAATGACCACTCAAGCGCTCCTTGATGTAATTCGCATTCAAAATAGCAATCTGAGTGGCTCGAGTGAGTCCATCACCGCCCATCATGGAGATGTAGGCATAGGAAATTGGAAGAATACTTGCACTTCCGTACGGTGCGGATGAGATCGAAGACACGGCATGCTCTCCACCTGTTTTCACCAAAGGATTTCCTGGTAAGAACGGAGCTAGGTGAGCCGCAACGCAAATTGGGCCCATACCAGGTCCCCCACCACCGTGAGGGATGCAGAAGGTCTTGTGCAGATTGAGGTGGCAAACATCCGCCCCAATTCGGCCAGGAGAAGTTACTCCCACCTGCGCATTCATGTTGGCTCCATCCATGTACACTTGACCCCCATAAGCATGGATGGTAGCGCAAATCTCTTGGATTGCTTCTTCAAATACGCCGTGGGTAGAAGGATAGGTTACCATCAAGCAAGACAGTTCAGCGGCATGCTCCTCTGCTCTTGCCTTCAAGTCTTCTACATCAATATTTCCCTTTTCGTCACAACCCACCAAAACCACTCGCATGCCCGCCATTACAGCAGAGGCAGGGTTGGTACCGTGGGCAGAAGTTGGGATCAAGGCTACATTTCGATGCCCTTCTCCTCGATTGAGGTGGTAAGCGCGAATCACCATCAATCCTGCATATTCTCCTTGCGCTCCAGAGTTAGGCTGCAAGGAAGTATCTGCGAATCCGGTGATCTCAGTCAACCATGTTCTCAAGTTGGTAAACAATTCCTGATACCCCTCGGTCTGGTCGATGGGAGCAAAAGGGTGGATTTGACCAAATTCAGGCCAAGTCACTGGGATCATTTCTGCCGTTGCATTCAACTTCATGGTGCAAGAGCCCAAGGAGATCATGGAATGCACCAGGGAAAGATCCTTAGATTCAAGCTTCTTGATGTAACGAAGCATCTCGTGCTCACTGTGGTTGGTATTGAATACCGGATGCGTGAGGTAAGAAGAGGTACGCACAAGCGCTGCAGGCCATTCCAATTGTAGGGAGTTGGCCATGTCTGCGGTGAAGGGTGAAGCTTGACCCTTTGCATTGGCAAACAAGGAAAGTACGAGTTCAGCATCTGCGATGGTCTTTGCCTCATCAAAGGCAATGAAAATCGCTCCTTCTTCGTATCTGAAATTCACTTGAGCGGCCACTGCAAGAGCCTTCACTTTGGTCTGGGTGGCTGCATCTACCTGAACTTTCAAGGTATCGAAGTAGGCGTTGGTTCCTAGGGTAAATCCTAGTTTCGCCAAACCTTGTGCTGTCAACTTGGCAAGGCCATGCGTGCGAAGTGCAATATTTTTTAGTCCTGTAGGACCGTGATAGACTGCATAAAAACTAGACATCACTGCAAGCAATACCTGCGCAGTACAAATGTTTGAAGTTGCTTTTTCTCGCTTGATGTGCTGCTCACGAGTTTGTAGCGCCATGCGATAGGCTTTGTTACCAGCACGGTCAATGGACACCCCAATGATACGGCCAGGAATCTGACGCTTAAAATCTTCTTTGGTAGCGAAGAAGGCAGAGTGTGGTCCACCATAACCCATAGGTACTCCAAAGCGCTGCGCAGAACCTACTACGACATCAGCTCCCATTTCCCCTGGAGGTGTCAACAAGGTCAAGGCCAAAAGGTCTGAAGCAAAGGCAGTCAATACCTTGTTTTCTTTAGCAGAAGCCACTAGAGCAGTATAGTCCACTACTTCCCCATCCATATTTGGGTACTGGAACATTGCCCCATACAATTCTGGATCGGTTAAATCCAAAGAAGACAAGGGTCCAAAAACCAAATTAATGCCAATAGGCTCCGCCCGAGTGATCAACAAGGCTTTGGTCTGTGGAAATACTTTTTCATCTACAAAGTAGGTGTTTGCATTTTTCTTTTCCCGAGGCTTTACGGCATGAAGCATGGTCATCGCCTCAGCAGCAGCTGTACCCTCATCCAGTAAGGAAGCATTGGCTAGCTCCATTCCTGTAAGTTCAATGACTACCGTCTGGAAGTTGATCAAGGCTTCCAATCTCCCCTGAGCGATCTCGGCTTGGTAAGGCGTGTAAGCAGTATACCAGCCTGGATTTTCCAATACATTTCGAAGGACTACCCCAGGCACCAAGGTATCGTAATACCCTAATCCAATAAAGGAAGAGAACACCTTATTCTTGGAAGCCAATTTTTTGAAATTCTTCAAAAATTCAGACTCCAACTGTGCAGCTGGAAGCTGAAGTGGTCGCTCCAATTGAATGGATTGAGGTACGGTTTGGTTGATTAATTCGGTCAAGCTTGAGGCTCCGATTTTTTCCAACATCGCCGCCATTTCCGCTTCTGTCGGGCCATTGTGTCTGCTCTCAAATTTGACAGCATTGTTAAGATTGATCTGCATAAGTAGGGGGTAGTACGTATGAACTATTTGGGTGTAAATTTTTTCCGAATTTCCGTGCACAAAGGTATGATTTCCGAAAGGAATTGCCGAGGTGCAACTTCAAAATTTTATGCTATAACACAGAGAATTGACCAGCGGTTTTTTTGAGGGTGAAAAAAATAAGTAGTTTAGGGACTTAATCGAAAAAATATGAAAAATAAATACCTGTTGAGTGCCGCATTAGGGTTGGCTACGATGCTATCCGCTTGGGCGCAAAACCCAGTTCAAGTAAAGTATGCAAATACCATCACCGTAGAAGACCTCACCAAACATTTGACCTATTTGGCATCCGATGAGATGAAGGGTCGTGATACGGGTTCTCCGGAGGGAAAAATTGCTGCCAATTACTTAGCCGATTTCTACAAAGGCCTTGGCTTAACTGCTCCAAATGCAGGCAGCTACTTTCAAAACGTTCCTTTGGTAAGTTCCCGCTTTTCACAAGTAAGCCTTCAGATCGGAAAAACCAAGTTGGTGGAAAACACCGACTATGTATTTACTGGAGACGGCAATCTATCCAAAGCAGTGAAAACAGACCTAGTATTTTTAGGCCTGGTAAGCGATGAAAACCTCGCCAAAGTGGACGTAAAGGGCAAACTCGTAGGCCTTTGGGCTGTTGGAGTTAGAAGCAATGACTTGGTGACCAAAGTGATGGATGCCGGTGCTGCAGGGATTGTGATTGTGACCATGGAAGGACAAGCTAATTTTGACCGCATCGCCAATCGATACAAGTCCATGGCTGGGAATGGCCGAATTGGCTTTGATCAAGAAGTGAAACAGCGCCCGATATTCATGGTGAGCTCAGACAAGATGGCTCAATTGTTCGGTACATCTTTAGAGGTATTGAAGGAAGCGGCCAAAACCAATCCTGAATCCATTGCCTCTCAAAAAGCAAGCTACCACATTGTCAAAACCAAAACCCCAGTAGACGCAGTCAATGTAATGGGCTTCCTAGAGGGTACAGATAAAAAAGAAGAAGTATTGGTCATTTCTTCACACTACGACCACGTGGGTGTGAGTGCTGCAGGAGACGCCTTCAATGGCGCAGATGACGATGGTTCTGGTACTGTTTCAGTCATGGAAATTGCGGAAGCTTTTGCAAAAGCAGCCAAAGAAGGAGTGAAGCCTAGAAGAAGCCTTTTATTTCTGAATGTGACGGGTGAAGAAAAAGGTCTTTTAGGATCTGAATACTATTCGGAAAACCCGGTATTCCCAATTGCCAATACAGTCAATAACATCAACATTGACATGGTAGGTAGAATTGACTACGAATACCAGAAAGAAGCAAACAAGGACTATGTGTACGTGATTGGTTCGGAGATGCTTTCCTCTCAATTGAAAAAAATCAATGAGTACAACAACATTACCTACACCAATCTGATCCTGGATTACCGTTACGATGCGGAAGACGATCCAAATCGTTTTTACTACCGTTCAGATCATTACAATTTTGCCAAGTTCAATATCCCCGTGATCTTTTTCTTCAATGGGGTACACGACGACTACCATCAGGTAACAGACACGGTAGACAAAATTGAATTTCCTTTGATGACCAAGCGTGCTCAATTGATCTTCCATACTGCCTGGGACCTTGCCAACAGAGAGCAGCGCACTCCAGTGGATGGAAGTAACACCCGCACAGACCGTTAACAGAGAAGGGGCCAATTGGCCCCTTCTTTGTTTATACTTTAATCAACAAAGCTTCGAATTCCTAGTGAAGGCAAGCTATCCGGTTTAGGAATTACCCCTCTCCGTGTTTCCCTCTATTTTTTTGATTCTTCGTTTTGAGTTGGTTGCGGTTAGGCTTCTTTTGTTTCTTTCTCGCCTTTACCTTCTCCCCTTTTCCAATGTTTTCCTTAGGGCGCTCCTTCTTTTCATGGAAAGCCCCTTTGTAGTCAGGATTATCACGCTGCTTGAGTCGATCCAATTCCCGCTCGTAGCCCTGCTTCTCCTCAAAAGGGGTAGCAGGTACGTCTACCACATCGGGAATAGGAAGTACTTCTACCTCCATTCGAATAAGTTCTTCGATTTTCTCAAAATGGTAGCCCTCGGCTGGGTTAACAAAGGTGATGGCCTTTCCTTCATTCTCCGCTCTGCCCGTACGGCCAATTCGGTGCACGTAATCCTCGTAGATAAGGGGCACATCGAAATTGATCACGTGAGATACCAGGGTGACGTCCAGACCTCGGGCTGCAACATCCGTCGCCACCAGGAGTCGTACATCACCTGCCTTGAAATCTTCCATGGAGTTGATTCGGGTATTCTGCCCTTTGTTGGCATGGATGACACGAATCTCTCCAAAATGCTTTCGCTCTAGAAATGAATACACGGATTCCGCATTTTTTCTACTGCGCGTAAAAATCATGGCTCGATTGATTTCCTCATTCTCGAGCAAATGAGCCAGCAGGTTTATTTTGGTTTTGATATTGGGTACCTGGTATTTGACCTGAGCGATGGTTTCCGCAGTAGTCGCCGAAGGGGCAACTTCTACACGCTCCGGAAACTCTAAAAACTCGGCCGCCAGATGGTCTATTCGTCCGGAAAAGGTGGCTGAAAAAAGAAGGTTCTGTCGTTTGGACGGAATGACTTCTAAAATGGATCGGATTTGGGGCATAAATCCCATGTCCATCATTTTATCCGCCTCGTCCATCACCATGGTTTTTAAATCTTTGGTATAGATGGCTCCCTTTCGGTACAAATCCATAAATCTTCCTGGCGTAGAAATTACCAAGTCCACACCCGCTGCCACCTGTTCGATTTGTGTTTTGGGTCCTAATCCCCCATACAAACTCACGATTCGAAGACCAGTATATTTGGCTAGGTGCTGCGCCACTTCCTCAATTTGCATGACCAACTCCCGTGTGGGCGCAAGCACCAAGCCTCGAGGATGCATGCCCTGTGCATACTTGATTTTCATCAATAAGGGCAAGAGATACGCTGCTGTTTTGCCTGTACCTGTTTGGGCAATACCCAATACATCATGCCCGGCCAAGGCCAAAGGAATGGTCTTCTCCTGAATTGGGGTTGGAATCGTGTATCCGGACTCGGCTACAGCATCGAGCAATTGTTTGTTTAGCTTGAAGGCATCAAATCCTTGCGGTTCATTGCTCATTGGAAAACGATAGAAAAGTGAGTAAACACGAAACGAATTGGTTTCAGAATTACAAATATAGGCAAAGGTACCCGGAATCCTTTGGAAAAGGATGGCCTCCATGGATAGCCACTTTCTACGGGGTAGAGCTATTGCAAGCAATGGTCAATGAAAAATTCAGGATCTACTCCAAAAAAGAGATCAGCCCCTGGGTATTTTTCAAACAAATAAATGCCGTCAGTCTTGCTCTATCGAAAGACAGTCCTTACTTTTGCAAACCAATTCAAAGAACTCTGAGAGTTGGAACCCCACACGGTGATTGTAGCTCAGTTGGTTAGAGCGCTGGTTTGTGGATCCAGAGGTCGCCGGTTCGAGCCCGGTCTTTCACCCTAAACCCCTCCAAAGAGGGGTTTTTTGTTACCTTACTCTTCATTTTGGCATAGCATTTGCCAATTAAAATGAAACTAAACCAACAGCTATGTTTACTTTGTTCCAATCATCTCCGAAGTTTCCGGTTGTGAAACCAGTAAATATTCGGCAGATAAAAAACTACTTCAACAAGTTTGAAGAAGCCATCAAAACCTGCGAGGAACTGCAAAAGGAAGCGGTTCATTCCTAAAATCGAAGAATACCTGAAGGTTATGGAGACATAACCTTTATTTTTTGCTCTTTAATTTTTCTTGTCCTCGCAATAGCTTATTTTTAGTTTCATTCAATTGTCCCCGATGAGTAGCTACATCCATTTTGATAAATCTCAATTAGTCAACCTGAATTATTCCCTGGACCGAGAAATCATTCGGACCAATCGATCTGGGGTCTACACCAGCACCACGATCATTGGCTGCAATACGAGGAAATACCATGGCTTACTGGTGGTGCCCCAGCCCCAAATAGATTCTCAAAATCACGTGATGCTTTCTACTGTTCACGAGACGGTGATTCAACATGGTGCCAGTTTTAACTTGGGCATTGCCAAATTTCCTGGTAACTACTCGCCAAGAGGACATAAGTACCTAGAAGACTTTGATTCTGAGCCAATCCCCAAACTGACCTATCGGGTAGGGGGAGTCCTATTGCAAAAAGAATTAATCCTTGATTCCAACCGGGATCGAGTAATGATCCGCTACACATTACTTGAGGCTCATTCCCCTACTACGATTCGAATTCAGCCTTTTTTAGCCTTTCGTGGCTACCACCAACTTCAAAAAGCCAACGACCGTCTCAACAGAGAATATACGCTAGTGCCTAATGGAGTGCGGTTTCAATTATACCCCAATTACGATCCACTTTACCTGCAGCTTTCAAAGGAGGCCGCCTTTATTTCCAAGCCGGAATGGTATTACAATTTGGAATATATCCAGGAACGGGAGAGAGGCTATGACTACCAGGAGGACTTGTTTGTACCTGGATACTTGGAATTTGAAATTGGCACAGGAGAATCCGTTATTTTTTCCGCAGGATTAACCGATGCAGATCCAGCCACACGAGCCAATGCCTTCAGCAAGGAAATAGCACGCCGGATCCCAAGAAACAATTTTGAAAATTGCTTAAAGAATTCAGCGGGGCAATTTATCCGTAAAAGAGATGGGGAAGTTCGGGTGATTGCAGGTTATCCTTGGTTTGGATGGTGGGGAAGAGATACCTTCATCGCAGCTCCTGGATTGACCTTGGCTACCGGTGATACAGCCACTTTCCTAGAAATCATGGACACCATGTCCAAGGACTTGAAGGGTGCACTTTTCCCAAACATCGGCAGCGGGGACTACACTAACATGACCTCCATTGATGCCCCCCTGTGGTTTTTTTGGTCACTTCAGCAATACATCCGCTATACAGGAGACAAAAAAACGATTCAAGACCGGTACTTGTCCAAGCTCCGAGGAATCCTAGAAGGCTACAAGGAAGGCACAGACTTCAACATTCACATGCTTCCATCAGGCCTAATTTGGGGAGGGCAAGAAGGCGTGGCACTCACTTGGATGGACGCCATCACGCCGGATGGACCTGTGACCCCACGTATGGGCTGTCCTGTAGAAATCCAAGCGCTCTGGTACAATGCCCTGTGCTTCTACCATGAACTGAGTGGAGAGGAGGAATACCTCCAGCTTGCTCAAAAAGTACGTGAGTCTTTTGACCGGGAATTTTGGTCTTGGGAATACGGGTACCTGGCAGATGTGGTCAATGATGAAGAAAAGGATTGGTCCATTCGCCCCAACATGGTATTTGCCACTTCCCTCCCTTACGTGATTTTGGAAGAGGAAAAGTGCGACAAGGTGTTGGAAATCGTCAAATCCAAACTACTTACCCCAAGGGGCTTGCGCTCCCTTTCTCCGGACGATCCAGGATACAAAGGCTACTATTTTGGCAATCAAATCAGTCGAGACCATGCCTACCACAACGGGACCGTTTGGGCTTGGCTTCTGGGACATTTTGCAGAGGGATACCTCAAGTTACACGGTAAAGCCGCTAAAATTTTCGTTGAGAAAATCATCAAGGGCTTTGATGGCGTCATGACGCAGTATGGAGTAGGCACTGTGGCTGAGATTTACGATGGGGATGCTCCACACCGCCCCAAAGGATCGGTATCTCAGGCCTGGAGCATTGCAGAACTTCTCCGCATGATGGACTTAGTCAAACAGATTTAACGCATTTTTTATGAAGGTACTCATGTTTGGGTGGGAATTTCCACCCCATATTTCTGGAGGACTTGGCACGGCTTGCTATGGATTGATCCAAGGGATGAATGTCCACAAGCAAGAGGTGATTTTTGTGGTACCCAAACTCTGGGGGGACGAAGAACCCGTGGCTGATTTTGTCAATGCCAGCGGGGTGACCATTGATTACCGGGAGCGGAGATTTAAAAAACTCTGGAAAAACCTGACCTATTTGGAAGTCAATAGTTACTTGGTTCCCTACCTAGGCCCGCAGGAGTTCAAAAAATATACCGACTATGCCCTACATGACCGTACGGATGTAGCTGAGAGCATTTTTTCCACCAATTACCAGTTTAGCGGTAAATACGGAAAAAACCTCATGGAGGAAGTATCTCGCTATGCCCTGGTAGGTGCACAGATTGCTCGGGACCGAAGTGACTTTGACATCATCCATGCGCACGACTGGCTCGCCTATCCTGCGGGAATCGCTGCCAAAGAAATCAGTGGCAAGCCCTTGGTCGTCCACGTACATGCTACGGAGTACGACCGTTCTGGGGAGTCGGTCAACTTTCCGGTCTTTGAGATCGAACGTGCGGGTATGCACGCCGCAGACCACGTGGTAGCGGTAAGCCAGTTGACCAAAAACATTTGCGTGCGGAAATACGGCATCCCTCCAGAAAAGGTTACCGTCCTGCACAATGCGGTACTGGATGCAAGCATCATCAAGTCTTCCTTCCAGAAAAAAGTACCTGAGAAAATCGTGACCTTCCTGGGTCGAATTACCTACCAAAAGGGCCCAGAATACTTCGTGGAGGCTGCCAAAAAAGTGATTGAACGAGATCCCAATGTGCGATTTGTCATGGCCGGATCGGGGGATTTGCTCAACAAGATGGTGGATCGCGTGGCCGAACTTCGGATGGGAACTAAATTTCATTTTACAGGATTCTTGAAAGGGGACGATGTGGATCACATGTATGCCATCAGCGACGTGTATGTGATGCCTTCGGTATCCGAGCCCTTCGGCATTGCACCCTTGGAAGCAGTGCGACACAATACGCCCGTGATTATCTCCAAGCAATCCGGGGTGGCAGAAGTGCTGAACAATGCCATCAAAATTGATTTTTGGGATGTAGACGCGATGGCTGATGCCATTTTTGGATTGCTGCACTATCAAAGTATCGCTCGAATGTTTACCGAGTTAGGAGCAGATGAATTGAAAAAATTGAAATGGGAGCATGTCGCTGCCAAACTTGTGACTGTTTACGAAAAAACTTTAGCCCAACGCGCATGAGAACCGTCTGTTTTTATTTCCAGGTCCATCAACCCTTCCGGCTTAAGCCCTACCGTTTTTTTGACATCGGGGAGGACCACTACTATTGGAACGATTACCTCAACCGTAACGTCATTCGAAAAGTAGCACAGAAATGCTACCTCCCGATGAATTCCCTGTTGTTGGAACTCATCCAGCGCTATGAGGGCAGGTTCAAGGTGGCATTTTCAATCTCTGGCACCTTCTTGGACCAGATGGAAGCTTATGCGCCCGATGTGCTGGAAAGTTTTCAACGCCTCGTAGCCACAGGGCATGTGGAACTTCTCAATGAAACCTACTCGCACTCCCTCGCTGCGCTCAAAAGTAAGGATGAGTTTGCGTCGCTAGTCCACAAGCATCAGGAAAGAATCAAGGCTCTATTTAATGGTTACAGCCCAAGTGTTTTTAGAAATACAGAATTGATCTATTCCGATCAGATCGGCGCTTTGGTAGAAGATCTAGGCTTCAAAGGAATCCTGACCGAAGGGGCCAAGCATGTTTTGGGCTGGAAAAGTCCCAACTACGTCTATTCCAATGCACTGAAGCCTAACTTAAAGGTGTTGTTGAAAAATTTCCGCCTATCGGATGACATCGCCTTCCGATTTGGAGATAAAACCTGGGGAGACTTTCCACTCAGCACGGACAAGTTTGTGTCTTGGCTCAATGCCCTTCCCAAGGAAGAGCCTGTGGTCAATCTATTTATGGATTACGAAACTTTCGGGGAGCACCAATGGGCCGAAACAGGCATCTTTGAATTTATGCGGCACCTCCCAGAAGCCATTTTTACCCAGTCCAACTTTACCTTCTCTACTCCTTCAGAAGTACTAGCAGCCCTCCCTGCTATAGGAAGCATTCATGTGCCTAACCCAATTTCTTGGGCGGATGAAGAGCGTGACCTCACTGCCTGGCTAGGCAATGACATGCAAGACGAGGCCTTTGATCGGCTCTATGAACTGGAAAAGAAAATTCGGAAAGTTAAAGATCCTGAACTACTTCGGGATTGGGAGTACTTACAGACCTCGGATCACTTTTACTACATCTGTACCAAGTTCTTCTCAGATGGTTCGGTACACGAGTATTTTAGCCCCTACGATACGCCCTACGACGCATTCATCAACTACATGAATGTCTTGAGTGACTTTATCCTTCGGGTGGATGCACACCTCAAAAATTCCGCCTAAGGCGGATTCAAGACAGCTAGAAAAAGGACAAAACAGATTTCTAATTCAGGATGGGACTGCTAATCAAGGGATTAATAACTCTCGGTAGAGTTGGGAAAATCTCTAGACTTTACGTCGGCAATGTAACTTTGAAATGCCTCAGTCATGATTTTTTGTAAATCGGCATAGCGTCTCAAAAACCGCGGCTTAAATTCTTGGGTGATTCCCAACATGTCATGCATCACGAGTACCTGACCATCTACATCGCCACCGGCACCGATGCCGATTACGGGAATAGTGAGCGCTTCTGCTACTCGCTTTCCTAAGGCAGCAGGAATTTTTTCCAAAACCAGGGCAAAGCAACCGCAAGCCTCAAGAAGTTTGGCATCCTCAATCAACTTTTCTGCTTCCTCCTCTTCTCGAGCGCGGACAGTGTAGGTTCCAAATTTGTAGATGGACTGGGGAGTCAAGCCCAAGTGTCCCATAACTGGCACCCCTGCGCTCAATATGCGCAAGACAGATTCCTTGATTTCGGCGCCCCCCTCTACCTTGACGGCATGGGCTCCGGACTCCTTCATGATTCGGATGGCCGAACGGAGGGCCTCCGAACTATTGCCTTGGTAGTTACCAAAAGGAATATCCACGACTACAAATGCGCGCTTTACTGCTCGCACCACTGCAGAAGCATGGTAGATCATTTGATCCAAGGTGATCGGAAGGGTGGTCTCGTGGCCCGCCATCACATTGGATGCCGAATCACCTACGAGTAAAATATCCATGCCTGCCTCATCCACAATTTTTGCCATGGAAAAATCATAGGCGGTCAACATGGAAATTTTTTCTCCTCGAAGCTTCATTTCCTGAAGCGTATGCGTAGTGATGCGCTTCACGGAAGCAGCGGAATGAATGGACATACAGACTTAGAGCAGGTGAACTGAATAGTTATTTTCAGAAAAATCCACCCGAATGTGTTCGTTGAAGGTGGTTGCTAATTCAAAACCCGTGTAATCAGGTTTGACTGGGAAAAGACCATGGCTACGATTGACCAAAACGGCTATTTCCATTTTTTCTACTTCTTGCCCCAAAAAAGGTTTCAAAGCATAGACCAGGGTTTTGCCTGTGTTGAGGACATCGTCCACCAAGAGGATGGTCTTGCCTGCTAAGGCAAGGGGTGCTGATAACTGTACCTCAGAGGTAGATACAGCCTGCTTATCTAAAATCACTTCCACTTCCTCTACCTGAATTGGGGAGATTTTTCGCAATTCTGTCGCAAGTAAGTGACCCAAAGTAGTGCCCATACCGGTAATTCCTGCCACTACAATTCCCGCAGAAGCATGGAGATTGCGTTCATAGATTTCAAAGGCCATTCGGGTGATCTTCTGCCCTACTTGCTTGTGATTCAGTACTTCGCTCATGGAATGAATTTTAGAAAAGGAAAATTAGGCCAATTTGCCCTAGATTCAAAACACTTTATCGATGACTATCTTCCTCACTCAGGATATTCAGGTAACTCTGGTACCGGTAAGGATGGATATATCCTTCGTTTAGTTTAGCGAGAACCACACAACCTGGCTCATTGACATGGGTGCAATTGTTGTATTTGCACTGCCCCAGGTACTGCCGCATCTCTGGGAAAAAGTGGGAGAGCTCTTCCTCCGCCACATCCAAAATGCCAAACTCTTTGATGCCTGGGGTATCGATGAGGTCTCCTGATCCTGGCAAGAAAAACAGTTCCGCAAAAGTGGTCGTATGCACCCCTTTGGCACTGTAATCGGATACCTCCTTGGTTTCCTGCTTTGCGTGAGGAAGGAGCGCATTAAGCAAGGTACTTTTGCCTACGCCCGAATGTCCTGAAATCAAGTTGGATTTGCCCTGAATATAGGGCAGCAGCTTGGAGTCAAGATCCTTGTCCTCCAAGGCAGAAACTTCTACCACCGGATAACCGAGGGGCACATAGATTTCATGAATGTCCTGGAGCCAATCCATTTCATCTTCCCCTTCCAACTGATCCATCTTGTTGACTACAAGCAGGGTAGGGATGCCATAACTCTCAGTAGCCACCAAAAAACGGTCAATAAAGCCTAGCGAGGTTCTTGGCTTCTTCATCGTAATCACCAAAATCGCCTGATCAATGTTGCTGGCAATGATGTGTGAAAAATGCTGCTTTCGCGTAGATTTTCGAATGACATAATTATCCCTAGGAAAAATTTCGTGAATCACGGCCGACTCCTGCCCTTCTTCCTTTTCCAATGCTACCCAATCGCCAACGGCAATCGGGTTGGTCAGTTTGAGTTCATCCTGCTTAAATTTCCCTTTCAAGCGCGCAGAAAGGATCCCCTGATCGGTATGGACCAGGTACCAACTCCCTGTAGATTTGATGACTCTTCCTTTCATTTGGTAGTTCTACTTAGGTGTTCGGTGATTCGAGTGGCGGCGCCCAGGTTTGCCTTTACCCAGTTTTGGGCAGCAGCTACGGATTGGGAATAAAATTCTGTGTGCTCCAGTTTTGCTACTACTTCTTGAAGCTCCTGTGCGTTCGCTACCGCGAAGCCACATCCCACTACTTGACTTTGGGCGGCCTCTGGAAATTTGGACGCACGTCTAAGCTTTCCAAAAATCACTGGGGTTCCAAATCCCATAGGTTCTAAAATATTGTGAAGGCCCTTGCCGAAGCCACCGCCCACGTAGGCAATATGGGCAAATTGGTACAAGGAAGAAAGCATTCCGATATTATCAATAAATAAGATTCGATGGGATTGCTCCTCTTTCCACTTGGAGTATTTTTGAGAAGGGACCCCCAGTGTAGTGACCCATCTGTCGATCACTGCTGCGTCTATTGCATGCGGCGCTATGATCCATAGCCAATCCGGTTTGGATTGGATCATGGGAATGAGCAGGTTCATGTCTTCCTCCCAAGCGGAACCAATCACTACGGTAGGACGTCCCTTGATCCAGTTTTTAATTCCTGGAAGGTCCAGGGGTTGGGCAGCTGTAGCCACTACCCGATCAAATCGCGTGTCGCCAGTAAGACTAGCCTTGGTGATTTTGAGGGAAGCCAAGAGCTGAATGCTTGCATCGTTTTGCGTAAAAATCCAATCCATTTGCGCGAGCATCCTTCGAAAAAAACCTCCATACCAGGTGAAATAGGATTGATCTGGCCGAAAGGAAGCTGCAATCAGATACGTAGGTATGGCGCGCTTTTTTAGAGCTTGAAGGTGATGAAACCAAAGGTCGTACTTCACAAAGATACTTTGACTCGGTTGTAGGATCCCTACAAAACGCTCCGCCCAAGACTTGCGATCTAGTGGAAGGTAAGTAATGTAATCCACCTCAGCCTGTGGCCGTTTGCTCGTCGGTTCATACCCAGAGGGACTGAAAAAACTCACAACCACCCAAGTTTCCGGTTCCTTGGCTTTTAGTGCAGCTATCACTGGCTTTGCTTGTTCGTATTCTCCTAAGGAAGCAACATGAAACCAGGTCAAGGGACCTGGGTGGGCAGCTCTAAAGTCCCTGAGCGATGCAAACAGATCTTTTCGTTGTGCTAAAAAATGCCTGATTTTTGGCACAAAAACACCTAGGATTGGTAAAATCCTGGTGCTTAACTCCATAAACAAGGTGTACATAGCGTTCATACTTCAAAAGTAGGCAATCCCTTAGATTTCTATATTTTTTTTAGCTTTTGCTTGGATGAAATAGCCGCGGGTCTTTTTTTTACAGTTTGATGCCATGCAAGAAGCTCACCACCAACCCTATAGAATTGAGCGGGTATACAATTTTGTTTGGAATTGCTTTCACTTACCTAAGAAATGATTAAAGTTTTGTTTGTGTGTTTGGGCAATATCTGCCGGTCTCCACTGGCCGAAGGGATTTTTAATGCCAAGGTAAAATCTATGGGATTAGACAAACACCTGCAATCGGATAGTGCGGGTACTTCGGATTACCATATTGGGGAACTTCCAGACGAAAGAACTCTAAGTTGCGCCAAGAGAAAAGGCATTGCTATCCAGCACCGAGGAAGACAGGTTCATCGCACAGATTTTAGGGATTTTGCCTACATCGTAGCGATGGATGAACACAATCTGAAAAACTTAAATCAGCTGAAGGAAAAAACTCCCCACCCCACCAAGGAAGTTTACCTCATGCGCAACTTTGTCACTGGGAGTACTGGTCTCCCTGTACCAGATCCGTATTATGGTGGGGAAAAGGAATTTGAGGAAGTATACGCTATTCTGGATGAAGCCTTGGATGGGTTTCTCAACCATCTCAAAGAGGCACACCCCCAACTTGTTGATAAAGGGAAGTAACTTTTGTTGATACTATTGGCCTACTTCTTATCCCTGCTTTAAGAAACTAGCTTTCCTAGGCATCCCTCATTTAGGAATGCTTACTTTTTGACCTGTTTTCACAGCCTTGAATATGGCATCCACAATATGCATATCCTTTAGACCTTCTTCTCCATCTACTGGGATTAGCGGTTGCTTGCCATCCAAGATAATCGCTGCCATTTCGTCCATTTGGGTGGTTTGATGGGTCACATGGGCATGCTCGAGTGGACCGGAATGAGTCTTAGCCTTGATGGGGCCATATCCCGTAGAGGGTTGCATTTCGGCAAAACCTTTGGTGCCTGACAGAAAAAATTTATCTAAATAGTTAAGCGAGTAGGTAGACAAACAGGAAGCAGTTGCGCCAGATGGGAAGCCCATCTGAAAGGTGATGGTTTCATCTATACCTTCTTTAAATTTGATTGGATCAGTTTTGGTTTCCTGCGCAGTCACCCAAATAGGATCCTCTCCCAGCATGTAGCGAGCTCCATTGATGGAGTAGATGCCAATATCCATCATGGCTCCACCTCCGGACAGGGCCTTGTTTAACCTCCACTGGGAGGGGTCGCCAATCACAAAACCACTCAGGCCTTGAAAAAAGAGCGTTTTTCCAAATTCACCTGCACGCTGCTTTTTGACAATGTCGAGGGTATTGGCCTCAAAATGCATGCGGTAACCAATCAAGAGCTGCACCCCCGCTGCTTTACATGCTGCGATCATCTCCTGACCCTCTTGGGCGTTGATAGCCATGGGTTTTTCGCAGATCACATGCTTGCCCGCCTTGGCCAATGCAATTGTATGCTCCTTGTGCAAGGCATTGGGAGTAATCACGTAGACCGCATCAATGTCTTTGTTGTTTTTGATTTCAGCTACGTTGTCGTAGGAGTAGCAATTTTGAGCAGGTATCGAATACTTTTGCTGCCACTGCTCTATCTTAGAGGGAGTGCCGCTGATGACACCGACTAACTTGGCTCTTGAGCAATCCTTCATCGCATCAGCAACTCTGGCGCCGTAGCTTCCAAGCCCCATGATTGCGACACGCAAAACTTTCGGCTCTTGACCCAAAGCTTGGGCAATGCTATCTGAAAAAGGGAGGCTGAGAGCGAGCGTCGTAAGGCCTGCTTTTTGGAGAAAATGTCGTCGCGTGGTCATAACTGTCAAGGATTTAGTACTAAAAGTTAGCAATACACAGTTACAAGTACCACCAAACCCTACTTTTTTCTTCGAACGGCCTGGTAGGTGGTTCGGGTGGTCTGTTCCAAAAGTACCACATACCCTTCCATTAAGGCCGGAATCTCGGCTGCATTCGGCTTTAGAATGGTCAAGAGCTCCAAGTCCTCGTTGTATCGGATCTCAAAGCTGGATTTGAGGCTCTCTACGAGTTGCTCCAGCTTAAAAAGTTGGGTATCCACAACGAGCGAAACCGTAATAGCAGAAAGTTGCAGCATATTGGCACGCAACTTCAGTTCCTTCAACTTCTCGTAAATCGCATGAATGTGTTTTTCTTCAATAAATGTAAAGTCAGTAACCTTAAAGCTGACAAGCACTTGGCTTTTTTTCAACACCAAAGTGGGCACCTCATGCGAGGCAGCATGCTCATGGATTTTAGTTCCAGCCCCTTCAGGATCTAAGAATGATTTGACAAATAGCGGAATGCCTGCATTTGCCAAAGGCTTGATTGTTTTGGGGTGGATGACAGAGGCCCCAAAGTAGGTCATCTCGGCTGCCTCGCGGTACCTGAGTTCTTCAAATTTTTGGGTATTTGGAAACAGTTTGGGGTCTGCATTGAGCACTCCAGGAACATCTTTCCAAATGGTCACCGACTCCGCATCCAAGCTGGTGGCAAGAATCGCTGCTGTAAAATCAGATCCCTCTCTTCCTAGCGTGGTGGTTCGTCCCAGAGGGTCTCTCCCAATAAATCCTTGCGTCAAAATCGTTGTGTGCTCCAGTAGGCCAGCCCATTGATTCTGGCAAGCGCTGCGGGTTTTTTCCCAATCTATTTTTGCAAATCTAAAGTCCGAATCCGTATGGATCACGGTTCGTGCATCCTGCCAAGCAAGGGGTATTCCTTTAAAATTTAGGTATTCAGAGACGAGAAGGGAAGAAAGCAATTCCCCGTAACAAATCAGCTGATCATACACTTCATCGTAATTGGCTTTTGAAATAGGCAAGTCCAAGATGGGTTGGGCGGTATCCATCAGCTGCTCTATTTTCTCAATTACCGGATGAGCAGAAGGAAAAAGCTCCTCGCAAACTTCCAGATGGAAATCTTTAATCTGCTTCCACTCCTTCGAAAAATTGGCTTGCTCCAACTTTTTAGCCAATACCGCCTCCAGCGCATTGGTTGTTTTTCCCATGGCAGAAACTACAATGAGCTTGTTGGTCTGAAGCCGAGACTGAAGTAGGGTATGGAGATTAAGGAGTGCAGCCGCATCCTTTACGGAAGCCCCTCCAAATTTGTACACTTGCAAAGTCCTGTTCATAGGCAAAAAGGAGCACCAAAATTCCTTGCTGCGAAGTTACGCAAAGATGAATGATCCACCTAAAAATCAGGCCCCAAGGAGCAA
>JBJOOF010000035.1:0-19935 GCA_046051425.1 Bacteroidota bacterium
TTGTACCCGCTTTTCTTGGCGAGCCAGATGTCTTTAACGTACTGCAATCCATGCCGGGGGTAACGACTGTTGGTGAAGGTTCGGCCGGAATGAATATCCGAGGGGGACGAGCAGATCAAAACCTGATCATGATGAATGAGACGATTGTACTCAGCAACAGCCATGCTTTGGGTTTTTTATCCTCATTTAATGGCGATGCTTTACAAAATTTCACCCTGTATAAAGGTGCTGTTCCAAGCTATTTTGGTGGAAGGAGTTCTTCTGCTCTCAACATTGAAATGCGTAATGGAAATAAAGAAAAATGGGAAGGAAGTGCCTCAATGGGCACTGCCGTCAGCAAACTGCTGGTTGAAGGGCCGATTGTTCCTGAAAAAACTTCCCTACTTCTGGCGACTAGATTGTCCAATGCCAATTGGCTGTTGAACTTGGCCGATGCAGGAGATATCAAAAACAGTGATATCAGGTTTCATGACATCTATTTTGACATTAACCACCAGCTTACTAAAAAGAATAGCCTGGACTTTAGCCTACTAAATACCGGGGATTATTTCAAATTTTCCAATCAATTTGGATTTGATTGGAGCAACCTTGTTGGCTATTTGACAAGTAAGAATTTAGTAACAGATAATCTTTCGCTTGTCGGGATGGTAGCATACGGATCATTCAACAACAGTTTTTTTGAACCTTCTTCGGTCGATCCATCCAAAATCGAAAATGGCTTGTATTACTACCAAGGTAAAATATCTGGATTATGGACTTTGGAGAAATTGGAGTTCAACTTCGGAGCCGAAGCCATTCATTACCAGATGCGATCGGAATCCTTGATCCCCTTGACTCAGGAATCCGGGATAGTGCCAGAAACGATCCAAAAACAAAGAGGCTTGGAATATGCCCCCTATATCTCTGCAGATTGGAACCCAACTGAAAATCTCTCCTTCTCGGGCGGTCTCCGGTACTCTAATTATGCCCAACTGGGGCCCGACTCCGTCTTCAGGTATCAAGAAGGACTTCCGAAATCGAGGTTTACTATCAATGGAGTAGATTATGTAGAAAGTGGGAGTATCGTCAACTTCAATGGTCTTGAGCCTAGATTTTCCTTTAGATGGACTTTTGACAAAGTCAATTCCATCAAAGGAGGCTATTCCTTGATGAACCAATACCTTCAGACGATCTCCAATGCCACCGGCCCAACTCCCATTGATTTGTGGCAGCTGAGCACGAATTACATTCTTCCTCAACGGTCCCACAATGCTTCTTTAGGTTACTTCCGAAATTTCAAAGAAGATGAATGGTCGACTTCCCTTGAAGGATTCTACCGAAGTACTGATAACCAAATAGAGTACCGTAATTTTGCGGACTTATTCTTAAATCCACATTTGGAAACAGAATTGATACAGGGAGAAGGCCTTGCCTTTGGCACTGAACTAATGATCCAAAAAAACAGCGGAGGGATTACAGGCTGGCTGGCTTACACCTTCAGCAGGTCTTTTATCAGGACCACTTCAGAATTTCCCGAAATCCAAGTCAATCAAGGAAATTGGTTTGCAACCAATTTTGACAAACCCCACAACATTTCCTTGGTGACTAATTTCCGCATGAAAAAAGGCAGATCTTTCAATACCAATGTCAATTTTTCATCTGGGCGACCGGTAACAGGAATTTCATCCAACTATGTCATTGGAGCGGTTTCAGTTCCCTATTTTGGGAATAGGAATGAGTTTAGAATTCCAAATTACTTTAGAATTGACTTTTCTTACCTGACAAATGGCTTCGTACGGAAATGGGATGATAAAGTCAATTTTAGCATCTATAACCTTACCGGAAGGAGAAATGCTTATTCTGTTTTCTTCCAAAGAGAGGGCCGGGTTCCAAGATTGGTTCCTTATCAGATTTCGATTTTAGGAACAGCTTTCCCTTCATTCACCTACACAGTAAAGTTCTGAAAATGAGCAAGAATCAAAAAATATCAATCCGCTCAGTCCTGGTATTTGCCCTATTTCTAGTGCTTACTGTTTCCTGTATTGATAGGCTAGATTTTCTCGGGGAAACCAAAGAGGGTCAGCTCGTCATTTATGGTTTATTCACTGATATAGATGAAAGGCAGGTAGTGACTGTAAGTCGTACTGCGCTATCAGGATTAGCCCCGAGAGGTGTCCCAAATGCCAAGGTTACAGTATTGAGTACATCCGGCGCAAGGTATCCCTATACCAGTTTGAAGAATGGAGAATATGAATTGGTTGGCTTTAGGGCTATTGAAGGTGTAAGTTATGCTTTGGAAGTAGTAGTGGATGGAAAAGTATACCTCTCTAAGTATGAAAAAGTACCAAAACTGAACGCAGAGGATGTGCTCAGTTTTACTTTTGAAAACGAACCTTTCAGAACGGATAAGCCTGAATACGTGTTTAAAGTCTTTTCAAAGACGACGCTTCCTACCACACGAGATCCAATTTACCTGAGGTGGACGATTGAGGAAACCTATTTATGGCCCTTGGCATGGTTAAGAGGAACGGGTATTCCTCCACCGCAACCCCCTCCTTGCTTTATTTCGGATGTGATCGAACCAAATCGGATTAATTTATTCGATGGCTCAGGGACAAGTACCCGAAATTCAACTTTATTGTTGGGAAGACGCTCGGTAGACAATTCATTTCAATATCCATTCTTTGTCACTGTAAAGCAATTGAGCATCAATAGAGATGCTTATAACTATTGGGAGCGGATCAAAATCGTTATCAACAACCAAGGATCGCTGTTTGATATTCCTCCTGCTCCTGTAAATGGGAACATTTTCAATGTAAACGACAGCGAGGAAACGGTACTTGGCTATTTTGAAGTAGCCAAGACCACAACATCCAGAATCTATACCACGAATGCCGACGTGCCTTTTTATCTCCTCGACCCCTGTCAATTCATACCCAGCACGCCTGATGATGCATACCCTTCTGAATGTAGAAGTTGTGCAGCAAGGGCACAGGGGAGAAGCTGGACGATCAAGGCGCCGGTCTGGTGGAAGTATGATTGAATCAACAAGTAGCTACCAAAGTTGACTTTAAGTGTTAAATTACTTGTGTAAATCTGAAAGCTTCAAAATTCCATTTATATTCAAACTTGAATTTTAATTCGTTGTAATGGCATACCTAAATACAAAAGCTCAAAAAGAAACTACCTACGATGCGATCGTTATAGGCTCGGGGATCAGCGGCGGTTGGGCCGCAAAGGAACTTTGTGAAAAAGGACTAAAAACCTTGGTCTTGGAACGGGGAAGAATAGTGGAACATGTGGTAGACTACCCCACCATGAACTTGGATCCCTGGGACATGGAATTGAGAGGTGGACTTACCCCTGAGCAAAAGAAAAAACATTACAAAAACGGTCGTTCTGGATGGGTTGGTTTGGAGACGGAGCATTTCTGGGCAGACGATGAAGCGAATCCTTACACAGAAGTAAAACCATTCCTTTGGCTTAGAGGGCATCAAATGGGAGGTAAATCATTGCTGTGGGGAAAACAAACCTATAGATGGAGTGATTTGGATTTTGAAGCCAATGCCAAAGACGGTCATGGTGTGGACTGGCCGATACGCTACAAGGATATCGCGCCTTGGTACACCTATGTAGAAAAATTTGCTGGGATTAGTGGAGAGGCCCTTGGTTTACCACAATTACCGGATAGCCATTTTCTTCCTCCCATGGAATTGAATTGTGTGGAAAAGCATGTTAAAGAGCGAATAGAAAAGGACTTCGCTGGAAGAAATATGATTATTGGTAGAGTGGCGCACCTTACCGAACCACTCAATGGTAGAGGTAAATGCCAAAATAGAAACAGATGCAGCAGAGGATGTCCCTTTGGAGCTTATTTCAGCAGTAACGCAGTGACCCTTCCTGCAGCGGATGCTACCGGCAATTTAACCATCAGGCCCTATTCCATTGTACAATCTATCATCTACGACGAACAGAAAGGCAAGGCTACAGGAGTACGTATAATTGATTCTGAAACGAATGAGGATATCGAATATTCAGCGAAAATCATATTTGTAAATGCCTCAACCTTAGGTACTACGCAGATATTATTGAATTCAACTTCAAACCGATTTGAGAATGGTTTAGGGAATGATAGCGGGGAGCTTGGCCATAATCTAATGGACCATACCTACAGAGTAGGTGCCACGGGAAAAGTAGATGGTTTTGAGGATGAATATTACAAAGGGAGGAGACCCAATGGAATTTACATCCCGAGATATGTGAACATCGATGAGAAATCAAAAACGGATAAATTTCTTCGCGGTTTTGGATACCAAGGGGCTGGATTCCGTGGCGGTAATCCCGCCAATAGTGAATCATTTGGTGCGGATTACAAGGATAGCATCTTAAAACCAGGACCCTGGGAATTTTTTATCACTGGTTTTGCGGAATGTCTGCCTTACCATGACAATCAGGTGTATTTAAACAAAGAGGTCTTAGACAAATGGGGACAACCTACCTTGTCCATAGACGCAGAGTTTAAAGCCAACGAAAAGGCAATAAACAAGCAAATACAGGAAGATGCTGTGGAAATGTTGGAAAAATCAGGTCTAAAAGATGTGATGGGTTTTGATAACAACCACCCTCCCGGGTATGGAGTACATGAAATGGGTACGGCTAGAATGGGACGGGACCCAAAAACATCGGTTTTAAATGGTTTTAACCAGATACATAGTGTCAAAAACGTATTTGTTACAGATGGAGCGTGCATGACGTCTTCCTCTTGTGTAAATCCTTCGTTGACCTATATGGCAATCACAGCCAGAGCCGCTGATTATGCAGTTTCTGAATTAAAAAAGAATAATCTTTAATCATTATGGATAGAAGAAGCGCACTTAAGAAAGCAGGTTTACTGGCAAGTTCGGCAGTTGCCCTACCCTCATTGTTCTCTTTATTGCAATCGTGCAAGAACGAGAATAGATTGGATTGGCAACCTCTATTTTTTACGGAAACTGAAGCCAAAACAATTTCGGTCCTAGTAGACACGATATTACCTCGCACGGATACTCCCGGAGCTTTGGACGTAAAGTCGGATATGTTTATTGATAAGGTCATTGCAAAGACCTATGACGAAGAAGCGCAAAAGAAAATGCGGTCAGAAATTGCTGCCTTCAATTCGGACTGCGAAAAGAACTTTGGCGGTACCTTCATTGAATTGAATGCGTCGGATCGAGAAAAAGTATTGCAAGCTGCCGAAAAGAACTCCGGTAAATTCAGTCCTGGAGTTTGGGGCACCGCGGTAGGGAAACAAGAGCCTATTGGTTTTTACAGGTCCATCAAGTCTATGGCGATCTGGGCCTATTTCAGTTCAGAGGAAATAGGGAAGAACGTACTGGCCTATGATCCTGTCCCAGGAACCTATGAGCCATGTATACCGGTTTCCGAGGTGGGCAATCGATGGAGTTTGTAATATATTTCCATCACCTCGGTCACTTGAAAGGACTTCCCCTCTAAGCGGGTTACGGTTTCTTTGCTTTGAAGTATTGGGTCCTTGAACCAGTTGGTTTGGACTAGCGATCACTCAAAAGTGTCCCCCATAGTGTCCCCCAAAATGAAAAGCCCGCTAATACGTAACGTAGAAGGGGTTCAGAGTAGCAGGAACAGGTGGCAAACGGGTGTCCGAAAGCGCCTGTCCGCCGTGGAGGAGCGGATATGAGCCCAGAAAACTTCCATTAGATTAAATAAAAAAAGGATGCCGAAGCATCCTCTTTCAATGTAGCGGGAACAGGACTCGAACCTGTGACCTTCGGGTTATGAGCCCGACGAGCTACCAACTGCTCCATCCCGCGATATGTCTTTTACTCTTTTTATCTCAATCAATGCTTCGAACCTGTGTCCGCCGCGGCGGATATGAGCCCAGTCAATCTTTTTCAACTGCTCCATCCCGCGATATAGTGATGCAAAGGTAAGGACAAACTCTCAAAAATCAAGTACCTTTGCAAAAAAAGTCAGAAATGATCCCTTCATCCCACAAGGCAGGATTTGTCAATATCATCGGAAAACCCAACGTAGGTAAATCTACGCTGATGAATATTTTGGTGGGAGAACGCCTTTCTATCGTTTCATCCAAAGCACAGACTACCCGGCACCGGATCCTAGGCCTAATCAATACCGAGGAATACCAAATCGTATTTTCAGATACACCTGGCATGCTCAAGCCCAAGTACGAACTCCATAAAAGCATGATGGGCTTCGTACACCTGACCCTGGAAGATGCGGACGTGATTGTATTTGTAACCGACCTCTTTGAATCCGATGAGGAAATCGAAGAAGTCATCCAAAAAATAAATGCGGCTGGAGTACCCATTCTCTTAGTGATCAACAAAATTGACCTAGCCAAAGAAGGACAATTGGAGGAAGTGACCGAGTATTGGACCTCACGTATTCAAGCCGCTACCGTAATCCCGATCTCTGCTTTGGAGCAGTTCAATACCGAACGCATCCTTCAAGAAATAGTAGAACGCCTTCCTGTGCATCCCCCTTTTTACGACAAGGAGGAACTTACAGATCGCCCCGAGCGTTTCTTCGCTTCGGAGATCATTCGAGAGAAAATCTTTACCAACTACAAAAAAGAAATTCCCTACAGTACGGAAGTTGGCATAGAAGATTTTCACGAGGAAGAAAACCTGATCCGCATTCGAGCTACCATCTTCGTGGAGCGAGACAGCCAAAAAGGCATCGTCATCGGCGACAAAGGTAAAATGCTCAAAAAAGTAGGCACAGAAGCGCGCGCTGACCTTGAAAAGTTTTTCGGGAAAAAAGTATTCCTAGAAACCTACGTGAAAGTGGAGCAAGACTGGCGAAAAAATAAATTAGTATTAAAAAAATTCGGGTACGACCCCTCTTAATCATGGCAAACATAGTAGCAATAGTAGGCAGACCCAATGTGGGCAAATCCACCCTTTTCAATCGCCTGGTGGAAGAGCGAAAAGCCATCGAAGACAACCTTAGCGGGGTAACTCGAGACAGACACTACGGGCATGCCCAATGGTCTGGTAAATATTTCTCCGTAATAGATACGGGAGGATACGTCACTGGATCGGATGACCTCTATGAAGCAGAAATACGGAAACAAGTAAAATTAGCCATCGAAGAAGCCGATGTGATTCTATTCGTGGTCGATTGCCACGATGGCTTGACAGATTTGGATGAGGAATTTGCCAATGAATTGCGCAGCAATAAAAAACCACTCTATGTAGTCGCTAACAAGGCTGACAATCAGGAGAAATCCTTTATGGCAAACGAGTTCTATTCACTAGGCTTGACGGATTTGGAGATTTTTCCAATCGCAGCCGCAAGCGGTAGTGGTACAGGAGACTTATTGGACGCGGTGGTAACCCACTTTGAAGAAGACGGAATAGAAGATCCAGACGCTGATATTCCCAAAATATCCATTCTAGGAAGACCCAATGCTGGCAAATCATCCTTCCTTAATGCCCTTCTCGGCCAAGAGCGCTCCATTGTCACCAATGAGGCAGGCACTACCCGAGATGCCATACATACCCGATACAAGTTTTTCGGCAAAGATTTTATCATTACCGATACTGCCGGAATTCGTAAAAAAGCCAAAGTAAAAGAGGACATCGAGTTCTATTCAGTGATGCGTTCCCTCAGAACCTTAGAAGAGTCTGATGTAGTCATTGTAATGTTAGATGCCACGCGAGGACTTGAAGCGCAGGATGTCAACCTGATCTCCTTAGCCATCAAAAATAATAAGGGGGTACTCATCATGGTCAATAAGTGGGATTTGATCGAAAAAGACCACAAGACCATGAATAAAATCAAGGAAGACATGCTTGATCGTCTTGGCGAACACAAATGGATACCCATTATTTTCACCTCAGTCACTGAAAAGCAACGGATTTTTCAGGCCATAGAACTGGCAGTAAAGGTGTATGAGAATAAAACCAGACGGGTGACCACTTCCAAACTAAATGATATCCTTCTTCAAGAAATAGAAAAATATCCGCCACCAGCTTGGAAAGGAAAGTATATAAAAATAAAATACGTGACCCAATTGCCAACCAAAAATCCGGTTTTTGCCTTTTTTTGCAACCTTCCGCAATACATAAAAGAACCCTATACGCGCTTTTTGGAGAATAGATTGCGAGAAAACTTTGATTTCGAAGGGGTTCCCGTAAAAATAGTTTATAAAAACAAATAAAAAATTTTGGCAACCACTTGCACAAATAAAAATAATACTAGTACATTTGTGTTGTAATTAAGAAAACCATAACAAATGAAAAAGGTATTTGCAATTTTCGCAATCGCTGGTTTGATCGCTACTGCTTCTTGCGGTGGAAAATCAACTGAAGAGCAAGCTGCTGCTGATTCTATCGCTGCTGCTGCTGCTGCTGATTCTATCGCTGCTGTAGAAGCTGCTGCTGCTGCAGCTGCTCAAGCTACTGCTGATTCTGCTGCTGCTGCTCAAGCTGCTGCTGACTCTGTTGCTGCTGCTTCTGCAAAGAAGTAATCAACACCACGCGTGAAAAAATTAAGAGTTCCGATAGATCGGAACTCTTTTTTTATGTCTAAAAATGCCTAGCCCCTCCACCGAGCTTCTTCGATTATACCAAACCCATCTTCCTAAAAACGCAATTCCTTATTGCGTTCAACTATGGGAAGAAAGTCCTTTTCATTTTTTTGTAAAACCTCCAAGAAACACTAAACTGGGAGACTTCCGCTACCGAAAAGACAGATCCATTCAAACGATCACGCTGAATTCGGACCTCAACCCCTATCAATTCCTACTTACATTCATCCATGAAGTGGCCCATCACAGAGCATTCGCTCGCTACGGCACCAGGCATGCTCCCCATGGATCGGAATGGAAAGGACTTTTTAAGCTGCTCTTAGAACCACTACTCACGGAATCTATTTTTCCTAGGGACATTCTCGTTCCACTAAAATTGCACATGAGAAATCCTTCCGCTAGCTCTGCCCGGGATCTTTTTCTCATGAAAGAAATGAGCAAATACGATTCAAAACTACCAGAACAAGCTGGTTTTTTCTTAGCTGACATAGCCCCTCAATCCATTTTCGAACTTGCCGGAAGAAAATTTAGAAAAGGAGAAACACGTAGAACGCGCATCCTTTGCGAAGAACTAGCAACAGGTAAAAAATACTTAGTGTCTCGATTGGCTAAAGTGATCCGTGTGGATTAGTCCTTTTCTTCCCCAATCTGATGCTCTGGCTGCGAAAAGTCTTTGGGCTGCGGCAAATCTTGAAGGGAATTGATTCCAAAATAATCCATGAATTTTTGAGAGGTCCCATAAATTAAGGGTCTTCCTACTCCATCAGATTTTCCTTTGATCTCCACCAATTCTTTTTCCAATAACTTTTGAAGTGAATAATCACAGGCCACCCCACGAATCTGCTCCACTTCTCCTTTGGTTACCGGCTGCTTATAGGCAATAATGGACAAGGTCTCCAACTGAGCTGTAGAAAGCTTTTTTTGAGAATGCTGACGCAATAAAATTTGAATACTAGGCTGGTAAGCAGGCTTGGTCAAAAATTGATACCCTCCCCCCAACTTTTCCAAGGCGAAAGCATACTCTTCACTTTCATATTTTTTCGCAAGGACAGCCAAGGCAGCCTCCACATCCTTAGTTGGCACTGCTGCTCCAAACATTTCGCTCAAGCAAGACACAATTTCCTCTACCCCAAGCGGTTCAGGCGCACAAAAAATCAAAGCTTCAATATGTCGATGGAGAAAATCCACGCTTACTTCTTGGCCAACTTCGCCTCAATGGAATGCATGGTGTGCGGTACAGCCTTCAATCGTTCCTTAGAAATCAACTTGCCTGTATCCACACAAACTCCATAGGTTCCATTTTTAATTCGAATCAAGGCATTCTCCAAATTGATGACAAACTTCTGCTGTCTTGCCGCCAATTGATTTAAACTTTCACGTTCCAACGTATCCGCCCCATCTTCCAAAAGTTTGGATGTAGAAGAAGTGTGATCCGTCCCACTATCGTTCTTTTTACTCATAGTCTCCTTAAGCGAGTGAAGTTCTTCTTTTGCCAAGGCTAATTTCTGAAGAATGATTTCTTCAAATTCCTTGAGTTCATCTCTGGAATACGCGGTTTTTTCTTCCTTACTCATACAATTCCTAATTAGGGGTTCACTTGTGGGACTAGTTTAAAAAACAATTCCCTAAAATACAGCAGTCTTTTTGAAAACCAAAACAAAGAAAGGATTATAAATACCCCTCCAACCTTTGAATTTTTCACATTTTTCTTCAGGCTCTAATTCAATTGAGAAGCCACTACAAACACCTTTTTGATCACCTTTAAGCGACCAGTCAAATCGAAGAGTTGTGCAATCAACACGTAGTATCCAGGCCGCACCCTACTTCCAGCAGCATCTGTTCCCGACCAGGAATATACCCCTGAGGTCCCCAAAATTTGCTGTTGCCCCAGCAGGACCACTTCTCTACCTGCCGCCGAATAGATAGTGAAGGTTCCCACCCAGCCTGCCTGCTCTAATGAGTATTGCACTGTGACAAAATTGGGCCCACTACTCCCTTCTGGATCAAAAACCTGGGGAACTACTTGCAGGATTTTTCCCTCGACATCTCCCTTCACGACCGTAGAGTTCTCTCTTCCAGGAGTCCCATAATCGGCGGCACTAGATGCCGATTGCCAATTCCCAGACTCAGTTGCCGCTGAAAAAGGGGCAATACGCTCCAAGGAAACCCCTTTGTTCGTGCGGAGCAAGGGATGATGCCAAGCCTCCTCATAAGAAAGGGATTCAATCACCTGACCATCTGGAGAAATAAGTAGTAAGGTACCTCCTCCAATTGGCAAACTAGGTAGTCCCTTTACCTGCATCCTATTCCCGGTAGCAGACTGCGGATAAGCGATACGCAATCGATCCGAATCTGTACTCAGCGCCAAATACCCTTGAGGAGGTAAAATTTGACCCTCTTCTCCAAAAATTCGTACTTGCTGTGGAGCGCCTTCCCCCTCACGGGTGGCAAGCGCCCATCCATTTAAGGAAAGGTATTTCTGGGAACTCGTATTGTGTATCTCCACAAACTTGGGGTCTCCAGGCCTAGGATCTGCCAATACCTCATTTAAAATCAGTTCTCCCGCTGCGGGTTCCTCCCCCAAAATCAGCGAGGTTTCAAATCCTCCCGGCTCACCTATACAAGGTCCTAGATCAGACACCTTCAATTGGTAGGGATGGCTAGGCTTAGCGGGTGCCTGTAAAGACAAACCAATTCGCTTCCCTGAAGCAAATACCCAACTGGAATCCACCGCCAATTCGGGGGTAAACACAAAAGGAGCAAGCCCAATCTCTGGGAGTATCGCTTGATTTACCGAAACCGTCACCATTTTGGAATCTGTAAACCAACTTGCTTCCACCCGAAGAGGTCCTGGATCATCTTGACGCTTAAAATTTGAGTTTTGAGTCCCGGGAGTGCCCCGTCTCAGATCTTTAGAAGGCTCCAATAAGGATGTTCCTTCACAGCGATACAAAGGATCGGGCAATTCCAAACTGTATCCTCCATTTGCAAACTCAGTTCCTCCCCAGGTAGCCGTACTGTAACTCAGTTGATCGATCCATTGCCCCGTGGGAGAACGTAAGCGAAGGGTAGTCCCAGAATTGGAGAGCACAGGCCAACCTTCGATAGGCAACACCTTTCCATAAGGCCGTAGCAGTACTGCTTGCGAAGCGGGGCACAAGATGACCCATTCCCCAGGAGCAATCCAGTAGGACGGCAATACCACCTGGGATGTGGAAGTGGAAAAGATGAGCCCATCTAACCGCAACTCTTTTTCCATGGGATTCATCAGCTCCACATATTCTACAAAGGGCAGGTCCTGATCTTGCCGAGGGGCAGCCATCACTTCGTTGATGACTAGGGATTTGAGTCCATAAGCGCTGGGGTCGGTATACTTAAAGCTGACCAAGGTGTCGGCCAAAAAATTACCGTGCAGGTCTGGCACTTGTCGCACCAAGAGCCTGTACTCCTTTTGTTCTAGCAAGTCCTCATCAAATGCCAACACCAACACGGAATCCGCCAATCTACGCGTCTCCAGAGGCCCCTTGCCTTCCAAAGCGTAGGCCAGCGGCAATCTCGAAAAAACAGGATCCACTGGCTCTGAAAAAGTAATCATCACTTCTTTTTGACCATAACCTTTGACTTGCTCTACCCGAGGCGCAACTTCATCCACTACCTGATCCTGCAAACTAAAGGCATCCATCACCCAGCGGGCCCCACTGCCAGTGCCCGGACCAATCCCCACTTCCAAGCTCAAATACACTTCCTCCAGGCCGGCGAATGAAGCAGGTACTTCCAAATCCACCTGATGGAAGGCCGTCGTGGCATTGGGAAATTGATTGACATCACCCACAGGCATCCGTTCTTGGTAATTTCCTTCCAAAGTCCTCGACCAAGAAGCATAGACTAGCGCGGGACGCGTTCCCGTTCCGTTTTTTAGGGTTTTCGCCCAAAATACCACATGCGGATTCCCCATTCCTTTGGGCTGAAGGCGCACCCATAGTCGCCCAGTAAAGGTGCTGATGGGCTGAATGGCCAAAGCAACGGAGCCATTGACGCCTCCCGTAGGGAGTCGAAAAATTCGGGAAGAAGTACTCCTGAACTCATTGGCGTACCATCCCGGTAGGAAGGGTTGGGGATAGGAAACGTTCGAAAAAGCCCCTTCAAAATCTTGGTGCTGAGCCAATGCTGAGGGAAAGAAGAAATGGAAGTGAAGGCCTAGCAGGAATCCTGCTACTCTAAAAAAATGATTCATGGCTAAAAGTTTAAAAAGTAAGGGAAGATACTTAGAATTTTTCAAAACCTAGACGCCATAAAAATGTTTCCCAATAGCCCAAGTATTGAGACTTGAATCCGTATTTTTGTCCTCTCAAAACCTTCAAACCGATATCCCATGAAACTTGCTGTCGTAGGCGCCACTGGACTAGTAGGCACCGAAATTCTGGAAGTGCTTCAAGAGCATCAATTTCCGTACACTGAACTCCTCCTGGTGGCATCCGCTCGGTCCAAAGGAAAAGAGATCACTTACAACGGCAAAAAGCACGTAATCATGGACCTGGAAGAGGGAGTTGCCGCCAAACCGGATATTGCCATTTTCTCCGCTGGAGGAAGTACCTCCTTGGAATGGGCCCCCAAATTTGCTGCCGTAGGAACTATTGTTATCGACAATTCCTCTGCCTGGAGAATGGATCCCAGCAAAAAATTGGTAGTGCCAGAGATCAATGCCAAGGAAATCGGTCCAGCTGATAAAATCATTGCCAATCCCAACTGCTCGACTATACAGATGGTCCTGGCCCTAGAGCCGCTACGGCAGCGCTACGGCATCAAGCGCATCGTAGTTTCCACCTACCAGTCCGTGACCGGCACCGGCAAAGCCGCAGTGGATCAAATGATGGCTGAGCGTGAAGGGAAAACACCTGAGATGGTGTACCCACACAAAATTGACCTTAACGTCCTTCCACATATCGACGTATTCCAACCGAATGGATACACCAAGGAAGAGATGAAGATGATCAACGAAACCAAGAAAATCTTCAGCGACGACACCATTCAGGTGACCTCCACGACGGTACGTATTCCAACCATGGGCGGGCACTCTGAGGCGGTCAATGTGGAGTTCAAACAAGATTTTGACTTGGCAGAGGTGAGAAGTTTACTTGAAAATGCCCCTGGCATCATCGTTCAAGACGATCCAGCCAACTTTATCTACCCCATGCCAATCAATGCCCATAAAAAGGACGAGGTGTTTGTAGGCAGATTGCGCCGCGACGAGTCCCAAGCCAACACACTCAATATGTGGATCGTAGCAGATAACCTTCGTAAAGGCGCTGCCACCAATGCGGTGCAGATTGCAGAATACCTTTTGGAAAATAAATTGGCCTAATGGACCTAAGTGAATTCAATAGCGCCGAATTCACTCAATTTGTGCAGGATCATCTGGAAGAAGATCCTGCACTTTTACTTTTTAAGTACCAGGGAAAAGTTGGGTTTGACCTAAAAGTAGCCGTACAGCAAATCGCTGCCCGACAGAAAGCAAGTAAAAAATTGCCCGCCTGGTCGAAAAATCTAAATCTCCTTTTCCCCGCCAGCATCTCGGTCGAACAATGTTCCTCCGAGCAAACAGCAGCCTTCAAGTCCGCAGGCCGCAGAGGTGGCTGGATGGTCGACCTTACTGGAGGCTTTGGGGTAGATTGCCATTACCTCAGTCAGGGATTTGAAAAAGGGGTGTATTGTGAGCAGCAGACCGAACTTTTCCAGATTTCAACCCATAATTTAAGTGCTTTAAATCCAGCTAAGTTCGACTTTGTGGAAGGCGATGGATTGGAATATTTACGCAAATCAGTACAGCATTTTGACCTGATCTATGCCGACCCAGCGCGTAGAGGAACAGGCAACCAGAAATTGTACAAACTCCAGGATTGTGAACCGAATGTAGTGGACGCCTGGTCTCTTTTGAAAAGTAAATCTGATTCGATTCTTCTGAAGGCCTCCCCCATGCTAGACTTAACGCAAGCCTGGGCGGAGCTGCCTGACATCCAAAAAATCACGGTGGGATCGGTTCGAAATGAAGTCAAGGAACTTCTGCTCCATTGGAATAAAGCCAACGAAGGAGCACCAAAAATAATTTCCGTAGTTGATCTGGACAGTGGATTTCCACCCTTCGAATTTGAGCCTAGTGCTGAAGAACAAGCGCATTCCCAGTTTGCTGAAGCAGGCAAGTACCTGATTGAACCCCTAGCTGGAATACTCAAGGCGGGTGCATTTAACTTATTTGGGGAGCGATTTGGCCTCAAAAAATTGGAGAGAAATAGCCACCTCTACACCAGTGAGACCTTTGCGACAGGCATTCCAGGCCGTGTCTTCGAAGTGCTTCGAGAAATCAGCCCAAAAAAGCAGGAAACCAAAACCTATTTCCCTTCGGGTAAGGTCAACGTAATCTGCCGCAACTACGTGATGGGCGCCGAAGAACTCAAGAAAAAATTGGGGCTAAAGGATGGCGGGGAGGATTATCTGATCGGTACCCAGACGGCAACTGGTTTCAAATTGTACTGGTGCAAACGAGTCCAATAAAAAAAAGTGAAGGTCAATCCTTCACTTCTTCGTAGTCTACGTATTCTCCGCCTTCAATGTCTTTCTTCATTTTTTGAGGAGACTTTTTCGGGATAAAATCCACATTTACGCCATCCCTTGGTCGCTGTGCACGCTGCTGCTCCATGGCTGCCTCATTGACTCTTCGGGCCAATTGTGCCAGCTTAGACCGCAGGAAGTAGCGGAGAAGCTGTCCCAAAAGCCAGCCTACACCAAGAAGAATAAGTAGAATTTTAAATGCGGTACCCAAGATTTATTTAGTTAAGAGCAACACTACTTACTTAAGTAAATGTTTCGCTCAGCGTAAATTTTCAAGAAATAATCATCCATCAAATCGTCAATAAAGTAAATGGCTTCACCTGTTGACTTCATCTCAGGGCCAAGCTCTTTGTTGACATTCGGGAATTTATGGAACGAGAATACAGGCTCCTTGATGGCATACCCTTTCTTCACAGGCTTGAAATTGAAGTCAGTGACCTTTTTCTCTCCCAGCATTACTTTTACGGCATAGTTGACGTAAGGTTCTTGGTAGGCCTTGCAAATGAAAGGAACGGTTCGGGAAGCCCGAGGATTCGCTTCGATTACATATACCTTGTCATTTTTGATGGCAAACTGAATATTGATCAAGCCCACAGTCCTCAATGCCAGGGCAATTTTCTTAGTGTAGGTTTCGATTTGCCGAATGACCAAATCCCCCAAGTTGTACGGAGGCAATACCGCATAAGAGTCGCCAGAGTGAATCCCCGCTGGCTCAATATGCTGCATAATCCCGATGATGTAGACATTTTCTCCATCGCAAATCGCATCAGCCTCTGCTTCTATCGCCCCTTCCAAGAAGTGATCCAGTAGGATCTCGTTGTTTGGAATATCGCGAAGTACGTTGACCACATGCTCTTCCAACTCTTTCTCGTTGATCACGATCTTCATCCCCTGTCCACCTAGCACGTAGCTAGGTCTTACGAGCAGAGGGAAACCAATGGTCTTGCAAAGTTCGAGCGCTTCATCGGTATTGTGAATGGTACCAAACTCAGGGTAAGGCACGTTATTTTCCTTCAATAATGTAGAGAATAGGCCTCTATCTTCTGCCAAATCCAGCGCTTCGTAGCTCGTTCCGATAATTTTGATGCCATACTTGGAAAGCTTCTCCGCCAATTTCAAGGCAGTTTGACCACCGAGCTGTACGATCACGCCTACTGGGTTTTCCTGAAGGATAATTTCGTAGATATGCTCCCAGAATACAGGCTCAAAGTAGAGTTTGTCGGCCACATCGGGATCCGTGGATACCGTCTCTGGGTTGCAGTTGATCATGATGGTTTCGTAGCCGCATTCCTTCGCTGCCAAGACCCCATGCACGCAAGAATAGTCAAATTCAATGCCCTGACCGACGCGGTTGGGGCCAGAACCTAGGACTACTACTTTTTTCTTCTCGCTTCGAACCGATTCATTCTCTTCCCCAAAAGTGGAGTAGTAATAAGGGGTCTTTGCGGCAAACTCAGCCGCACAGGTATCCACCAACTTGTAAACCCGCTTGATTCCCATTTCCTCGTAGCGTTTGTGAAACACATCGCTTTCAAGGCAATCTAGCAAATGGGCGATTTGACGATCTGCATAGCCTTTTTTCTTGGCTTCATCCATCAACTCACGAGGAATGGTCTCGAGCTTGTACTTGCTAATCTCCGCTTCCAAGTGAATCAATTCTTCGATTTGCTTCAAAAACCACTTGTCAATCTTGGTCAAGTCGTGAATGGTCCGGAAGGAGATGCCTAATTTGAAGGCGTCATAAACGTGGAACAATCTGTTCCAGCTTGGATTGGCTAAGGAATACAAGATTTGTGCTTGATCCTTCAATTCTTTTCCATCGGCGCCCAATCCATTCCGCTTGATTTCGAGAGATTGACATGCCTTTTGCAAGGCTTCTTGGAAATTACGCCCGATGCCCATGACCTCACCTACCGCCTTCATGGAAAGCCCGAGTTTGCGATCGGCTCCCTTGAACTTGTCAAAGTTCCAACGAGGGATCTTGACAATCACGTAGTCAATGGATGGTTCAAAATAGGCCGAGGTGGTTCCAGTGATGGAATTGGACAATTCATCTAAGTTGTAGCCGATGGCCAACTTTGCTGCCACTTTAGCAATAGGATATCCTGTGGCTTTGGAGGCTAAGGCAGAAGAGCGAGATACCCGAGGGTTGATCTCGATGCCAATGATGGTTTTGTTGTCTGGACTTACCGAGAATTGTACATTACAGCCTCCGGCAAAATTGCCTATGCTATTCATCATCGTGATGGCATAGTTTCGCATTCGCTGGTACACGGTATCCGGTAGCGTCATCGCTGGAGCGACCGTGATGGAGTCACCCGTATGTACCCCCATGGGGTCAAAATTTTCGATGGAACAGATGACAATCATATTTCCAATGTTGTCACGCATCACTTCTAGCTCGTATTCCTTCCAGCCCAAAATGCTTTGTTCAATGAGCACTTCGTGAACAGGCGAGGCCTGAAGTCCTGCGGAAAGGTAGTGCTCAAAGTCCTCTGCTTTTTCCACAAAAGCCCCACCTGCCCCTCCTAAGGTGTAGGAAGCACGAATTATCAGAGGGAAACCAATCTCTTGAGCGATTTCTTTGCCTTGCAGCATGGAAGTGGCAGTGTCTCCTTTGCAGACACCCACGCCAATTTTCTCCATCAAGGCTTTAAATTTCTCTCTATTTTCTGCGGTATCGATTGCCTCGATATCCACCCCAATCATCTTCACTCCAAAATTTTTCCAAATCCCTGCCTTGTCGCAGTCGATGGCCAGGTTCAAGGCTGTTTGCCCACCCATGGTCGGAAGGACCGCATCGATATCCGGGTGATCGGTTAGGATTTTGCGAATGGATTTTTTCTCCAGAGGTAGCAAGTACACGTGATCAGCAGTCACTGGATCCGTCATGATCGTCGCCGGATTTGAGTTGATCAGGGTGACGATAATCCCCTCTTCTCGAAGGGATCTGGAGGCCTGGGAACCCGAATAATCGAATTCACATGCTTGCCCAATGACGATAGGACCTGAACCAATGATTAATACGTGTTTGATACTCGAATCTTTAGGCATGGGGAGTGGAGAAATTAAATTTTACTTAGGTCCAAATTGGCGTAAAATTAGAAAAATTATCCGAAGGAGAAAGGGAAAAATAGGGAAGTTTAATGACATCCATTACTAGCGAACAAAGACGGGATTGGAGTTCAACTGGCAAATGGGTAGATTCATGCATTGAACCCAATTTTCGAGGATAAATCCTTGCTTTTTTCCACATGAACTTGTCAACTATCCATGCCTTCCCCATAATGGGAGAAGTGCTGCGCCCAGAAAATACGCTCCCCTTGGATTTCACGGAAGCCAATGAAGCACTTGCGGAAGTAAACCTCAGCGACACGGCTGAGTTCAATGCTTTTGTCTTTGGTCAAATGCAATCTGCCGAAAAAAAATACGGGGTCGGAGGCTATTTGGAAAAACGAGCCATTTACCGACGCAGCGAGGTATTTGCCACGGAATCTTCCAATTTTCGAAACATTCATTTAGGTGTAGATATTTGGGCGGCAGCAGGTAACCCTGTCTATGCCCCTTTAGCAGGAAAAATTCATAGCTTCCGAGACAATGTGGGATTTGGAAATTATGGGCCTACTTTGATTCTGTCTCATCAATTGGGTGAAAAGACCTTGCACTCCCTGTATGGACACCTCAGTAGAACTAGTTTATCCTCGGTCGAAGTTGGCCGAGAAGTAAGCGCTGGAGAACGAATTTGTGAAATTGGACCCTTCCCAGAAAATGGAGATTGGCCACCCCACCTCCACTTCCAGTTGATCTGGGACATGGGTGATTTTTGGGGAGATTATCCTGGTGTGGCGGCTGAAAAAGACCTGGATTTTTACCTGGAAAACTGCCCCGATCCTGGTCTATGGATTGGAAAATTTAAAGAAGCATAGTAGATGACACCTCCCTTGCACATTTTAAATGGAGACCAGTTGGCGCATCAACTTCAAGGCGCTTCCTATTTTCAAACGCATTTGGTCTTTCGAGAGGCACTGATCGTTGGCCCAGTAAAGAGCACAAGCCTGGATGCGTTTTGGAAGATTCGGACTGAATTTATCACTTCAAGCTATGGAGTCACTTCGGAGGAGTACAAGCAGAAGACCCTATCAGAAATCGAACGGCTGCAACACCTACCCGCCAATACGGAGATTTGTCTCTGGTTTGAAGACGATTTATTCTGCCAGGTCAATTTATGGTTTATGCTATCGGTGATTGCCGACATGCCCAAACTCAAATTATTTCGAGTTTTTCCACCTATTTCAACTACCGAAGATCGATGGGCTGGATTTGGACAGGCTGATCTGGATTCGCTTGCAGATTGCTATCAGGCACGGGTTCCATTGACTACTTCGGATGTAGCGTTAGGGAAAGCTCTCTGGCAAGCCTACAGTAGCCAAGATTGGGATGTATTCAAAAGCCTCTCGCTCCAATCTTCCCCCTGCTTCGAGTCCCTCGAAGCAGTTTGCCAAGCCCACCTTGATCGACTTCCAGGTACAGACGGCTTGGGCAAGCCAGAACGAATCCTTCACGGAATCCTATCGACGGGAAAGACAGACTTTCCTCAACTCTTCCAAGAATTCAATCGGCAAGCAGGTATCTATGGATTTGGGGACTTGCAAGTGAAGAGAATGTATGATAGGATACAGTCTAAACCCTAATCTTAGCATGTTTAATAAAAAAAAATAATGGTTCTAATAAACAGTCAGTTAGTTGAATTACTACTTCAAAACAAAGGCTTTAACGAA
>JBJOOF010000036.1:0-5527 GCA_046051425.1 Bacteroidota bacterium
CTTGGACCTATTTTGCTAAGGACTTGCAGCCACTAGATCAGGTGAAAATCCTGAATCATGTTTTTTTCAAGCAACTTCAGTTTTCGGGCAATACCAAAAATTTTCATTCTCCAAGCAATAGCATGCTTTCCATGGTGCTGGAGTCCAAGAAAGGGAATCCCATTAGTTTGTGTAGCCTTTACCTCTTGGTGGCAAAAAAATTAAAATTGCCCATTTACGGTGTGAATCTACCGAACCTATTTGTGTTGATTTACAGCCAAGGTGAAACAAGTTTTTACATCAATGCCTTTAATAAAGGAGTAATTTTTTCGAGAGGAGATCTTTCAAACTATTTGGAGCAATTACAAATTGAGCCTCAGCTGGCTTTTTTTGATCCCTGCAGTCATTTGGCTATTGTGATGCGTTTTTTGAAAAATCTGACTTCGGCCTTCGAAAAATTAGGCGAATCAGACAAAGTCGAGGAGGTACAAGAATTGTTGCGACTCTTGGAAGATTAGTAGGTGCGGATTGTACAGCCTACTGCTCTGACTTGGGGAACAGCGGGTTTTTCTCCACGTAGAATCTGAACCAAGGAGACTTCAAGGTACCGTTCTGAAACTGCATTTTCCACCTGAGCATTGTTGTCCAATGCGCCTCTATAGGCGAGCTCCAGTTCCGTTTTTCCTGGAACCAGTACCACTACCTCTGGAATTTTTGTTGCTAGAAATGCTTGCGTCCACTGTTGTTTTTCATCGATCAGGTAGGGCATGTTGAGCCCGCTTTCATTGATGTAGACGCGTAGTCGTGTTAGGTCAGACTCGTTGTTTTGTGCATGAGGATTGATCAGTGCAAAGCCCATCCCTTGTGTTTCAAATTTGGTGCGGAGTGCTTTGATTCTGCTTTCGTAGAGCTTAGCAAAAGGGCAGGATGGGTCATGAAAAATCAACACAATACCTTTTTCCTTAACAAGGCTAGGTAAGGTTTTGAGACTATTGCTGACCGCATCAGTAGCGGATAGCTGCTCATAGCTTTGGCCAAAGATGGCAGAACTGAGCCCTAAAATTAGAAGAAGGCAGATACTAACAAACTTCATAAGCAGTATGAAAAATTGAGTTTACCAAATGGTGTAGGTTAAGATAAGGTTTTCGCTTTGTTCTACCTGCACTTGGTAGTGGTGGTCTTCAAAAAATGTACCATGAATCTTTCCCTTTATTAGCGTGGCATCAGGGGCAAAAGGTTCCAACAAAATATTATCACGAAGGGAAACACCTTTTTTTCCATGGCATTTGAAGATGGATTCCTTTGCTGACCAGGCCATGGTGTAGTGTGCTGGCTGAGGTAGAAGAAAGTTTAACTCTTCTTCTGCCAAAAATCGGGCACCTATCTGGAGTATTTTTTGGCGAATCACTTCTATGTCGATTCCCACAGGGAGTTCTCGGTGGTAAATAGCTGCAGCATAGCCTCGGGTATGGGATAGAGAAACAAACCCTTGGCCATTCATAGACTGAGATTTGCCGTGTTCATCTTTGAAAAATCCCGGGTAGGGGATCTGCAAGTGCTCAAGGGCCTCTTGGATTGCAAGTCTAGCGGTACCCCATTCCTTTTTTTTCTCCGGATGCGAAATATTGGCAAAGGAAAGTTTTTCCCTAAAGCTCAAAAAATCTAAATCCTTTTCAGAAAAGGAGTCGATTATCTTCACGGCCAAGGCTGAGGAAGAATCAATTTTTTCTATTTTTGTTTGCATAGGCCCCAAAGGCGTAGCTAAAAGTGAAGCTCGAATATATGTCAAAAATCCAAGTAAATAAATTACATACCCTTACTGGACACAATGACTGTATTTATGCCCTGAGAGAAGGAGCTGATCCACGTTTTTTTTTTACTGGAGCTGGAGATGGAATGGTCGTTGAGTGGGATTTGGATCATCCTAAGGACGGAAAGTTACTGGCTCGACTTCCTCATTCGGTCTATGCCCTTGAAGTGGATCCCAAAAGAAATACCTTGATTGTCGGACATAATTACGAGGGGATCCACGTGATTGACTTGAATGAAAAGAAGGAGAGTTGGAGTTTGAAATTAGGTACAGCTGCCATTTTTGATTTGAAAATCTTCGGAGATGAACTCTATGTGGCTACTGGCGATGGAGTACTTTTTGTAGTAGACTTGGAATCTAGGGCTATCAAAAAGCACATCAAACTCTCGACCAAATCAATTCGGGTATTGGCGATTGCACCTTCCAAAAAACTGCTTGCTTTAGGATTCAGTGATCATAGCATACAGGTGTTAGATCTGACAAAAGATTCGGAACCCATCGCTCGATTGGAGGGGCATAGTAACTCTGTTTTTGCCTTGGACTTCAGTCCAAGTGAAGAAGTTCTGGTTTCAGGTGGAAGGGATGCTTGTCTCAAATTTTGGAATACAAACAGCTATTTTCTTGAAGAAAATATAGTGGCGCATTTGTATGCTATTAATTATTTATCTTTCCGTGAAGACGGCAAATATCTAGTGACTTGTTCTATGGATAAGTCATTAAAAATATGGGATGGTACGAGTCGCAACCTGCTTAAAGTCATCGATAAAGCTAGGAATGCAGGTCATGGTACCTCTATCAATAAAGTCTTTTGGAGTACTTATTCTGGTGTTATTGTATCGGTTTCCGATGACCGAACGATAGCTATTTGGCAAATCGAAGCATAAAACTTATGAAAATTTCCCCTACCGCCATTCGGCAAAAAACATTTGAAGCCTCATTTAGAGGGTATGAAAAAAAACAAGTCTCTGATTTTCTCGAAGAAATGAGTGTAATCATGGAACAAATCAACCAAGAGAACTTGGATCTTCGAAGTCGATTGCAACAAGTGGAGGGAGAAGCCAAGCGACTCAAAGATGTGGAAGATTCCTTGTTCCGGACCTTAAAAACAGCTGAAGACACTGGGGCTGCCATCATCACCGAAGCCACAGAAGCAGCGGACGAAATCATTGCAGAGGCCAATCAACTTTCTGAAGAAACCACCAAAGAAGCTCAACGCTATGCTGAGCAACTTGGAGCTTATTCTACGGAACAAGCTCGCCAGATTACCCAAGCCGCTGAAGATAAAGCAAAGGAAACCATGATGGTCTTAAGTGAAAACCTGAAGGGTCTGATCAAGAGCTACGAAGGATTGGTGGAGCAGCGGGAAGCGCTCGTGAAAAGCCTCCGCAGATTGTCTCAGGATGCTTTAAACCAAATTGACCTATCCGAATCACACTTTTCCCGAATAGATGCCAAAGCTTACCAGCGAGCTGTGGAGGAATTGGGTCGTTCCAATCATTTTTCTGCAGCAAATGTAGCCAACCTAGCTCCAGTAAGTCAACCTAGCCCAGTTCAACAAGAAGAATCACAGCCAGTTATTTTTGAAGAAGAAATAAGTAGCGCTGCTCTAATCGTGGAGGAGGAAGAATTTATTTCAGAAGACGAAAATAGTATGTTCCATGAGGAAGAAGTTTCTGAAATAAGTGATGAAGTGGATGAAGAAGTTCTAGAGGATTCGCTAGAAGAAGAAGTAGCATTCGATGAAGAGAAGGAGGAAACTCTAGTAGAAGAATATGAGGAGGAAGAATTTGCTGAGGATGAACTAGCTGAGGATGAATTTTCCGAAGAAAATGAGCCAGAAGCCAAAGAAATCCAAGTTTCAGCTGAACCTACACAGGAATCTCCATCTTCTAAAGTAGACGAAAAAAAGAAGGAAGAGAAGGGCGAAAGTGGCTCAGGATCATTTTTTGACCAATTTGACTAATGGGGAAAGTACTATTGGAAGGCATGGAGTTTTTTGGATACCATGGCATGTATCCGGAGGAACGTGTGCTAGGCAACCGATTTCTGGTAAACTTGGAGCTCCATACCGACTTTGAAGATGCGATGCTTACGGATCGCCTGGAGGGAACGGTGGATTACGCACAACTCTACCAGTTGGTGAAGGTACGGATGGAAAACCGTGTACAATTGCTCGAACACTTGGGCTACAGCATCATTCAGGACATTCGTGCCGCTTATCCTCAAGTAAATCAAATTCAAATCACCCTCAAAAAACACCAGCCTGCCATCGGTGGATTGATGGATTTTTCAGGAGTGACCATTTCCTATCCGGAAGATTTTTCCTAAGTAAACCATGTATACCCGAGCGGAACTCTCGAAAATTCGAACAGAATTTTGGATTGCTTTTGGACAGTACATGAAGCCTGTTCCAAACGCTTATGGGCGAAGAACCAATTGGCCTAATTACAAGACAGGGGTAAAGGATGTTTATTTCCGGATGCGCGCCGAGCGAGAATTTGCCTCCATTGGGATTGAATTGGGGCATGCAGACCTAGAAATGCAGGAGTTATTGCTCGATCAATTTGGTCAGCTCAAAAAAATCCTGGAAGGATGCCTGAAGGAAGAGTGGACCTGGAGGTTGCATGTAGAAAATGAGATGGGACAGCCCATCTCCAAAATTGAGTGTGTCCTAGAAGGGGTGAATGTACTCGATACGGAGGATTGGCCAAAAATCATCTCTTTTCTCAAACCAAGAATAATCGCGCTAGATGCCTTTTGGGATCAGGTGAAGCCTGGATTTGAGGATTTTTAAATGCGACTTGCTGCAGTTTTTTGCAATCAAAGATCGTGACGCTTGGGAATGTCAGGATTGATAAAGGTAAAGCCCCGGGCCTCGTCACCCTCAAAGAAATCAATCTGCATACCCATTAAGAACATGTAGTGTTTTTTTTCGATCAATACGGGTATTCCATAAACGTCAAACTGCTGATCCTCAGGCTTGGCCTTATCAAAACCAAGAGAATAAGACATGCCGCCACAACCCCCACCTTTCACACCCACCCGGAGAAAATAATCTTCTGGGATGTTCTTGGTAGCCAAGATGTGTTTGATTTCAGTTGCTGCTTTCGGGGTAATTTCGATGGGAATCAACATGGGCTAAAAGCAACTAGTAAAGAATAAAATTGAATCTTGTATACAAAATTAGCCGATTAAGCAGTTTTATAGCAATTAAGAATTACAGATATTCGAATTAAAATTTGGACATGGACTACCTACTAGAACTTTTGAAAATCTTACTTCCAGCGGCCGCCGTCTTGTATGGCATGTACTTGGTTGTTGTTTCTTTTCTTTCCAAAGAGCAAGAGAAGTTAAAATTGGAATTGAAATCACAAAATCAGCAGGTAGTACTTCCCATTCGTCTGCAAGCAGCCGAACGCCTTTGTTTACTGCTGGAGCGCATTACCCCATCCCAGGTAATTCGCAGAGCCATCCCAGGCCAGTATGCTGCAGATGATCTCCATCACCATTTGATTTCAGAGATTCGGGAAGAGTTTAACCACAATGCCAGTCAGCAAGTGTACGTGTCCGAGGATACTTGGGATGCCGTCCGAATCGCGGTAGAGGAGGTCATTTCTCGAATCAATGTAAGTCGGCAGCAACTCAATGATTCAGCTACGGGTATAGACTTGGCAAAAGTAATTTTATCTCAATCCTTTGACCGGCAAAACGACCCCATTGCCTTGGCTATTCGCAAGG
>JBJOOF010000037.1:0-3546 GCA_046051425.1 Bacteroidota bacterium
TCCACTCGTCTAGAATGATGTCCGAAACAAGATTTGCTTCCTCCGGTACATTGTAGTTAGACTCGTCTCTGTACGGGTTCTTCGCTGGGAAGAGGTTGCTTTCAATGTTTTTGGCATTGAATTTCACCCCTTTTGTGATGATTTCATCACCAAACTTGTGTTTCACTCCCTGCGAAGTTTTGCCTTCAAGCAATGTCACCAACTTGCTGATCATGCGCGCACGGATGCCCAACAAATCTTTGGCGTACTTTCCTTTTAGCTTTTCAACCTCAGCCTTAGACTTGGCACGGTTGTCCTTGTCTTTCTTAGGTCTAGAGAACAATTTGGTTTCAATCACCACGCCATTTAAGGATGGAGAAGCCTTCAACGAAGCATCTTTCACGTCACCGGCTTTGTCACCGAAGATCGCTCTTAGCAATTTCTCTTCTGGTGTTGGATCAGTTTCTCCTTTTGGAGTGATCTTACCGATAATGATATCTCCTTCTTTCACTTCAGCACCTACGCGGATAATTCCGTTCTCATCCAAGTGCTTCACAGCCTCTTCAGATACGTTTGGAATTTCAGAGGTAAGTTCCTCCTCACCACGCTTGGTGTCACGAACTTCAAGTTGGAATTCTTCCACGTGGATGGAAGTGAAGATATCTTCACGTACCACACGCTCCGAAATCACGATCGCATCTTCGAAGTTGTATCCTTGCCAAGGCATGTAGGCGACTTTTAGGTTTTTACCTAGTGCCAATTCACCTTGGTTGGTAGAATACCCTTCCACAAGCACCTGTCCTTTTTTCACCTTTTCACCCTTCAATACTAAAGGAGTCAAGTTAATGGTGGTGTCCTGGTTGGTTCTTCTAAATTTGATTAGATCGTATGTTCTGTATTCATCAGAGAAGTTCACCAACAAATCGTCTGACGTCAAGTCATACTTGATGGTGATTTTCTTCGCATCTACGTATTCTACTACTCCGTCTGCCTCAGCAATAAGGAGTGCTCTTGAATCAATAGCAGCTTTGCTTTCCAAACCAGTACCTACAATTGGCGCTTCTGGCTTCAACAAAGGAACTGCCTGACGCTGCATGTTAGATCCCATTAGGGCTCTGTTTGCATCATCGTGCTCCAAGAAAGGAATCAAGGAAGCCGCAACCGAAACAATCTGGTTTGGAGCAACGTCCATGTAGGAAATTTCGCTAGGCTCAAGCACAGGGAAGTCTCCTTCAAAACGTGCCTTCACTTTTTCGTTCAAGAAACGTCCTTTGTCATCCAAAGTCGCATTCGCCTGAGCGATGTTGTGGTTATCTTCTTCTTCAGCGGTCAAGAAGACAATGTCTTCCGACTTCATGCTTACTTTTCCATTGTCCACCTTGCGGTAAGGGGTTTCCAAGAAGCCCATGGAGTTTACTTTAGCATGCACACAAAGAGAGGAAATCAATCCAATGTTTGGACCTTCAGGAGTTTCGATGGTACACAAACGACCGTAGTGCGTGTAGTGAACATCTCGAACTTCAAATCCAGCTCTTTCTCTAGAAAGACCTCCTGGACCTAAAGCTGACAATCTTCTCTTGTGCGTCAATTCAGCCAGAGGGTTAGTCTGGTCCATGAACTGAGAAAGTTGGTTGGTACCGAAGAAGGAGTTGATTACAGAAGAAAGGGTACGTGCGTTGATCAAGTCCACTGGCTTGAAATCTTCGTTGTCACGTACGTTCATTCGCTCACGGATGGTTCTAGCCATTCTAGCCAAACCTACTCCAAACTGGCTGTACAACTGTTCGCCTACAGTACGTACGCGACGGTTGGACAAGTGGTCAATATCATCGACTACCGCTCTAGAGTTGATCAAACCGATCAAGTACTTCACGATGGAGATGATATCTTCTTTGGTCAATACAATTTTTTCAGGCTCAATGCTCAAGCCCAATTTTTTGTTGATTCTGTATCTTCCAACTTCGCCCAAGTCGTAACGCTTGTCCGAGAAGAACAAACTTTGAATCACTTCACGGGCAGTCGCTTCATCAGGAGCTTCTGTATTTCGAAGTTGACGGTAAATTACTTCTACCGCTTCTTTTTCAGAGTTGGAATTATCTTTTTGTAGCGTGTTGTAGATGATGGAGAAGTCAGCCACGTTCACATCTTCCCGGTGAAGGATGATGGATTTTGATCCTGAATCAAGGATCATTTCAATGTCTGAATCCGTTAGGATGGTATCTCTTTCCAACAACACTTCGTTTCGGTCGATGGATACCACTTCACCTGTATCTTCATCTACGAAATCCTCTACCCATGTTCTCAATACACGAGCAGCAAGCTTACGGCCTGCAGCTTTCTTGAGGGCTGTTTTGGTAGCGGAAACCTCTTCAGAAAGTCCGAAGAGATCCAATATATCTTTATCAGAACCATAACCTATGGCTCTAAGTAGAGTCGTAACTGGGAATTTTTTCTTACGATCGATGTAGGCATACATGACATTGTTGATGTCCGTAGCAAATTCAATCCAAGATCCTTTGATAGGAATGATTCGAGCTGAATACAGCTTGGTACCGTTGGTGTGCTTGCTTTGTGCAAAGAAAACCCCCGGAGAGCGGTGCAGCTGGGAAACAATTACACGCTCAGCTCCATTGATGACGAAGGAACCTTTTTCCGTCATGTAAGGCAGGTTTCCTAAGAAAACCTCCTGCTCGATGGTTTCAAAATCTTCATTGTCCTCATCGTGGCAAAGCAATCTTAATTTTGCTTTGAGGGGAACGGAGTAGGTCAATCCACGGTCGATGCATTCTTCCACGCTGTATTTAGGTGGATCTACTGCATAGTCGATAAATTCCAAAGTGAAGTTCTCTCTGGAATCACTGATTGGGAAATTTTCAGCAAAAACTTTAAATAACCCGTCAGCCCGACGCTTTTCTGCAGGAGTATCCAACTGGAAGAAGTCTTTGAATGACTGCAGCTGAATATCTAGAAAATCCGGATAGTCTTTGACCACCTTAATGGAGGAGAAACTTTTCCTTGCGGTTTGATTCTTGATAGCCAAGGTAGTGTATAGTTTAATAGTGAAATTAAATATTAGAAAGCTACTATTTTCGCTTAAAATAATGCAATTTTAAACCCCTGCATAAACAGGAAAAGACCTGACTAAATTAGTCAGGTCTTCGAGCCAATCTCTATCCGTTTTGGACAGAGATGAGCAAATTACTTGATCTCTACTTCAGCGCCAGCCTCTTCAAGAGACTTTTTCAACGCATCAGCTTCGTCCTTAGCAACGCCTTCTTTAACTGGCTTAGGAGCAGCATCAACTAGGTCTTTAGCTTCTTTCAAGCCCAAGCCAGTCAAGTCCTTCACCAATTTAACGACAGCAAGTTTCTGAGCACCAGCTGATTTCAAGATAACATCGAAAGAAGTTTTTTCTTCTGCAGCAGGAGCATCAGATCCTCCACCGCCAGCAGCAGCTACTACTACAGCACCAGCTGCAGCAGGCTCGATGCCGTACTGATCCTTAAGGATGTCTGTCAATTCCTTTACTTCTTTTACAGTCAAGTTTACCAACTGTTCTGCAAGTTG
>JBJOOF010000038.1:0-9486 GCA_046051425.1 Bacteroidota bacterium
CAAATGGAAGAGTCGGCCACCTTGGCCATGGCAAAAAAAGCCAGAGAACTTAAAGCTCAAGGAATTGATATCATCAGTTTGAGCTTGGGAGAACCTGATTTCAAGACGCCAAAGCACATTCAGCAGGCTGCCAAAGACGCGATCGATGAGGGGAAATATTTTTCTTATCCTCCCGTATCGGGCTACCAGGATTTGCGTGAAGCCATTGCCAAAAAGCTACGAGAAGAAAACAATATCCAAGAAGCGAAAGCGGAACACATTGTGGTTTCCGTGGGCGCAAAACATTCCATTGCCAATACCTTCATGTGCTTGCTCAATGAAGGGGACGAGGTAGTTATTTTTTCACCGTATTGGGTGAGCTATGCCGATATCATCAAGTTGTGTGGAGGCGTGCCTGTATTGATTGAAGGCACACTTGAAAACAATTTTAAAGCTTCAGCTGCACAGTTGGAAGCTGCAATTACTTCCAAAACAAAAGCAGTCATTTATTCCTCTCCTTGCAACCCAACCGGATCAGTATTCTCCCAGCAAGAATTGGAAGCCATTGCCAACGTGGTCAAAAAGCACGAGGGAGTGATGGTCATTGCAGATGAGATTTATGAACTGATCAATTTCATGGGTAAAAATTTCAGCATTGCTTCGCTACCGGGCATGTTTGAACGCACCATTACAGTGAATGGATTTTCCAAAGGATATGCCATGACGGGCTGGAGAGTGGGGTACATCTGTGCTCCTTTGGAGGTGTCCAAGGCTGTAGAAAAAATGCAGGGACAATTTACCTCAGGCAATACGGGTATCGCCCAGCGTGCGGCTTTGGCTGGTATCGCAGGAGATCAAGCCCCTTCTCAAGAAATGGCTGTTCAGTACTTGAAGCGCCGTGACTTGGTATTGGGCTTGTTGAGAGACATCCCAGGCATCAAGACACACGTTCCTGAGGGCGCATTTTACTTCTTCCCAGATGTCACTGCCTTCTTTGGAAAGTCAGCCCATGGACATCAGGTAAACAATGCGGATGAGCTTTGTATTTACTTGCTTGCCATTGCCAACGTTTCTCTAGTGACGGGTTCTGCTTTTGGAGCGGACAACTGCGTGCGCATTTCTTATGCAGCCTCTGAAGCAGACTTGATTGAAGCGATGAAGCGCTTGAAAAAAGCCTTGGGAGAGCTGGCTTAAGCCTCCTTTCTCCCTGCTCAGCAGCGTCAAGGCCGACTGAGCAGGGAGTTCTAATTTACCCACCTTCACAACCCTCCAGCCCATGGCTCAGGTACTTGTCATCACTCCCGTAAAAAATGCCATCGAAACCACGCTGGATACTGCGCGGGCGATTGCTGCTTCTTCGGTGAAGGTGAAGCATGTCATCTTTAACGACTTCAGTACCGCGGAAACCAAGGATAGCTTGGAAAAGCACCGGGAGGAGATTGGTTACGAGTTGATCCACATTGAGGACTTGACGGATCATCCTTCGCCCAACTACAAGTTGGTGCTGCAACTGGCCCAGCAGCAAGCTGTGGAGGCAGGGATTCCGCTTTTGGTGGTGGAATCGGATGTGGTGGTGACGCCTAAAACCATTGAAATACTTTTGGAACAGTTGACTGCCGATCCTACCTCGGGCTTGATTGGATCGGTTACTGTGGATGAAAAAGGGTTGGTTAATTTCCCCTACCTCAAATTTAAAGGGGTCAAGGAGCCGGTGATCGCCACCCAGCGAAGCTTGAGTTTTTGCTGTACCTTATTCTCTCCAGCATTTTTACAAGCCTACGATTTTAAGGGATTGGATGAGGCGAAAGACTGGTACGACACCTTTATTTCCAAGAAATCGGTGGAGCTAGGATTCAAAAACACAGTGCTCATGCACGCGCCCGTTTGGCATCGTCCCCATGCCAGTCGCCCTTGGAAGCAACTCAAGTACAGCAATCCACTGAAGTACTATTTTTTGAAGTTTTGGAAGGGGTTGGATAAGATTTAATTCGAATCGAGGTTTATATTTCATTCTTTAGATCAAAAAAAGACAATAGAAATGCTAGAACCCGCAAAGTTATTTATCCTTTATTACAAGTCTGCTCCATTACTTCCGCTTGAAGGGTTTTATGCACCATTGTTTTGTGGAAATGGTCTTGGGAAAATGAGTTTCCCACAATTAAAAGATGATACTGGAATTCATATTTCTGAAAAAAATGAGTTTTATAGTGAATTGACTGGGATTTACTGGGTTTGGAAAAATACTAGCCAAGAAATTACTGGGTTTTGCCATTACAGGAGATATTTTACTAGTCGAGGTGAACCTTGGTATCATAAGTTGAAATTTTTATTAACTCATCCTTTTAAGTTACAACGCGGTCCTAATCCATTGATTTATGTCAATAGCGTTAAAAAATATACCGATTGGATACTTAGCCAGCATGAAGCCGAGCTTATTCTTGAAGAGAACGATGTTATTCTCCCGAGAGCTAGAATCTTTAAATATTCTATAAAAAAACATTACGACAAGTACCATTCCCCCTTCGATCTTGAGCTGATAGAAGGGATTCTTCAAGAGAGCTATCCTGAATTTGTTTCCACATGGCATTTAGTTCTCGAAGGTAAATTGCTCTATGCCAATAATATGTTTATCCTTAAATCAACCCTCTATCAAGAATTTATGGTTTGGTGGTTTGATGTTTTATTTCGATTTGAGCGCTTGGCTGATTTAGAATCTTATAAAGGTTATCAGAGAAGGATTTTGGGATTTCTTGGAGAGCGTCTTTTGACACTATGGGTCATTCATAAAGGACTAAAGGTAAAAGAGCTTCAGCTTCTTTACTTTAAGAGATTCAAATCCACAAATTTTCCGTGAATTGGAACTGGGCCCTATTTCATCAGTTTTTTTAGGTTTAAATCCCCAACAGTTCACAAAGGTAAGCCCCTGTCTTTTTTATTTGGATTTTGGCTGTCTTTACCCATTCTTTTTCATTAACCCCAAATCGGATTTTCCGATGATCTCCTAAATGCCTTACATATCCATCTGTCAAAATCACCCCTCGAAATTGGTGTTTGTGATAGTACTCATTACTGAGATCAATTTCGTCTGGCCAGTTGGCATAAGGTTTAATCAATTCATAATCTTTGGTGCGTCGTAGTCCTGGATTAAATGTAAATCCATGAAATCCACCTTGAAAATTAGTTGTCAAGTATTTATAAAATACTCCATCTGTAGTTTCGTGGATATCCGGTTCTAAGGGGTGATTATTTGTGTCATTTTGTTCCCGAAGCCAGACATTTATCGTTTTTTTGTTTTCCAGTAGAACTGAAAATGATTTTTCGATAAAACCGGATTTATAGAACAGCCAATCATCCTCACAATGAAAAATAAAATCCGTTTTTACATGGCTGTATGCTCTATCAATGCTTCGAAGTTGCCCAAGTTGCGGGTTGTTAAATAAACCTTTGAATTTTATCTCGGGAAATTTATTGAGGATAAGAGTTAGTTTTTCGATTTCAGGCCCATCTTCAATAACTATGTATTCTTCGATAGGATAAGTGTTGTATTTTAAGAAGCTGCGCAAGGTTTGCTCCAATAAATCAAAGCGTTTGCAACTGGTTAATACGAATGTTACTTTTTGATTTGTTGCAGTCATTTTTAAGACCTTATTTTTTTGAAACACTTCAGATTTTCATTTGATTACAACCGCTTTTTCCTATAAAATTTATCATAAATCCAGCCTCTTAAACCACTTGGAGCTGGTTTGAAAACATCTTCAGAATTAGATAAATTTTTGAAATACTTCTTTTTGATTAATTCTTTTTCAGCTAGGTAATGTTTTCCGAATTTATTTTCAATGTTATATAGACTCAGCCGATTTTTTAACAATTCAAAGCGACCCAAAAGAAAATTAAGATTAAGACATTTGTAGTGAAGAAGCTTTATGTCATCTTCCTTGTAAAATTTAAGATTTCCTGTAGGATAACATTTATGGCAACCTGTTTTGTAGTTGATTTCTTCAATACTATTTGGATTAAATATGATACATTTTCCAAGTAGCCTATTGTCTTTTATGCCAGTCTTTATTTCGAGTAAACTGTTCTTAGGATAATCTTCTGCATACATATCGTAGCCATGAGGTTTAATAATGTTGATGCCTCTTTCTTTTAGTACATCCAATTTTGTAATCAAGTTCGGATGGTATAATATTTCGTCTACATCGCAAACAATCACCCAATCAGCCTTACCTCTACTTTCTTTCCAGATATTGTTTTTGATCTCCAGGTAAATATCATCTCTTATCTCCCCGTTAGTTGAGTAGGTTCTGACTTCTGCATTTTTATAAGAACGGATAATTGCTGAAGAGTCATCATCTGATTCATTATCCATGATGACAATTTTTTCACAGATAGGTGCGTAGTAGTCAAGAACATAGGGAAGTAGTTTTTCTTCGTTCCAACAAATCGAATAATAATGAATAATACTCATGAAAATAAATTATTGAATTGATTATAAAATTAGAAGAATTTTTCGTATTCTATTTTTTATAAGGAGGAATTGCTATCAGCTACAAGGTTTGGAAAACAATCTGGATGAAAACGGAAGCAAGCATTTTCAATCTCTGCCACTCTTATCGTCTCTTTTGATAAACTTGTGGATGGGATCGTGTGTGATGCCGTCATTGGCGCCGATTTGCACTACCGTAAAGTTCCCCGGTTTAGACTTTGAGTATTGACTCAAAAAATCTGACAGGCTACCTTTTTTCGGATTGTAGAAATTTCTGTAGAAGCCTATAAACAGGGGATTGTTGGAGGCACTCATATTGAATCGAATCATTTTCCAGCGCTGCTGGAGGTTTCTTTTCAAGTTCAGGAGTGGAGAGGATTGGGTAGCCATGGTATAATTCTTGGGGAGGCAAGATGCCTCGGTTCAAAATTACCAATTTTTGTGAACTTTGAGGGGCCTTCGGGCTCCCGCAATTTGGTTACCTTTGAGGCTACTAATCAATCGCCTAGCATGGGTAGAAGCCTTCTCGTCTTCTTTCTTTATTTTTTCCTGAGCTCAGGCATCCTCTCGGCTCAAAGCCGCTGGGACAGTTCCTATGTAGCGGAAGATCCCGAAGTTCTGGTGCTGCGCAGCTATTTGTCCCGCAAGTTCACGGCACTTTACTTCCCCAGTGAGGACCTGCGCTACCAACCCAACAGTGGATTGAATGTAGGGATTGGATTTACTTATCAAAATTTCACACTCAATCTGGGCTTCCCTCCGGGCTTTTTGAATCGAACTCGAGAACCTGATTTCCCTCGATTCTTTGATCTTCAGGGGCATATTTATCCAAAAAACTGGGTTATCGATTTTTTCGGGCAGTTTTACAAAGGGTACCGCATTCCAGGTGGAATCGGCAAGGCACAAGGTTACCTGCGTCCAGACTTGGATGTACTCAAAGTGGGGATTCATGCCAATTATATTTTTAAGGGAGATCAAATCTCCATGGCTGCAACAGTGCACCAATCGGCAATCCAGAAAAAGTCAGCTTTTTCACCAGTGATTGGTTTTGAGGCCTACCGAGTACAGATTGCTGGGGATTCTTTGATTTTACCTTCGCAGCTTGCGCCAAGGCAGAATTTCCAACAAGCGGATTTTCTGCAATTGGGTCCCAATGTAGGGATGCTTGGCACCCTTGTGTTTGGGAAAGGATTTTTTGCCACAGGAAGTTTTACTGGAAATCTAGGTCTGGGTACCGCTTGGAATCAAGACCCGCTTAGGGAGCAGGGAAATTGGAAACTGGGTTGGGGCTACCATGCCCGTGTTTATCTGGGATACAATGGGCCTCGGTTTGGGATGAATGTCAACTACATCCATAAAAATCTGATCCTTCCGACTTTTGGCAACCTGACCCAAGAAGTGTATACCGGTAACTACCGCTTCGTGCTGGTTTATAAAATCCATCCCGCTCAAAAATTTGCCTCCTCTTTTTCCAAGTACAATCCACTTAGAATTTTTAGAAAGTAGCAGGAGAGTGGGCTGCAAAATTTTAACTTTACATAATCATTAGACACCTCCCCCATGAACGATTCATTTGGCATTCAGCAGTCCTTAAAAAATCTTGGCATCCACGAATCCAATTTGGGTTCTTCCACTGGCCTCAACTGGCTTGATTCGGGCGCTGCTTCCCTTGCTTCCTTTTCTCCTGCCGATGGCAAAAAAATTGCTTCTGTGCAGCTAGCTACTGAGGAAACCTACGAAGCCGTGGTAACTCAAGCGCAGGTGGCATTTGAATCGTGGAGGTTGGTACCTGCTCCTCAGCGTGGAGAGATCGTTCGTGAGATTGGCAATGCCCTTCGCGAAGTAAAAGCCGACTTGGGTAAGCTCGTCTCTTATGAGATGGGCAAATCCTACCAAGAAGGTTTGGGCGAGGTACAGGAGATGATTGACATCTGTGATTTTGCTGTGGGTCTATCCCGACAGCTGTATGGCTTGACCATGCACTCTGAGCGTCCCGGTCACCGCATGTATGAGCAGTGGCATGCACTTGGGGTGGTGGGCATTATTTCGGCCTTCAACTTCCCGGTAGCCGTTTGGGCTTGGAACACCGCCTTGGCCTGGGTGTGTGGAGATGTGTGTTTGTGGAAGCCTTCGGAAAAAGCTCCGCTTTCAGCCATTGCCTGCCAGCATATTGTAGGAAAGATTTTTGCCAAGCATGGATTTCCTGAAGGGATTTCCAACTTGATCGTTGGTGATGCCAGCATCGGTGCCTTGCTGTCCCAAGATGCACGGATTCCTTTGGTATCTGCCACAGGCTCCACCCGCATGGGTAAGCAGGTGGGCAAGGCAGTGGGTGAACGCTTGGGAAGATCCTTGCTGGAGTTGGGTGGCAACAATGCCATCATCATCACCGAAAATGCCGACCTAGAGATCGCCATCCGTGGAGCCTTGTTTGGGGCAGTGGGTACGGCAGGACAGCGCTGCACTACCACTCGTCGCCTGATTGTGCAGGAGAACGTATACGATGCGGTGAAAAACAGACTCGCATCCGCTTTTGGCAAGTTAGTTATCGGCAATCCTTTGGATGAGAAAAACCATGTAGGACCGTTGATCGATGTGCAGGCGGTAGAGCAGTATTTGGCAGCGATCGCACAGGTAAAAGCGGCTGGAGGAAAAGTGGTTGTAGAAGGAGGAGTGCTCACAGGAGCAGGCTATGAGTCGGGCTGCTACGTGAAGCCAGCTATCTATGAAGCCGAAAACCACTTCGAAATCGTGCAGCACGAGACCTTTGCTCCCATCTTGTATTTGATCAAGTACAGTATCTTTCCGGAGGCGATTGCCTTGCAAAATGGAGTTCCTCAGGGACTTTCCTCAGCGATCATGACCACCAACATGCGGGAAGCGGAAGCCTTCCTTGCGGTGTCTGGATCGGATTGTGGTATCGCCAATGTGAACATTGGCACCTCAGGAGCGGAGATTGGTGGAGCCTTTGGAGGAGAAAAAGAAACTGGCGGAGGACGTGAGTCTGGATCCGATTCTTGGAAAGCCTACATGAGACGCCAAACCAACACGATCAACTACTCCACGCAGCTGCCGCTGGCGCAGGGGATTAAGTTTGATATTTAATGCAGTCAACGGTTGACAGACCACGGTCTGCAGGCGGTCCACTGTTGACAGCTTACTTTCTTGAACTTCAAACGTTAATTTAGTTTGTTGCTTTAAAAATAGAATCTAATCCTACTTTATTTATTGAAAGCCCTTCGTGAATAACGGAGGGCTTTTTTGTTTTCTACCCTGCCCAGCCTTCTCGGTCGAGGCTGCGGTATTGGATGGCTTCGGCGAGGTGCTCCACGCGGATGTCTTCGCTCTCGGCAATATCTGCAATGGTGCGGGCTACTTTTAAGATGCGGTCGTAGGCGCGAGCCGAGAGGCCTAGGCGCTCCATGGCGGTTTTGAGAAGGGTTTTGCCGGCCTCAGAGATCTGACAAACCTGCTTGACCTGGTGGGAAGGCATCATCGCATTGCAAGACACTTCTGGATTAGATTCAAATCGGATTTTTTGCCGTTCCCGCCCCTTGATCACCCGCTCCCGAATGTCTCTGCTCGACTCACTTTTGCGGGTGGAGGTCATCTCTTCAAATTTGACCGGAGTGACTTCTACGTGCAGGTCAATGCGGTCGAGCAAGGGCCCACTTACCTTATTCAAGTAGCGCTGTACGATGCCCGGCCCACAGACGCATTCTTTTTCGGGGTGGTTGTAGTAGCCACAGGGGCAGGGATTCATACTGGCGATCAGCATAAAGTTGGCCGGGAAGTCCACCGACACCTTGGCCCGGCTGATGGTGACCTTGCGCTCTTCCAGGGGCTGCCGCATCACTTCCAGCACGGTGCGCTTGAATTCGGGGAGCTCATCCAAAAACAAAACTCCGTGGTGGGCCAAGGAAATTTCCCCTGGCTGGGGATTGCCTCCTCCACCGACCAAGGCTACATCCGAAATGGTGTGGTGTGGGCTCCGAAAAGGGCGCTGGGCGAGAAGGGAGGCATGCTTGCCGAGTCTGCCTGCTACGGAGTGGATCTTGGTGGCTTCCAAGGCTTCTTGCAAACTCAATGGAGGAAGGATGGAGGGCAGGCGCTTGGCCAACATGGTTTTTCCAGCCCCTGGAGGGCCAATCATGATCACATTGTGTCCTCCGGCCGCCGCAATCTCCATGGCACGCTTGATGTTTTCCTGGCCTTGCACATCGGCAAAGTCAAACTCGGGGGCATCGATGCCCTGGTTAAAAATCTCTCGTGTGTCGGTTACAAGCGGTTCGATCTGGATGTGCCCCTGCAAAAAGTCCGAAGCCTGATCTAGCGTTTCAACGCCGATGATGTCTAGGCTATTCACAATGGAGGCCTCCTTGGCATTTTCAAGGGGAAGGATAAATCCCTTGAAACCCCGCTTCCGGGCTTCGATCGCGATGGGCAGTACCCCTTTGATGGGCCGAAGTTTGCCGTCTAGTGAGAGTTCCCCCATCAGCACATACTGGTCGAGGTTGGGGAAATTGACCTGTTCGGAGGCTTGAAGAATGCCCATGGCAATGGGGAGGTCGTAGGCGGAACCTTCCTTGCGTAGGTCTGCAGGTGCCAAGTTGACCACAACTCGCTGCCGAGGCATGCGGTAGCCGAAGTACTTGAGAGCCGATTCCACGCGCTGCTGAGATTCTTTGACCGCGGAGTCGGGCAGTCCCACCATAAAGAAGTTGGTGCCCTGGCCCACATTGACCTCGATGGTGATGAGGTTGGCGTCCACACCGGAGACGGCGCTTCCAAAAGTTTTTGCAACCATGATTGAGTTTAAAAAAAGTGTTCCTACGAATATAGCCTATTTTACAAGGGATTCGGTGAGGGGGTCAAATTTTTCTATTCGCATATTGCCCCTCTGGGGCAATTCATGTCCATTTACCGTCGAATAGGAGTGATTTTTCTCACGCAGATTCGAAAGGAAAAAGACGCTGATTTATTCTTTTTGATCTGCGGTAGTTTTCTGCTAAAATCCGCGG
>JBJOOF010000039.1:0-4990 GCA_046051425.1 Bacteroidota bacterium
GTGGACAATCACCCCGAAATCCCGTTGCTCCCGCGCCCTAATGCCCTCAGGCGAAAAATCCCAAGGATAGGCCTTGGTTTGCAACTTAGATTTCCAATCCATGCAGTCCCAGCGAAGAGAAGGAACTGCTGATACTTCCACCTTCTCCGGTTTCTCGGCTTTAGGCCAATCTCCCCACGCAAAAGTCAAGGTATCTGGATTCCAAGAGGAGCTTGAGTCTTCCAAGAATTTGAACCCTCCCGAAAACAAGGAATACAGGAGGTTTCCGGTACGGGTAGGGGAAATTTCTTTTTTACTTTTTGAGATCGAATAGGTTCCAAAACCAAAAAGGGCTTCTTCGGCACGCGTAAAGGCCACATAGAGCATGTTGAGCGAGTCCAAATAGGACAAGCGAACTTCCTCATCGTAGGCACCAGAGAAATGGCTGTTTTTCAAGAGTGATTGATGTGTCAAAGGAACCACTGTCTGTACACCGGTTTCGGTATCAAATGGAGCCCACAACACGGGTGCTTGAAGTCCTGAAGAGACAATTCCCCAATCCAAAAAGGGCATGATGACCACTTTGAATTGAAGTCCTTTGGACTTGTGAATGGTCAAAATTCGCATCGCATCGTGGTCCTCAGGGATTTTTACGGTACGCTTCTTCTTGTTCAACTCCCACCAATCCAAAAAGCCAAGTAGGTCCGCCCGATTCTTTTTCACATAGTCAAACACCGCTTCCTTAAATCCAGAAACGTAACTGAGATCCTGTTGCTTTTGCGTCAAACCCAAAAAAGTAAGCCCCTGCTCTACCAATTCCATTAAGGGCATCTGTTGGAAACTAGCTTGTCTAGCCAATAATTCCTTTTCCTTTTCTTGTAATTCAGAGGGTAAGCCTCTGACAAAAAACAACTCGTGGCTCAAGGAAATGTCATGCACCAAGGCATAGTATTGCCAAAGGGTTTTTAGCGCCACTCGGTCAGAAGGGTCACTTAGGTAGGTCAAAAATCCAACCACGCATTTGACCGCAATGGATTTATCGATAAACAATGACTCTTCAGAGAGCACATCAAAGCGGTAATCTGTTCCTACTTGTTCCCGCTGCACCTCCATCAATCGATCGGCCAAAATAGCTCCCTGTCCATTTGTACGTACCAAAAAGGCAATGTCTCGCAAGGCATAGCCCTGATCCTGCAATTGCATCACTAGGTCGGGAAGCTTTTCCAACACGCCTAGTTCTACGCCTTCCTCCTCTTCGTTGTCATCTTCCTGGGGCTTTTCTGAACTACTTTTTTCGGCAAATTCTACATGAATTTTACCTTGAAATGCGGCATCCTTTTTCTTTTTAGGAACCTCCTGTGCTACGCCTTCAAAGGCAAGCGACAATTTGTTTTCAGGATCCAACTCGTAGTGACTCTCCATGCCCCGCTCCATCCAGGCAGGTAATTGCTGGAAGACGGCATTGTTAAAAGCAATGATGCCAGGCAAACTGCGGTAGTTGACGCTGAGATTCTTTACTTCCACAAAATCAGGATGAATCTGCTCTTGCACTTCGGAGAGCAAAAGCTCTAATTTTCCTCCTCGCCAACGGTAGATCGATTGCTTGACATCGCCTACCAACAAATTGGTGTTTCCAGAAGCCAAGGAGTTTTCCAATAAGGGCTTGAAACTCGACCACTGAAATTCGGAGGTGTCTTGAAACTCGTCGATCAAAAAGTGTTGGTACTGGTTTCCAATTTTTTCATACAAAAAGGGAGCTTCATTTTCCCGAGTAATTTCAGCCAAAAAATCATTCACGTCTGAAATCAATAAAATCCCCTCCTCATCTTTCAGGTCCCGTAATTCCAATAGTAGGTTACGGAAAACCCCAAAGGCATTGAGGTTCTTCTGAAGCGAGGTAAACGTATTCCAAACCTTCAATTTTTCAGGCCAGGAAAAAAGCAAATCCCCCAATCCTGCTCCAAAAGCACTGCAGATTGCCGCTTCTTGCGGAGATTTGTTGACAAACCAATTGCTCACCTCGGGCAAATCCCGCAACATGATAGCTGTAAGTTCTGGAAAAGGCATCTTGGGATCACCCAAGCTTCCGAATTTTTTAGCGAAGCTTCTGCTCCCCCCCTTGAAATCAGTCCATTCCAATCCAAATTGGACTCGAATATCCTCTGCCTTCTGGGCTTGAATTTTACCCTCCGCAATCAATTCCACACGAACACGAGAAATCTGTGCCTTGAGCTCGGGCAAAAACCCTTCCTGTCCCACACTTTCTTGAAAAATCGCTCGAAATGCCTTGAATCGTTCTTGAAAAATCTCCTTTCCAAGTCCCTTGATTCCTACACGTATGTCCCAGGATTTCCCGTCCAACAATTGCTCCTCGGCATAATCTATCAACCAATTGCGTAGCGCCGGATCCTCAGCCACCTTTTCCACGATTCGGTCCACCAACTTATCCAAGACCGCATCGGTATCCATTTCCAAGTCAAACTTGGCTTGTAGATCCATTTCTCTGGCAAAAGAGCGGATTACCTTTTGAAAAAAGGAATCGATGGTGCTCACCGCAAAATGACCATACCCGTGTAGCACATGAAGGAGCGTCGCTCTCGCTCGATCCATCAATTGCTGCGCATCCAAACCCAACTGATCCATTAATTCCTTATCCAAGAATTCAGTTGGATTGACCCCTTGACTCAATCGCTCCAATTCCTCCACAATTCGCTCCTTCATCTCCTGTGTGGCCTTGTTGGTGAAGGTCACGGCCAGAATCTGTCGGAATCCGGATTGTGGATTTCTCAAGGCCAACTTGAGGTATTCCAAAGTGAGGGTATATGTCTTCCCCGAACCTGCTGAAGATCTGTAGAGTAAAAAGGGTTTTGCCATTGGGAAAAATTTCAATTCGAAGATAGGAAACCCATCAATCAATCCCTTTTGGGATTCGATTTATTGACAGACATTGTCATGGAAGTAAACTTGTAGCTGGTAGAGAACGGCCTTATTTCGCTTAGCGCTTCAATGCATTCCACAAGATTTCAATGGGATGCAAGGCTTTTCTTCCTGTACCGTCTGCAATCTGGTGCCTACAAGAGGTCCCTGGCGCAGCGATCAGCGTATCTACCTCAGCCTTCCTTACCGCTGGAAACAAGACCAGCTCCCCAATTTGCTGGGAAACCTCGTAATGCTCAGCCTCATAGCCAAAAGAACCGGCCATTCCGCAGCAGCCACTTGGAATAGTTTCTACCACATAATTGACTGGAAGAGAGAGGATCTTTTGTGTCCAAGAAAGCGCAGAAAGTGCCTTCTGATGGCAGTGCCCGTGCAACTTGATTTTTTCCGCACGCGTGGTAAACTCTTCAGGCTTGATATTGCCTGCAGCAACCTCCTTGCCCAAAAATTCATCGATCAACTGCACGTGAAACTTGAGTTTCTTGGCTCCCTCCACCCATTCAGGACCTACGATACGTGGATATTCGTCGCGGAAACTCAGAATCGCAGAAGGCTCCAAGCCGATCAACGGGGCATTTCCATCAATCAACTTTTCAAACACTCGGATATTGGCCTCGGCATGCTTTTTTGCTTTAAGCAGTAATCCCTTGGATAGTGCAGAGCGACCACTCTCCTCGTGATCGACTACTAGGACCTCATAGCCCAACTTCTTGAGCAGGGAAATGGCCTTAATTCCGATTTGGGTATCGTTGTAGTTGGTAAACTCATCTACAAAAAAATACACAGGCTTGATCATCTTGGCGGGTGCAGGAAGGATGGCATAGTTGTTTTTATACCAAGCACGTAAACTCACCGAACTGATTTCTGGTAGGTTACGATTGGGAGCTACTCCCAAAAAGGCCTTCAAAAGCCCTCCTGTGAGGGAATTGGTTAAAAAGAAATTAGAAACTATCGGCACCAATGATCCCAATCTGTTCAATTCATTGATGTGGCCAAATGCTTTTGATCGCAAAGGTACCCCATGGGTCTTTTGGTATTGGTACAAAAACTCGGCTTTCATGCTGGACATGTCCACGTTGGAAGGGCACTCGGCTGTACATCCCTTGCAGCTCAAACACAAATCCAAGGCTTCCTTGATCTCCGGATGATCGAAGGCATTCTCTTTTTTATCTAGGGTCAGAAACTCACGAAGCGTATTCGCACGTCCACGTACGGAATCGCGCTCGTTGCGTGTAGCCATAAATGAAGGACACATGGTGCCTCCTGAACCCGGAAGCTTGCGACAGTCTCCAGACCCGTTGCACTTCTCGGCTAACCTTAGCACTCCCCCAGCCGCTGAAAAATCAAATACCGTCTCTGGCTCCGGCGTATGCATACCAATCTCGTAGCGAAGAAATTGGTTCATCGGAGCAGCGTCTACAATTTTCCCTGGGTTAAAAATGTTTTTAGGATCCCAGGTGTATTTGATTCGGCGAAAGAGTTCGTAATTCTTTTCCCCTACCATCAGCGGGATAAAGGCAGCACGCACCCGTCCATCCCCATGCTCCCCAGAAAGGGAACCTTGGTACTTTTTGACCAATTGGGCGGAAGCAAGGGAAATCTGATAGAACTCCTCCACATCTTCTGCCTTTTTCAAATCAAGAATGGGGCGCATGTGAATTTCACCAGCACCAGCATGGGCATAATGCACAGGGTTTTGATTAAAACCTGCCAAAATCCCATCCAACTCATCGATGTAATCTGCCAAATCACTGATATCCACCGCTGTATCTTCGATACAGGCCACCGCCTTGGGGTCCCCAGGAATATTTCCAAGAAGACCTAGTCCTGCTGCCCGGAGAGCCCAGGCAGAAGCCACTTTCTCTGGTTCAATGATCGGATAGGCATAGCCATAACCTGCGGCCTTCAAGTCAGCCACCAAGGCCTCTCCCTTTGCCATGGCTTCTTCCAGCGTCTTTCCTCGAAACTCGATCATCAACAGCGCCTTAGGATCTCCCTCTACGAAATAGCGGTTTTTGGAGTACTCGATGCTTTCTTTGGTGCAGTCCAGGATGATTTTATCCATCAACTCTAC
>JBJOOF010000040.1:0-6516 GCA_046051425.1 Bacteroidota bacterium
CGCACTGGCAAGCGTAAGGTCACAAACGACATGAAGGCTATGCCCTCCTCCTACTGCCCAGCCTGGCACAACAGCGATCACTACCTTGGGCATAAAACGAATGAGGCGCTGTACTTCCAAGATATTCAACCGATGGTAGCCATCCTCACCCACATAGCCCTGGTGCCCTCTTGCGCGCTGGTCTCCGCCGGAGCAAAAAGCCCATTTACCATCTTTGGACGAGGGTCCTTCCCCTGAAAGTAAAATGACCCCAATGGAAGTGTCTTCCTGTGCATCGTAGAAGGCATCGTACAATTCAGCAGTGGTTTTTGGACGAAATGCGTTGCGAACGTCCGGTCTGTTAAACGCAATCCGCGCGACGCCATCACACTTTTTATAGGTGATATCCTCGTATTCCTTGGCTGTAATCCAGTTAATCATGATCGTTTGATTTAAAAATCACATTTTTGTGCAAGTTAACCGAAGCTGACGAAATTTGTTAGGGATACAGTTTCCTTTCTCATCACCACCACCCGTATGTTTCAACTTCGCTACCAGTCTTACCAATACAGCACTAGCCAGGCTCTCCCCAACTTGGAGGAGCTTCCGGAATTTGCTCGGGTAGCCTTTGCATTCTGTCGAGATTGGTTGGCAGGACAGGAAACATTCACCCAACAGACCTCTGGATCTACCGGAGCACCCAAGTTGCAAGTCCTCAGCCGAACCCAAATGGAAGCCAGCGCAGCAGCAACTGGGACCTTTTTCGGTACAACTACCAGTGGGCACCTGCTCTGCTGCCTAAATCCCGCCTTTATTGCAGGAAAAATGATGCTGGTACGCGCCATGGTTTGGGATTGCCCAATCACTTTGGTGGAGCCAAGTGCAAATCCCCTACTAGGCCTGGAAGAGCAGTTTACCTTCGTTGCGCTTGTTCCTCTGCAGGTGGAAGCGGCTTTGGCTGATGAAAAGAGCAGAAAACTACTCCAGTCCATCCCTCATGTACTGATCGGAGGAGCCGCTTTACCCCATAAAATCCAACAGGAGCTGGTTCAACGGGGAATTCGAGCTTGGCAATCCTTTGGAATGACCGAAACGGTCTCCCATATCGCATTAGCGAAGATTGGAGAAGGTGAATTGGTGTACCAAGCCCTACCGGGAGTGGCCATCGGAATCAATGAACAGGACTGCCTTTGGATCCAATCTCCTATGAGTGGGTCTGAAAAAATACAGACAAATGACACAATTGAACTTCGGTCAAAAAATACATTCACTTGGTTAGGGAGAGCTGATTTTGTGGTAAATTCTGGAGGAATCAAACTTTTCCCTGAACAATTGGAAGGCCGAATTGCTCCTCTACTCGAGGAAACTTGCCCAGGATGCGCTTATTTTTTATTTGGTGAAAACGATAGCCGATTGGGAGAGCAATTGGTCTTGTATGTGGAGGGAACAGCCGAAGAAAAGAGGCGACTTGCCATCGAAGCAGGCCTTGGTCAAATCTTGGGAAAGTACGAAGTTCCAAAAAAGATATACTTTAAAGCGGCGTTTGCGTATACCCCAACTAGAAAGATCAACCGTCACGCTACAGCCGCTTCCCTATGAACTACTTCTTCCTTTTAGTTAGCCTTTTTTTCGCGTTGGAAACGCTGGGACAAAGCAATCAAACAAACCTTCAAGTGTCCATCAGCGGAGCGAGTAGTGATGCCGGGAGCATTCGCATCTTGGTGTTTTCCAAGCCTAGCGGATTCCCTGACCAGATCAAACAAGCAGTTCGGAGTATTTCGCTCTCTCCAAAGAGTGGAAAAGCAAACTTCAAACTCACTGACCTTCCCGCTGGCACTTATGCAATCGGCGTGATTCATGATCTAGATAACAATGGGAAGTTGAGCACCAATGCAGTGGGGTATCCTACCGAAAAGTTCGGCTTCTCCAAAAATCCCAAAGTTTACTTTGGACCTCCCTCCTTCGAGAAGGCTGCTTTCGTTTTGGGAAAAACCGCTGTTTCTATAGAAATCAGCTTGCGCTAGTCGATATTTCGAAGCCAGCCTGTTATCGAAATTCGCTCTTTTTGCGTAGGCAGCACCTCGTGCGGGATCTCTTCACTCAAAAACACCACCATGCGTCCGCCTAGGGGCAAGACATCTTCTACCCGTTCGCTTCCGTCTTCCTGCGGAAAATACATGCGCAACTGACCTCCATCCGCTTCGGTCCAGGATTCATTGAGATAAAGAATGATAGTGACAATGCGATGCGGCACGGCATGAAACTGATCCAGGTGGCGCTTGTAAAAAGATCCTTTCGGATATCGGGCAAAATGTCCTTCAAAAGATTTTAAGCCCAGGAAACAGCGGCGGTTGAGCACCTGCTGAACTTCTGCTACCTTTTCCCAAAAAATTGCTTGCAAAGGGCTCAAGGCTGTGGCATCCATCCAGAGCACCTCATCGCTTCGGATTTCAGCACGCACTTGCTTTTGATCCCCTTTTCCTACGGCTGCTTTTGTAAATTGACCCTGATTCAATAAATCAGTTTGCTCCTTCAAAAGGGCCTTTCGAAAAGCTTCGTCTACAAAATTATCTACAACAACGTAGGAGTTGCTGTAAATCTCTTGGCTGATGTGGTCGAGTAAGTCTTCCATGGGGGATCGGGATGGGAAGGCAAAATAACCAGTTAAATCCCTAAAAAACCATACTTTTGTGAAAAGCTATCTCGATGAGTTTACCTCCCGCTACCACAGGACTTGTATTGGAATACGATTCAGGCATCTTGCCTCCACCCTACAGCCATGTATTTCGGCTTGCCTTGGATTGGTCAACAGGTGTATTGAGTACCCAACTAGACTTACACTACACCGATCGAGAGGAACTCACCGAAGAGGAAATTTTTGACGAGGGATTTAGTTTGGAAGATGATTACCGCTACCAAGGCAATGTGCCCTCGGTGTGGATTGGGCCAATTAAGCAACTCCTTCAGGCAAGTCGTTGGACCAAAAAAGGGATAGACGAGGGAGGAATTACCTTGACCCCCATGGAAGGAAGCAAAAGTGAAGGATTGAAGATTCCTTCCAATCAGGAAGAATGGCAGCTGATGGCTCAGGACCTAATTCAGGCCATTTACGAACTTGAAAAGAAAGAAGCTCCGCTGACTATTCAGTACAGAAAAGTTGAGCGAGAGGTAATCCAAGATCTGAGTTTGACCATCCATTTCTCGAACAGAGAGGCAGTTTGCCTCCGGTCGGATGTTTCCAAAAAGATCTCCTGGGAAGGAGCCATTGACTTAATGAAATTCGTTTTTTTGCCCGACTACCGTTACGAACAAGCCAAAGAAACGCCCGGAACTAAGCGAGGGGCCTACATCGAATGTGGAGATGGCTATTGGCACGAACTGGGCAAAGGCGTGGTCAACAGCCATGCTTCGGTAGATGCCGTCGGCAAAATCAAAGCAGGCTTTGACCGTTTGTTGGACACCAACTAAGTTTCCCTAGAAACGTTTATCCCATCTTGAACTAGAATTACAACTTCATTATCCGGTGATGCGCTTCAGGTCGGCGTGAATGTCTCGAATCATCTCCCCCAAATCCTCCAGGTTCAGTGGTTTCTTTTTATCGCCAGGATTAGGGAAATCCGTACTGATAAAGGCTTTGGCTTCCCAAACTTCCAGTACCTCCTCAGCTCGAACTTCGTAGGGCTTGTAGACCTCGTTGTCGGATACCAAATAGAGTTTCCCATTTTCTTCCAGGTAGTTGAATACCCGCTTGTAGACCACTCCCTCTGTTTGGGTGACCAACACGTAGGTTTTCCCGCTCTTGATTTCCTTCAACTGATCTACATAGGAACCAATCACAATCGTACCCGACACCAAAGGAAGCATGGAGTCCCCGGCAAGTTCAAAAGCTCGGTAGGTGGCTTGTCTAGACAGGTTGGGTAGGTGAAACTGCGGTAGCGTCTCCATAAACTCTGGATCAGCAAAGCCATTGAGGTAGCCTGCTGAAGCCTTCTGTGCCACCCAGGTAATGTTTTCCCGATCCGAATCGTCGGTAGCAATGGTCAATACCTGCAGGTTTCGCGGCTGAAGTGCCATTCGACCTCTGGATTCGATGTCGTGGGACAGCAATTCCTCTACCCCTACTCCCAGCAAATTGCAGAGTATAAGCAAGGTGGAAAGTTTGGGTTCAGAGCGCCCATCCTCATACGCCGATATCATCGTGCGTTGCACATCCAACTGCTCTGCCAATTCGGTTTGGGTCAGGTTTTTCAGTTTTCGCAAAAAGCGAAGGTTAGCGGCTAGGTAACTCATGCGGAAAAGAGGTAAAAATGGTGATCGTCTTGACTCGGTACAATGGATAAAAAAGGATTGTCCTGTAGCAAGGCTTCCCTTCTGCGGGCCATGCGGACCTTGATCTCTTCTAAGATATCTCCTACTGGCTTGGTCTCGTGCAAGAGCAAGTACCCGTATTGGGGATTTTCTTCGTCTTCAATAAAAAACTTGACCTGGCAATTGCCTGAATTCAGGGCCTTGGTCGTGATGCGAATGGAAGCGGATTCGTTCATGTGCGTCTCGTTTACAGGTGCTAATGTAGTAATGTTACTTTAATAAACATTTAAATGTTTTTAAAATAAACATATTTTGAGACAGTAATTGTCGGGAAATGGAAAAATTGGCCTCAAAACAAGGATGGAAATTCAAAAAAGGGTCGTAATGCTCGTTAAACCGAAAAATCAACCGCTCAGCCAAAACCCGGAAATTCTAAACCTTTTCACTCCTTTCTTTGTAATTAGAAGTAGCGGATCGAAAGAACTCCAAGAGCACTTCTGTCCCACGCCAACTATGAAATATCTTTTTCTTACGATTGCCTTATTTTTTTCGATAAAAGGGATACAGGCCCAAACCTACAGTCTCAAGGGCACCCTACTTGAGGCGGGCAAATCCCAACCCATTTCTTACGCCAATGTCCTACTCCTTCGCCTGTCTGATTCCACCCAAGTAGCTGGCACCATTTCGGAAGTAGATGGGCAGTTTGAAATCACCTCCATCAAAGAAGGTATCTACCTATTCAAAGTACAGTACCTCGGATACCAGACGCTTTTCAGAACCCTAGAAATTCAAGCTGACCTGCAACTCGGAACGCTCTCCATACGAGAAGAAGAGCAGGCCTTATCTGAAATTATTGTCGCCGCCAGAAGAGCCACTGGCTCCCAAAAAAGCGATACCACCCTCTTCAATGCGGATGCCTTCCGCACCATGAAGGACGCCAGCGCACAGGTGCTGATTGAAAAATTGCCGGGCGTAGTCTCCGAAGGGGGCGTACTTCAGGCTCAAGGAGAAAACATCGCCCAAATTCTCGTGGATGGCAAACCCTTCTTCGGTACGGATGTGCGAGCAGCCCTTCAAAACCTCCCCGCCGAAGTCATTCAAAGCATCGAGATTTTTGACCAGAAAAGTGAGAAATCCCAGGTCAGTGGCTTTGACGATGGAGAACGACTCAAAACAATCAACATTATCACCAAAGCCAACCGCCGCAAAGGGCAATTTGGAAAAACCACAGCCGGCTATGGCAACCAGGACCGCTACCTCGCTGGTGCCAGCATCAACGCCTTCGACGAGGATAAACGGCTCACCTTTACGGGACTGGCCAACAATGTCAACCTACTCAGCTACTCCAGTGATGCCGCTACCCAATCCCAGGGCGAAGGCAGGCCTCAAGAAGGGATTGTCACCACCTCCATCCTAGGCCTCAACTACAGTGATCTCTGGGGCCCTCATTTCAAAATCACCGGCAACTACGGGTACACCAAGAATGAAAACATAGGACTGGTCAACCGGGTGCGAGATTTCGTGACCTCGGACCAATCGGATGTGACCTACACCGAACAAGCCCAAGACCTGCGGACCAACCACGAACACCAGGCCAATCTCCGTTTGGAATACACCCCCAACGATAAAACCAAGATTCTTTACATCCCCAGATTTTCGGCTAACCTGGAGACAGAAAACTCCTCCTTTTTTGGTAAAACAACGGACCAATCGAATCCCATCAACCAGGTAGAAAACAAACGAACTGGAAACTACCAGGACTTTGATTTTTTCAACCGATTCATCGTCAGTCGAAAATTTAACAAGCCCGGCAGGTCCTTGACTTGGAGATCCATCTTGCATAGAGGATGGAACCAGGACGAGTCTGAGCGAATGGCTACCTCAGTATTCTATCAGCAAACTGGAACTCGAAGCGAGGTCTTGAACCAGCAGACCAGCAGAGGACGCCAAGGAAATCGCTGGGAAACGGGCATTTCCTACACCGAAAAAATAGGCAAGAACGGGCAATTGGAAATTGAATACGAAATAGGAAACCGAACCAACGATTCGGATCAGCGCGTGTACAATCGGAATCAGGAGGATTTTGGGTTCATCCAAGAACTTGATACCCTACTCACCAATGTCTACTTCAGCGACTACCTCACCCAAGAAACCGAATTGGGTTACCAATACAGCACGGAGAAATTGAAATTCCAAACGGAGCTACAGTACCAATCTGCCAAACTCGAC
>JBJOOF010000041.1:0-51367 GCA_046051425.1 Bacteroidota bacterium
CCCTACCCCTCTTTCAGTTCGTACACTGCCTTGGAAAATTTCTTTCGAAATAGTTCCCTGAGTTACCTATTAAACGAACCAAGATGTCACACTTTGAAACGGATGCGATTCGCATCCAAGAGCGATCCAACCAACGCGAACATTCTTCTGCGCTTTACCTCAGCTCTAGTTTTGTATTTGAATCAGCCGAGGAAGCCCGAGCCATGTTTGCCGAAGAGGTTCAGGGCAATATCTACTCCCGCTACTCCAATCCCAACTCCTCAGACCTGATCGAGAAAGTATGCAGTGCCGAAGGCACCGAAGACGGCATTGCTACTGCTTCAGGAATGGCGGCAATGTTTGGCAGTATCGCCTCCCTACTGCAGCAAGGGGATCATATCTTGGCTTCCCGTTCTTTGTTTGGCTCCACCCACCAACTACTCACCCGTGTATTTCCGAAATGGGGCATTACCTCCACTTATGGAGATATTTCCGACTATCAAAATTGGGACAAATTGCTGCAGCCCAACACGAAAATGCTTTTTCTAGAAACTCCCTCCAACCCGGGTTTGGAAATTATTGACCTCGAATGGGCAGGTAAATTTGCGGCAGCACATGGACTTATTTTGGTGGTAGACAACTGCTTTGCTACGCCGTACCTACAGCAACCAGCCAAATGGGGAACCCATCTCGTCACCCATAGCGCCACCAAATACATCGATGGACAAGGAAGAGTACTTGGCGGCTTGATTCTTGGAAAAAAAGAATTGATCAACGAAGTTCGTTTTTTTACCCGTCATACGGGTCCCTCCCTTTCCCCTTTCAATGCCTGGATTCTATCCAAAAGCATGGAGACCCTAGCGCTGCGCATGGATCGCCACTGCGAGAATGCAGAAAAAGTGGCCCGCTACTTTGAAGGCAATGCCCAGCTCGACGCGGTCAACTATCCTTTTCTCCCTTCCCATGCTCAGCATGCATTGGCTCTGAAACAAATGAAAGCAGGTGGAGGGGTTCTTACCTTGACTGTCAAAGGAGGACTTGCCAGAGCGCAACGCTTTATCGACCAATTGCAGATGATTTCGATCACACCCAACCTGGGAGACAGTCGCAGCATCGTCACCCATCCTGCCTCTACTACACACAGCAAGCTGAGTCCTGAGGAGCGGCAAAAAGTGGGCATCACGGATGGGTTGATTCGCCTTTCTGTAGGCTTAGAGCATTACGAGGATATCATCCAGGATGTGGAGCGAGCATTAGAGCAATCCAAGTAAGTAAATCCTTAGCGCAGCGTATTCCTCAAAACCACAAAGGGCTTCCAGGGGCTATTTGGCACTTGGTACAACTGATCAAAGGCAAAGGTTCCGATCACCAGATCCTCGTCTCCATCCAAATCCAAATCCCCTTTGGTCAGCGTGAGCCAATTGTCCGCCAACTGCTCCTTCAAGATGTGTGGGTGAAAGTCTCCAGATGCGGATTGCTTGAAGTAGATGAGATTTTGAAAGGAGATTTGTTTTCGGTCTGGGAAAAAGGCAATGGTCACCACATCCACTTTTCCGTCTTGATCAAAGTCTCCTAGCTCCAAGCCACTCGCGCCATGCATGGGATAGAACCAGCTTTCTTGGTATTCTCCTTCGTCATCTCGCTCAAAAATCCGCAGCCCATGATAGGGTTTGAAAATTTGGCTTTGGTCTGCATTGTCCCCATTCACCAGCACAAGTTCAGGCTTTCGATCTCCATTGATGTCTTCAAAACGAAAGTCACTGGATCCAAAAGCTGGATGAAATGCCAGAAGCTGCTTTTCCTTAAATTTCCCCTGCCCTACATTTTCAAAGAGGGAAATCCCTTCTTTGGCCTGAGAAAATAGCACCATCAAGTCCAGGTCCCCATCCCCCTCATAATCCACTGCAATGGATCGCCTCGCTCCAGGATCTGGCTTCAAAATCACTTCCGTGAATCCTTCTCCCTTACTTAAAAAAATACTCAGTTTGCCGAGGTGATTCCCAAATTGACAAAGCACGTAATCCTTCTTGCCATCTCCATTCCAATCCGCCACTTCCATGTCCATGGGACGCATCAACTGATCGATTCGAGGGGTCTCTTCCCAGCGCTTTGTATTCAATGAATAGGTAGACAACAGGCCAATGGAATCGTTGGAAGGATCCATCTTTCCCATTGCTAGCAAATCAAAGGAGTTTGGAGTATCCCAAATCAAGTCTACCGGAGCAACTCGTGTGGGCAAGGAATCAAGTTGCTTGAACTTGTTCTTTGAGTCCAATCGGTAAAGCGCACGAAAGCGATGGCCTACCCACAAATCCCCCGTCTGTGGATGAATTCGCAGTAAAGTGGTTAAACTGGGACGGATGCCTTTAAATTCTGGAACTTCTAACTTAAAACCTGGAATTCCAAGTTTGGGAATCTCTTTTTTGGCCTGCAGCAGCAGGGTATCCGGAGCATTCTCCAAATAAAAAGCTTCTAGCTTTGCCCAGTTTTCACGGGTGATGTATGGAATCTTGGAATAAATGCCTTCAGGTACTCCTTCATCTTCGGGTAGAGCTGTCCCTAAATCCTCTTCCAAATACAAGCCCATGCGCTTACGCATATCGGGAAGCAGGGTGACCCATGTCTTCTTATCCAATACCTTGGGATCAGGCATCAAGTGGCACGCTGCACAATACCCCTTGGCCAATTGCTCCCCCGAAAGATTAAGATCTGATTGGGAAAGTTGGTAAAGACTGGGAGGGGGCTGCTTTCGCTCTGAAATCGGTTCACACGCCCAACCCAACACTACCACAAACACAAGACCCCAAGATAGGCGCATAGTTGACTTAGAGAACAGATTTAAATTCGTGTACCAGTTGGGGGTCGATGCCAAAATTTAGGCTGAAATCTAAGGGAGCTCCCGCAAAAGAAAGGCCTGGCTTGACAAATTGATTGTCCGCTGGCTTGGCCAACTTGCAGGAGGCATGCACCTCTTTCAGATAGCCTGACTCCTTCATTCGAGAGACATGAGCTGCCTTGAGCCCTCCACCTGGAAGGATGATGATCCGCTCTTTGGCTTGCTCCAAAAGCGCCATTACCTTATCCAAACCTTCCGTGAGGGTATTTTCTCCTCCTGAAGTGAGTACGCGCTGAAAGCCTAGTTGGATGATTTTTTCCAAGGAACCCGGAAGATCCGCCGCAGCATCAAATGCACGGTGAAAAGTACAAGGTCTAGATTCAGCGGCTCGCAACAAGGATTCACAAGCCGATTCATTGACCGAGCCCTGGACATCTAATGCTCCAAATACAAATCCATCTGCCCCCAAATCCCCTAAAAGTTGAATGTCCTGCTTCATGACCAGCAACTCCTTGGAGGAATAGACAAAATTGCCTCCACGAGGACGAATCATCACAAAAATGGGAAGGTCGATTTCACGCTTCAAGAAGCGGAGCATTCCTGCACTGGGTGTTTCTCCCCCTTCGGGAAAATTGCAGCACAATTCCAAGCGATCAATGCCCAGCTGTGCGGCTTCCAAGGAAGCCTGCAAATTGAATACGGGGGCTTCTAAAAGAATACTCATGCCTTAAAATGACTAGCCGCATCAATCAATACATTGCCAGACTCGGTGGCCTGGGCAAAGTTGAATCCCGGATGAACTGCATAAGCTCCCACTTCCCCATCTTTATTGATGGCCAAAAAGCCTGCTTGAATGTCTTTGATATTTTTGTTTTTGGCTACCAAGCGACGAACCGCCTCTTCGCAGGCCTCTTGAGGACTTCTCCCCTGACGCATCAGCTCCACAATTAAAAAACTGCCGCAGATTCGGATGATGCATTCTCCCAAGCCAGTCGCTGTGGCAGCACCTACCTCATCGTCAACGAATAGTCCAGCACCAATGATCGGGCTATCTCCTATCCTTCCATGCATCTTGTAAGCCAAGCCACTCGTAGTGCAGCTTCCCGCCAATTTTCCTGAAGCATCCAATCCAATCATTCCGATAGTGTCATGATTTTCCACATTGATAATCGGCTTGTATTGGCTAGTCACTTTCCATTTATCGTATTCTACCTGCGCTTTGGGACTTAATTTTTCTTTTTCCATCGGAAAGCCTTGTGCTATGGCAAACTGACGCGCTCCCTCTCCTGCAAGCATCACGTGCGGGGTTTTCTCCATCACTGCTCTTGCGAGCGAAATAGGATGCTTGACTTGTCTGACAAAAGCCACTGACCCACAAGACCCGTCTCCAAGCATGATGGAGGCATCCAGGGTAGTAATCCCTTCCCGATCAGGCAAGCCTTGAAGTCCTACAGATAGGTTTTCCATATCCAACTCGGTATTCCGAACCCCTGCTTCAACCGCATCCAAGAGACTTCCCGTTTCCTTCAATTTGGACCAGGCATCCGCATTGGCAGGAATCCCATGATTCCAAGTTGAAAGGATAATCGGTTTGGTTCCTGCTGCTTTTTTGGCAGGAGCTGCTTGTGCTTCAAGGGTAGCTAGCCCGGGTATCAATAGGGCCGAGCCCAACAAGGATTGCTTGATAAACTTTCTTCTTTGCGACATGGATTGTACTTTAGAATCTGGAAGACAAATTATCAATTTTGCTCCAATTTACCCCTTCCTTTTATCAAAACTCCCAAGAAATCCATGAGACCCTACATCCTGAAAGAAGCCAGCTGGAAATCCCTCCAAACTTTTCGCTACGAGCTTGCCGTATTGCCCTGGGGAGCCACCGAGGCGCACAATTACCACCTTCCCTACGGCACAGATGTCTATGAAGCAGATGCCATTGCGGCAGAAGGCGCTCGAAAGGCTTGGGAAAAAGGCAATAAAGTAGTCGTCCTTCCTACTGTCCCCTTTGGAGTGAATACCGGGCAGTCGGACATTTACTTGGACCTCAACCTCAATCCGAGTACGCAATTGTTGATTCTTCAGGACCTGATTGACGTATTTCAGCGACAAGGCCTCAAAAAACTATTGATTTTGAATAGCCATGGAGGAAATAACTTCCAACCCATGCTACGCGAATTGGGATTGAAATACCCAGATATGCTCCTATTCACCTGCAATTGGTTTCAAGCGCTCGACAAGTCTGTCTATTTTGAAGAAGGTGGTGATCATGCAGATGAAATGGAAACATCCTTGATCCAATACCTACATCCAGAACTGGTAGCTCCCTTATCCGAAGCAGGTGATGGAGCGGAGAAAAAATCAGTGATTCGTGGCATCCGTGAAAAGTGGGCCTGGGCCGAGCGCAAATGGTCTGAGGTATCCGAGGATACCGGCATAGGGAATCCAAAAAAAGCGTCTCCTGAAAAAGGAAGACGCTATTTTGAAGATGTGACAGACAAGATTTCAGATTTGATCGGCGACATTTGCCAGGCCAAACCGGGAGAATTATACCGTTAATTACTTGGGTAGAGGAAGGGAACTTGACTCTCCTCGGTAGTTGATTTTCGTGGCTGATTTTAATCCTAAAGGCAGGTGAATGGTACGGCTGGATTGGGAACCAAAACCCGCTCCAAAGCTCGTGTCGATCCGTTGCTTTTTGCCGTTGGAGAGGACTAGCTCCACTGCCATGGCATCTGCTGGCACCTGCAAGAGAGTTGTTCCTTGCTGTTTCGCCGAAAAAGCCAATAGTTTGGATCTGTTTTGCGATGCGATATACAAGGCTTCCCCTCCACCACGTGCGAGTTTGACCAAGGCCTTGGCATCCCCAGGAACTACAAAGCCGCTTTCTCTTGCAGGAATCGAGGTAAAGCCTCCTTTGCCATCGCCAAGAAATACCCAACCTACGGAGGCATCTAGCCTTCCAATAAACACTTCATTGCCGTAATCATTTCCTACTTGAACTAGGTCAAGGAATCCATCTTGGTTGACATCTTCTGCTAGCATTCCATTCATCGGCGCCAACTGTGCTTGCCAAGGCAATTCATGAAGGGCAAACTTTCCGTTCCCCAAATTCTCAACCCAAGCAGAACGATCGTAATTTCCAGTAAGCACACGCACATCCTTCTTCTCCTCTTCCGTGAAGAAGGTCTGGTCGGTACTCAGGGCAAAGTATTTGTAGCGATCAAACTTTCGTCTGAACATCGGGCTCTGTCCAATCAAATCATCCCAAAAATGCGTAGGATAAGCCTGGTAATCGCCCCCGATTTTGGATTTGTAATAGGCAAAAGAGACAGGGTCTACCGAGCCATTGGCGTCAAAATCTTTTGCATATACCTTGTAAGGACGGGCTGCAGCCGGATGATACGGATTGTTGGCACCAATATTTCCCACGACCCAATCCGAGTCTCCATCCTGATCCAAGTCAGCAGAAATGATGCTATTCCACCAACCGCTGAATTCTTCCAGACCAGTTGCCTTGGCTAATTCAAAGCGCTTTCCAGTATTCAGAAATAGCGTAATCGGCATCAGCTCTCCTACCACAACCAAATCTACCTTTCCATCACGATTCACATCTGACCAAAGCGCATCCGTGAGCATTCCTCGATTTTCTAATTCAGGAATCCAGATTTTTGTTACATCGGTCAACTTGCCCTTCTCATTTTTCAAAAGGAAAGACTTCTCAGGGAGCGGATACTGCCCAATGGGCGCACGCCCTCCTACGAATACATCCACGAATCCATCACCATCGAAGTCTGCCCCACGTACGACCGAACCATTTCCTACGGCAATAGAAGAGCTGGGATCCAATTTAAAGTTGCCCTTTCCATCGTTGAAATATACCCGATCCTGGTATTCTGGAGCTCCAGGAACAAATTCAGCACTGCCTGATAGCAAGTACAAGTCCAAGTCTGCATCGTTATCCAGATCTACTAATAGCACGCCCGTCACCTCTTGGCTGATGCCTTCTCCAGCCGGAAGCAGGTTTTTTTGGGTAAAGGATCCATTTCCGTTTTGACTGTACCACACTGGGGCAAATCCCGAAGAAGAGCCAACAACTAAATCCTCTCTCCCATCTCCATTCAAATCACCCACTGCAAGCGTAGGCCCATACTGGGATAGTTTGTGAGGAATTGTACGCTGGATATTGTAATCGATTTTATCCACCTCCTGATGTACATAGCTGATTCCTAAGGAATCAGAAACCTCTGCAAAGAGTTGATTTCCTTGAGCCAACTCCGCTAAAGCAAGGGTAGCAGTTCCAGGATTTGCTTGGGCGTAGGCAATTTTCAGTATTTGATTGACTGCAACTTTCTTTTGGGAACTGACTTTTCCATCCGCCCACTTTACCAAGACCTCATCCACCACAGCAGCAGAATCTAAGCCAAAATGAAGAACAGGTTCGGTGGAAGACATGTAGCCACGAACGACCTGCATCTCCTGGTAACCCAATTTTCCATTCCCAAACTTTACCCAAACCTTAGCACCTAGACCATCTGCGTTATTTTTTGGACCTTGTAATTTGATGCGAAGGTAATTTGGCTTCTTATCCTGTTGATTCAGGGTGTTCTCAAATACAAAGGCCGGATCATTGATGTTGTTGACCACATAATCCAAATCTCCATCCAGGTCCAAATCCAAGATCACCGCTCCATTAGAGAAGGAAGGTTGACTCAATCCCCAAGCTTGGCCCACATCTTCAAAAGCAAGGTTGCCTTTGTGCCTGTAGGCATAGTTTGGAATCTTTACGATCGGAATAGAATCCAAGAGCTGCCGGGTAGAGGCAATACTACCCACATCTGCACGGTAGTTGGCAAAGTCCTTGTCTGTAATGTCACGGGGAAACCCGTTGGTGATTAATAGATCCCGATTGCCATCGTTGTCTATATCTGCAAACAATGGAGCCCAGCTCCAATCGGTTTGATATACCCCGGCAAACATCCCTACCTCACTAAATGGGACACCAGGTCCATTGTTGATGTGAAGCATGTTGCGCACGTACTGGTACTCGTAACCGAATTCCTCGTTGTTGAGGTAGGTTTGGTAGACGTTTTTGCCGATGGTGGTTTTCTTGCGGTAGCTATCCTCACCGAGCATGTCAATAGTAATCAGATCAGGCAACCCATCGTTATTCACATCGGACATATCCGAGCCCATGGAGAATTGGCTTTGGTGGCGCAGCAAATCCTTGGTTTGATTGGTGAATGTTCCGTTTTGGTTATTGATGTATAGAATGTCGTTGGTGATGTAATCGTTGCTTACGTGGATATCTGGCCAGCCATCGTTATTGACATCGCCAATCGCCAAGCCCAAGCCAAATCCTTCGTATCGGATACCTGCTTCCAGGGTGACATTGGTAAAGGTTCCATTCCCATTATTTCGGTAAAAGGAATCGTTGTTGATGGCTGAGCCATCGGTCACTTTGGCCCTAAAGTTGGTCGGCTTCGCTGCCAATTGCTCGTTGTTGAGCACGTAGAGATCCAGGTCTCCATCCAAATCATAATCCAGAAATGCTGCCCCCATGGAATTACCTGCATCGGCTATTCCGTATTGTCTAGCCAATTCTTTAAAGCTGATATTGCCTTGCGCATCTTTTCCTTGGTTTACGAAAAGCAAGTTATTCCGCTCTCCAGGACCTTTTTTCATGGCGGTGGCCACATAGATATCGGGCCAACCGTCTTGGTTGATGTCTACGATAACAGATCCGGTACACCACTTGTCTGCTGCAAGAATCCCTGCCTCCTCGGAGACATCAGTAAATGAAAATTCGCCCTGATTCAGGTAAAGTCGGTTGGCAACTTGATTGCCTGTAAAAAAAAGATCTGGAAGGCCATTCTGATCAAAATCAGCAGTAGCCACGCCCCCGCCATTAAAAATATACTCGTCGGTGAGGATATTGAAGCTGTCTGATTCTACGATCTCATTGGAAAAAGAAATCCCCGTCTCATCCGAAGATTTGAGTTCAAAAAGGGTTTTTTCCTGTTGGCAAGATACTAAATGCGCTCCAAGTACTACAGCTAGAAGAAGGGATGGAATTCTCATCAAGAAAGGGGGGAATAAGAAGTAGAAAATTACATTTTCCCAACTGGAAAAAAAAGTATTGGATGGTAAACAAAAAAAAAGAGAAGGCCTTTCGACCTTCTCTTTGTACTCGTATTGTATAGAGGGATTAGAAACCTGGATTTTGAATCAAGATGTCTTTTCCTACCAAGTCAATTTGATCTTGAGGGATTGGAACCCACTTGAACTTATCGGAGTACTTAGATCCACCTAGGGCAGAAGAAAGTTTAGCTCCATCGTAAGCAAAGTAGAAATCCAATTCAGCCTGAGCAGTGCCCCAACGCTGAAGATCATAGAAACGGTGACCTTCCATACCCAATTCTAGAAGACGCTCGTGACGTACAGCTAGTCTAGCAGTATCTTTGCTTGTCCAAGCAGCAGTATAGGTGCTGATCTTGTAGTTCGCAGCAGGAGTACCATTGCTTCTTTTAATTTCAGAATTGATTGCTCTAGTACGAACTCTGTTCACATACTCACGTGCTTTTTCCAAGCTACCAACTTCGATTTCAGCTTCAGCAGCTAGCAATAGCACGTCTGCAAAGCGGATAATCATAAAGTTGATGCCGGTATAACCTGGAGTCCAAGAAGAGTTGTCCTGGAAAGTTCCTTGCTCAGACTTCGCATATACATACTTCTTAGGAGAGTAAGGACCTGCGTTTGGCTGGTTACGGATCCAAGCTTGACCTGGGTGATCCATCCAATCCAAATAAGGAATACCTCTACGACCTACAGTGTGGTCCAAACGAGGATCAAGTTCGCCAGCATCAGGAGTGAAAGAAGCTCCAGAAGCTACGTCCATATCGTTCTTCACTTGGTTTGCACCAGTATTGTACGTCTTATCCAAAAGTGGAAGACCATTTACAGTTCTAAATGCATTCACGAAGGTGAAGCTTGGCTGGAAGAATCCGCAGCAGTTACCTGGACCAGCAGGTCCGGTGTTGTAAGGGAAGTTCAAGTCAAACTCAGGGTTGGCGTTGTTTACAGAGCCAGTACCTGCAGCAGACTGATAAGCCCAGATAGATTCCTGGTGGTTATCGTTCTTGCCACGGAACATGTCATCGTAGTAAGGAACCAAGTTGTACTTCAAACCATTGGAGGTTACACCATTTGCAATTACATCGTCAAACAATGCTTTTGCTTTGGTAAACTCCTTGGTGTACATGTACACTTTAGCCAAGTAAGACTTCGCAGCCCATACGTTCACTCGACCTACTTGAGGCTGAGTTGCAGGAAGCTTAGAGATCGCAAATTCCAAATCCGCGATGATAAATGGCCAAAGCGATTTGTCATTCTTTACTTTTTCTAGACCGCTACCGTAATCTACAGTTTCGTCCACATAAGGAGTCTTATCGTAGTCACGAGCAAGCTCGAAGTAGAAGTGAGCTCTCAAGAATCTAGATTGAGCAGAAAGACGATCCTTATCTGCAGCAGTTACAGTAGTTCCTGCCTTAGTCAATAATCGCAATACGTTATTTGCTCTAGCAATACCTTCGTAAGCTACGTTGTACTTTGCTCCGATATCACCACCAGCCGCGTTGTTTTCAAAACGCTGAATTGGGTTGATTGTCGTAAAGTCACCTGGGTCAGTGCCTTTATTGGCCTCTCCCCCTCTAATACTACCCCACACCCAGTTGGATGGAGATCCTAATCTGTTGCCACGTCCGTTTACTTGGGAGTAGGCCGCGATCAACGATGCATCTAGACCAGCTAAAGAAGAAAGCTGGGCTTCAGCCAATTGACCAACCGGCGGGACTTCCAAAAACTCCTCGCTACAACTCACAGCTACTAGCATCGCTCCGGATGCAAGTAGGGCACCGATTTTTAATTTGAAATTGTTCATTTGTTTAATCAATTATAGTTGCTATAACTCGATTCAAAATCATTTGTTTGAGCTTAGAAGCTCAAGTTAAGACCGAAAGTCCAACCTCTAGTTACTGGGTAGTTACCTACGTCAACACCGAAAGTTAAGTCGGCGTTACCACCTACTGCAGGATCCAGACCTTCATAACCTGTTAAGGTAAATAGGTTGTTCACAGAACCAAAAACTCTCAATCTTTCCATCTTCAACTTCTGCAATACGCTAGCAGGAGCAGAATAACCTAAAGTCAAGTTCTGCAATCTCAAGTAAGATCCATCTTCCACATAATGAGAGTTGGCCACGTTCGCATTAGAGAAGTTAGACACGCGCTCTACTACAGGGATAGTTGCATCCAAGTTTTGAGGAGTCCAAGCCTGAAGCAATCTAGAAGACTTAGCAGCACCTTCAAAAGTCTGGAAGAAGTCAGTAAACCAACGAGACTGGTTCCAGATTTCGTTACCGATAGAAGTGTACAAGTAAGCAGAAAGATCAAATGCTTTGTAACCTACAGTGAAGTTCAAACCACCTGTGAAATCAGGAACTGGATTTCCGAGGAAAATACGGTCATCAGGAGTGATTTTACCATCCTTATTTACATCTTCAAACTTGAAGCGACCTGGAGCAGCACCATCTTGAGTAGCATGTTTAGACACATCTTCCGCATTTCGGAACAATCCAAGGGTATTGTAACCAAAGAATGAAGAAAGTGGCTGACCAACCGCATTACGGATAGGCTCAATACCCCGGAAAGATGGATTGACAGAAGTAATTCGATTCAAACCTGGAGAAAGGGCTACGATCTCATTTTTCAATATAGATCCAGTTGCAGTCAATTCATAGGTCAAATCTGTAGTCAAGTTGCCTCTAGTAGAAACCAAAAGGTCAAGACCTCGGTTCAACATCTGACCAATGTTTACTGCTGGAGGAGCAGCATTGCTACCTGCAGTCAATGGAATTGGAACTGTAAACAACAAGTCTTTGGTGTCTTTTTTCCACCAGTCAAAGATTACATCTAAACGACCGTTGTAGAAAGTACCATCAAAACCAACGTTTTGAGTTACAGCAGTTTCCCACTGTGCGTTCGGGTTACCGATACGAGATCTTCTGAAACCAATCTGAGCACCTGAGTTAGAACCTGTGATATCGTAAGAAGAAGATCCGATGTCACCTGCAAACAAAGAATACTGGTTGTTAGGATCTACGTTGTTAGAGTTACCCATTTCTCCCCAACCACCACGGATCTTCAAATCGTCGATCCAAGTAGCTCCTTGTAGGAAAGATTCGGAAGAAACTCTCCAAGCTGCAGAGAATGCTGGGAATACCCCGTATCTCGCGTTGGCACCGAATCGTGAAGAACCGTCACGACGAACAACAGCACTCAAGATGTACTTGTCGTCGAAAGTGTAACGCACTTGACCAAAGTAAGAGTTGAAGTTAACGCCCTTAAACTGACCTGAGTTTACTTGACGTGTACCTACTGGCAAGTTAGAAATGGTAATGAAGTTAGGATCTGTAGAGAATGGATTTTGACCTACAGCACTCATGTTTTTACCTGCACCTGAGTTCAAAGCTTCTTGACCTACCAAGACATTGAAGTCATGCTTGCCAATTTTCTTCTTGTAAGACAAGGTGTTGGTAAATGTCCAACCAAAAGAGAATCCAGCACCTTCATCGTATCCAAACGCAGAGTTATTTTCTGAGTTTTCGTACTGAAGTCTGGAATAACCCCAGTAGTAGTAGTTGTTGTACTGTCCACCTGCGGAAGTTCTGAAGGTCAGGTCATCAATGATGTCCCACTCAGCATACACGTTACCGAAGGCATTCGCGTTGAAGTTTCTATTGTTCAGTTGACCATCACGAGAAGCCACTGGGTTTCTTGGGTTGTTGAAACCTCTAGAAGCAGTACCAGCATAGCCACCAAACTCGTCATAAACAGGAATGATGGAAGGCATACGGAAAGCCTGTAGGATGTCGTTTTCGTCGCCAGAAACACCTCGTCCACCAGTACCCCCTGTTTGACCCAATACCTGACGGTAAGTAGCCTGGAAGTTTTGACCTACGCGGATACGCTTGGTTACGTCAAACTCAGAGTTGGCACGCAAAGAATATCTTTTGAAACTGTTACCAATCAAGATACCACCTTGATCCTGGATACCCAAGCCAATGTAAAATCTTGAAGTCTCAGATCCACCATTGAAGCCCAAAGAATGTCTGTTTAGCGGAGCAAATCGAGTGATTGCATCGTACCAGTCAGTTCCTTCGCCTGTTGCAGCTTTAGTCAATTGACGGATAGTACCTGCAGCTGGGCTGATGTTGTACCAACCTCTTTGCTGTTCGATTTGAGCTGCTGTAAATGGACCTGGCTGACCAGAAAGCACACTAAATGCTCCTGTAGGGCTTTGACTAATTGAACTCAGGTAGTAAGGCATTACAGGAGTAGCACCTGTACCGAATTGTGGGTGTCCATAAGCTGGAGCACGTCCCTGCAAGGCAGCTGTGTTTTTCTCAGCCAACCAAGTGATGTCCGCATATCCTTGTGGATTCAACATATCCAAACCAGTGCCTGGATCTGTGATACCATACATACCGTTGTAATCTACTCGCAACTTCTTGTCTCTAGCACCACGCTTGGTAGTGTAGACGATAACACCGTTAGCTGCACGAGCACCGTAGATGGAAGCCGCAGCCGCATCTTTCAATACTGTGGTAGACTCGATATCATCTGGATTCAAGAAATCTGTAGATCCAGTTGGCACTCCATCGACAATGTACAAAGGCTCGTTACCACCGAAGGCACCGAAACCACGTACACGAATGATAGAAGAAGTACCTGGCTGACCGTTGGTAATTACAGTTACACCAGAAACACGACCTTGAAGGGTCTGCTCGATGTTACCTGTAGGGATTACAGTCAAATCCTTAGGGCTTACAGTTGCAATCGCACCTGTAGTCTCTCTTCTGGAGTCGATAGAGTAACCTGTTACAACAAGTTCAGTAAGGGTTCTTTCATCTGGAGCCATGGTGAGGTCCACCACACTACGAGCACCTACTACTTGTTCAACAGTAGTGTAGCCAATGAAAGAGAAAACCAAGGAAGCTTGGTCATTAGGAACATTAAGGGAGTATTTCCCGTCAATGTTAGTGGCAGTTCCGTTGGTTGTTCCTTTCACAAGGATAGACACACCCGGAAGGCCCATGCCAAATTCGTCAAGTACTGTACCTGTCACCGTTTTCTGCGCGTAGGCAGCCGAGACAGTAAGCACTAAGAGCGTAAGGCACACACTTAGGATTTTGTAAACATTTTTCATAAACATAGATAGATTGGGTAACAAGATTAATCTCAATAACCTGTTTGTTAATTGATTATGCAATCGTTTGCGATTATTCTTAAAATAATTGCAATAGAGAGTCCAGTGATTTTTTAAGGATTCTATTGCGCCTATACCTGGTCAAAAAGACCTGCGAACTTAAAAAAACCGATAGGTTTGACATCGGTTGATGCTAGGTGAGAGGAGGATTCGGATCAAGTAAATTTACTCATAGGCTAGTTTTTTGGGTTTGTTTGTCGTTTCTCGACTCCCAATGTTAATTAATCTTAAAGAAAAAACAAACTCTCTGCGCTAATAAAAATTACGATGAAATGATTTTTTTACCTTTTAAAACAAGGAAGGATTGCTTTAAACGTAAATCACATTTGAAATATCTCAATTTCTTATCGAAGGTTCTTAAAAATCAGTTGTTAATTTTTGAAGATCACTAGGACCAAAGCTTGACAGAGAAAATCCGCCTAGTGGGAGGCCATTCCAGCAAAAAAATCACTTAGAAATTAAAACGAGAAATTTTGATTTGGAATTTGCCTTACTCCTCAGCCTCCTGCTTAAAATTCAAGCAATGATTCCACCGAAGGATCCATTCGAATTTTCTCCTTTAATACGGGATTGTACAAACTGGCTTTTTCTAGGTAAAGCTTAGCGGATTCAAATTGCCCTGATTCCATAGCCACAAGCGCTAGGCCATAGTAGCCATAGCCCAACTCCCTTCCTTGGATCACGGAAGCTTCAAATGCGGCACTGGCCGCGAGGTAATCACCCAGTAGGAAATGGGCGATTCCTTTATTGAAAAAATCTTCTGCTCTAAGCTGTGGAACATTAAAACGGAGTAAGGACAACTTGAAATCCCCACGCCGGATGTCCAATGCACCACGCAACAAATCGATGGCTGTGGCTAGGGATTCATCTCCTTTTGCTAGGACAGAAGCTTCCGAAAGGACTTTGTATGCTTCCCAATACTCCCCTTGGAGAACCTTGAGCTGTCCTTGATTGTACAAAATCAAGGCATTTGGCTTGGATTGGCTTACAGCATCCAATAGACGTGCAGCTTCACTCCATAATACTTCGCGTGAACCCAGATCCTGAAGTTGTTGAGCTTGACGCATGCGTACCACCGCCAAATTAAGTAATGGGCCTGGGCGATCATACCACTTGGCCATGCTGGCAAATAAAGAAGCCTGCTGCTCCAAATCTTGACTTGTAGCTGCAGCCTTCTCCCATTCCGCATAGGAAAGCCTATTGGCCTTACCTGGACGAAGAGACTCCTGAAGGCGGTTTCGCTGCTCCCGATTCAAACCCAGATAGGGCATAGCTGTAAGCTCCACCTTCACTACCCGGAGCTTGGGATAAAGCCGCGCCGACACGCGCTCAAAGTCCGGTAAACTTTTTAGCTGTATCCCTTTTTCCAAATAGGTGCCCTCAGCTAAGAGTATTTTATAAATAGACTCTTTTGTTTGATTGGAAACTTCAGCATTATCAGCCAATAATATTCTGAAATCAAACCAATCATTCCATCTAGACTGGGTTTTGATTTGTCGTGCATCTAGCTCTGGAAAAAAGGAAAGCAATTTTTGACCAGCTACTTCCGCCCTACGGTAGCCCAATTGACTATTTCGTCCCTCTGCCTGCTCGGGAGATTGCAATCCGGTCAACTGTACCGAAAGAATTTCTGGATATTGGTTCAAAAAATCTCCCAATTGCTTTCTTACTTCCTCATTGCCTAGACTTGGGCTCCAGTCCGACTTGCCGGGAGCAAACTGAAAATACACGATCTTGGTTTGCGGGATTGTTGGCAGGGATTTTTGTTGGAAATCGTAGCGCCCGACTTCAGGTATTGCTTCTCCCACTGCGTATTGTCCCATTCGCACCATGAGCTGAGGAGCCCGTACCCCTTTGGCCAAAGTTCTCTTTTCGGTCGGGATTTTATTTTTTCCTTCAAAAAATTGAAGTTCAAGCACTGCACCTTCCATCCAGGAGAGAAAAGGAATTTTGATACTTTTTTGATATGTATCTACCCCACCCTGCTTTGTAAGCGGCAATGGACCCAATTCCAAACTATCTTGGGCTGACTTCAGCCAAAGTTTTAATCCCGGTTGCTTGGCCAATACTCCTGCACTCACAGGCAATTTTCCAGAAAGAGAAAACTGGATCGAATCTTGTACTAGGGTAAGCTTATTTGGAACAAGACCTACGCTAATCAAATACTTCAAGGGCTTTTCCTTTTTGGATTGCTGTGCAAAAAGAGATAGTGTGGTCAAAAAAAATAGTGCACCAAGACAAAACAATCTGATAATCAAGCTAGTTTGAAGACTAGTTGATTTTTTCTGTAAATTTGTTTCACCCCCTTTCGCCTCTCCAATGGAAAAATTGAAATTATTTTTTGAAGAACGCGCCTTTGGCGTTTGCTCCAAACTTGGAGAAAAAATGCGTTTTCCTATTGACAGCATTCGCCTATTTTTCATCTACACTTCATTTATTACTCTAGGATCTCCTGTAGTGCTCTACGTTTCCCTAGCGATGATGATGAAAATTAGAACCTATTTTCGAAAAAAGAACCATCCTGCACTTTTTGACTAAAGATCAGTAAACTTTTTGACGCCTCGGAAAAGCTGATGGCCAAATATAAAGTGAACAGGTCCAGTACTATTCCCTTTTTGTATGGGCGCCTTGGGTAGCTGCTTCTTTTTAGAGCTAGTCAAGAAATCTGAATATCCGGAAAGAATTGCTTTTGCAAAGCCGGCCTGTCCTTTGAGCAAGTATTGCAATGCCGCTAGAGCCTCTAGCGCAGCTTTGACAAGGAATACCCCTATAAATCGCATGATCCCTACATTCTTGTAGAGCATGGAGAGGCTATTTCGAATGTTGAGGTGTAATTTTCGAGCACTTCCTCGATCCAAGGTGGCTCCACCCAAGTGGTACACGGTTACGGAACCTAGGTATCCAATTTTTCTCCCAGCTTGACGAAGTCTCCAGCAAAGGTCGATTTCTTCCATGTGGGCAAAGAAGTCGAGATCAAATCCCTCCTGCGCAAAAAAATCTGATGCACGAATGGCCATGCAGGCACCCGAAGCCCAATCCACTTCTAAGCTATCATCGTACTGTCCCTGGTCCTGCTCTAAGTGACTCCAAATCCGCCCCCGGCAATAGGGGTAGCCGAAAGCATCCAGAAATCCTCCTCCCGCACCCGCGTAATCAAAGTAGGATTTATCCTTCCAGGACAAAATTTTCGGTTGAGCTGCCGCATAGGACTCATTCTCCTCAAGGAAGTGTAGCAGCCCTCGGTCCCAACCCGGAGTTACCTCCAAATCTGTATTGATTAAAATGAAGTAAGCGTATTGCCCACGCAATTGCTCCAATCCGAAATTGTAACCCCCGGTAAAACCATGGTTAATTTCTAGCAAAATCAGGTTTACCTGCGGAAACTCGCGACGCACATAGTCCAAGGAACCATCAGTACTGGCGTTGTCTATCATCCATAGATCATGGGAACTATGGTTTACTACGGAAGGTAAAAAAGTAGGTAAAACTGTTTCTCCGTTGTAATTGAGTAGAACGATCGCGCAAGGTTTCATCCAAACAAATTGCCTAAGTCCATTCCTGGAATAGAAGGAATCATCCCTTCGGTTGCAGCCTTCATTTCTTGCTTGATTTTTTCATCTATGGCCTCCATGGCTTTGTTGGTAGCTGCCACGATCAAATCACTTAGCATTTCTCGATCTTGAGGAGTCAATAAAGACTCATCCAGTTCCATGGTGAGCACCTTCCGCTCTCCACTCACGACCACCTTCACCAAACCCGCGCCAGACTCCCCTTCTGCTCTCAAGTGCACCAGTTTAGCCTGCGCTTCTTTTATTTTGGCTTGGGCTTCTTTTACCTTGCCCATCATGCTCATGAAATCAAACATATTTGCTGTAGTTATTTTTTAGTAAACACCCTGAGGAGGCACTTGTTTGGTTTAGCACTTATTCAGCACCCTTCAACTTCGCTATGGCTTCGGTTAAACTCAGGGCCTCTTGCTCGCCCGTCGCCAAGTTCTTTAGCATAAGCGTACCCGATGCGATTTCCTCATCTCCACAAATTCCTACAAAAGGAAGTTCCTTTTTGGAAGCGTACTCGAGTTGCTTTTTAAGTTTGGTCACCTCTGGATAGAGTTCAGTCTTCACCCCCGCATCTCTCAAAGCGGTCAAACAGCGTAATCCATAGTCAAATCCTGCTTGGTCAAAATGCGTCAAAAGCACTTGGGTGCCTGCAAGTCGGTCTACTGGAAACAGGTTTAACTCCTCCAATACATCGTACAAGCGATCTACTCCAAAGGAAAAGCCAACTCCAGGTACACCTGACAGGCCGAATACCCCTGTTAGGTTATCGTATCTACCACCCCCACTTACCGAACCGATGGACACTCCGTTTACCTTTACCTCAAAGATGGCCCCTGTATAATAAGACAATCCTCGGGCTAGCATGGGATCAAAATCCACATGATCCAAGTTGGTGCCTAGCTGCTCGAGCAGGCGAAATACCTCCTCCAACTCCTGCACTCCTTGCAATCCAATGGGGGATTGGCTAAGAAATTGGGTCAAGACTGCCAATCGCTCCTTTACTCCTGAGGCTAAATCCACTAGGGGAAGCAACTTTTGCATCGCAGCCTCTCCAAATCCTCGTTGAAGCAGCTCTTCCTTCACCTTTTCCCAACCTATCTTATCCAACTTGTCAATGGCCACGCATAGCGGACCTTCTTTCCCCTGCTCGCCAATGGCTTCAGCGATGCCGGTCAAGATTTTTCGATTATTTACTTTAATGGCGTAGTCCTTCAGCCCAAGCTTAGCGAATACTCGTCTGATCATCAAGATGATTTCTGCCTCGCAGAGCAAACTTTCCGTTCCCACGACATCGGCATCACACTGGTAGAATTCCCGGTACCTGCCTTTTTGAGGACGATCTGCTCGCCAAACGGGCTGAATCTGGTAGCGCTTGAATGGAAAAGAAAGCTCATTGCGGTTCATGGCCACGTAGCGCGCAAAAGGCACCGTCAGGTCATAGCGGAGCCCTTTTTCAGAAAGCTTTGTCAAATTAGAAGCAGAACCCTTGGCTAAATCTTCTGGCGTCAAGTCTTTCAAGAAATCACCGCTATTCAAAATTTTAAAGAGCAACTGATCCCCTTCCTCACCATACTTGCCTGTGAGCGTACTCAGATTTTCCATGGATGGAGTTTCGATCTGCTGGAACCCAAAGAGCTGAAAAATATCCTTGATGGCATCCAGAATGTAATTTCTTCGTGCCATTTGAACCGGACCAAAATCGCGTGTTCCTTTGGGAAGGCTAGGCTTTTGCATGGTGATTTTTCAAAATTGAACTCAAATTTACCCAAAATTCCCCAAATGAAGGAAGCATCTCTTGGAAAGGCAAGAATAAAATCAAAAGATTTGTAGGCAGAAAAGATAAGTTTATATACTTTTGCAATCCGTTTCGAAATCAAAAAATTTAACTACATACGACCATGGGTGTTACTACGCTTAAAAGAAAACTGAAAAGAAAAAGACAAGGTCAGACTGGACGAGTGATCAAAATCAAGCAATTGTGCGCGAAGCCTGTGATCAAAAATGTTGACGTGGAGGCTATCAAGGCTTCTTTCGAGAAATAATTCGATCTTTTTCTGAAGATATTAAATAGCGGCCCTGGCCGCTATTTTTGTTTTTAGCCTGCAGTAATTTTTCCTCTTTTCCCCAACTCCACGACGCGGAGATTGGTGATTTTTCCGGCATCCAGTTCAAAGAGTAGGAGCGTTCGCATCTGGTGAAATCCATGCTGCCCAACAGCACCTGGATTCATGTACAGGCAGTTGATTTCCCGATCAAACTCTACCCGGCAGATATGGGAATGCCCGCAGACAAAAAGTTGTGCTTTTTGGGCTTTAAGCCTTGTCTTGACTCCATTGGCATAGCGCGGCGGCAGGCCTCCAATATGGGTCATGGCTACTTTTACCCCTTCTAATTCAAACTCCTGCCATTCTGGAAACCGATCTTGAACTGCTTGGTCATCAATATTTCCAAATACCCCGCGTAGCGGCTTTCCTTTGGGCAAGATTTCCAAGATTGTTGGATCTCCCACATCCCCAGCATGCCAAATCTCATCCACCTCTTGCAGGTAATCACAAGTTTTGTGATCTAAGTAGCTGTGGGAATCCGAAATCAATCCAATCTTTAGCGGCATATTGAGCAGAAAGCAGTAAATTTTGGAGTCAATTAGGCAGTTGTTTCCGCAATAACCAAATCCTTCGATGAAAAACACCTTCGTTCTTTTCGCCCTCCTTTTTGTAATTGGCTTCCAAGGCTTCGCACAAACAGCAGCTCCAGATTCCATTCAGGTGCTCTCCATTCCTCAATTTGAAAAAATGGCTGCCAAAAAGAAATCGAAAATCATCGACGTACGTACCCCAGAGGAGGTAGCCGAAGGTCATTTGGCTGATGCCACCACGGTTAATTTTTTAAGCCCCGATTTCACTTCTCAAGTGGCTGGTTTAAACAAAAAAGGAACCTACTTACTCTATTGCCGCTCAGGCAGTCGCACGCGAAAGGCTGCAGACGCGATGCAAAAAATGGGATTCAAACACGTCTACATGCTGGAAGGCGGAATTAATGCCTGGAAAGAGGCAGGTAAGGCAGTTGAAAAATGAGTTCTTTTCGTTCGATCAATCCCTGGAATGGAGAAATCCTCCAGGAATATCCACCCACAACACCAGCAGCAGTTGAACAGGCGCTAGCTTTAGCGGAGCATTGCTTTGATTCATGGCGGGAACAATCATTTCCTGAAAAATCAATGCTTTTTCACCAACTCGCTCAGCTATTGCGGGCTCGGAAAGAGGAATTGGCGCAACTAATTAGCCTTGAAGTAGGGAAAGTAATCTCCGAATCACGCGCCGAAATTGAAAAATGTGCTCTGGTCTGTGAATTTTATGCGGAGAAAGCACCTGAGTTTTTAGCCCCCGAATCCATTCTCCTTCCAGACCAAAAAAAAACGCAGGTCATCTTCCAGCCTTTGGGCGGAATCCTGGCGGTGATGCCTTGGAATTTTCCGTTTTGGCAGGTATTCCGCTTTGCAGCGCCTACGCTGATGGCAGGAAATGTGGGGCTACTCAAACATGCCTCGAACGTGCCCCAATGCGCGCTAGCAATCCAGCACCTATTTACCGAAGCAGGATTTCCTGAAGGATGTTTTCAAAGTTTGTTGATCGATGGTCCTCGAGCTACAGCACTTCTGGAAGATCCTCGGATTAAGGGAGTCAGTCTAACCGGTAGTGAAAAAGCAGGTGCGAGTGTGGCTGCTGCCGCAGGAAAAAATCTAAAAAAATCACTACTCGAACTCGGAGGCAGCGACCCTTTTATCGTCCTTGCAGACGCAGACCTCCCCCTTGCCGCCTCCACAGCTCTGAAGGCACGCATGGTCAATTTTGGACAAAGCTGCATTGCAGCCAAACGATTTATTATTGAGGCGCCCGTTTACGATGCATTTGTGGACCTTTTTCTGGAAGAACTCAAGAAGCTAAAATCCGGTAATCCTTTGGATGAACATGCATCCTATGCTTGCATGGCGCGACCTGATCTTGCTGCAGAACTTTACCAGCAAGTGCGTAAAACTGTAGCCCTTGGTGCTCGAGTTTTGACAGGTGGCAAGGCCCCAGAACCGGGTTCGGCATTCTTTGAACCTACGGTATTGGTGGATATCCCCAAAGGATCCCCCGCTTATTCGGACGAACTTTTTGGGCCGGTGGCCAGCCTTTTTAAGGTAGGCTCTGCCAAAGAAGCAATTGCATTGGCCAATGCCACTGAATTTGGCCTAGGAGCCTCCATCTGGACAGCAAACCTGAGTCGTGGAGCTGAATTAGCTGCGCTCGTGGAATCGGGGGCGGTGTTTCTAAATGCCCAGGTTGCCTCTCATCCGATGTTGCCTTTTGGGGGCATCAAAAAGTCCGGTTATGGGCGAGAATTGAGCAAACAAGGGATCTTGGAGTTTGTGAATCAGAAAACCATTTACCTTGGCTGAGTGCCGCTGAAGACAAAGAAATGCTTAGGCTTTGCAAATGCCCAATTCCTTTCTATTTTTACGAGCCAAAAATTTGTCCCTAAGCAATGAGAGAACTACAATTTCGGGAAGCCTTGAGAGAGGCAATGTCCGAGGAAATGAGACGAGACAAAAACGTCTTTTTAATGGGTGAAGAAGTTGCCGAATACAACGGTGCTTACAAAGTATCCCAAGGGATGCTGGATGAATTTGGTCCCGAGCGCGTATACGATACCCCAATTTCAGAACTTGGATTTGCCGGTCTTGGAGTAGGTGCAGCGATGAATGGATTGAAGCCCATCATCGAATTCATGACCTTCAACTTTTCCTTGGTAGCCATCGATCAGATCATCAACTCTGCAGCTAAAATGTATGCCATGTCGGGCGGCGCCTATTCCGTGCCCATCGTTTTCCGTGGTCCTACAGGTAATGCAGGTCAATTGGGCGCTACCCACTCTTCCAACTTTGAAAACTGGTTTGCCAATACTCCTGGCCTAAAAGTACTCGTTCCTTCCAATCCTTCCGATGCCAAGGGATTACTGAAATCTGCCATTCGTGACCCAGATCCAGTGATTTTCATGGAGTCTGAAGTGATGTACTCTGACAAAGGAATGGTGCCCGATGGGGAATATTTAATTCCAATCGGCGTAGCAGACATCAAGCGCAAGGGCACAGACGTTACTGTGATTTCTTTCGGAAAGATGATGAAGGTAGCCCTTGAGGCAGCCGAAGAAATGGCCAAATCAGGTGTTTCCTGCGAAGTAATTGACTTGAGAACGGTTCGTCCGATCGATTACGCTACCTGTGTGGAGTCTGTCAAAAAGACCAACCGTGTGGTGATCGTAGAAGAAGCGAACCCATTGGCGGGTATTTCTTCCGAACTTACCTACCATTTTCAACGCAATGCATTTGACTACTTGGATGCTCCTGTCATCCGTGTCAACTCCATGGACATTCCGTTGAGTTATTCTCCTACTTACATTGATGTCACCATCCCTAATGTAAAGCGAACCGTTGAAGCGATTCAACAAGTGCTCTACAAGGCTTAAAATCTAGAATTAATTTAGTCAAACCCAGATCCCCACGGTCTGGGTTTTTTATTTTTTAAGGGCCCCTAGCTCCCACTAGAAATAAAAAAATCCCGAATTCAATGAATTCGGGATTAGTAGCTCAACCCATCTATTGTTTACTAGTTTATTAAAGCGGTTAATTGTTACGAACTGGAGCCCCTCCTTGTTCGCCTTGTCCTTCACCCCCATCTTTCAAGTCGTCGTTGGTGATGGATTTTCTCTTTTTAGGACGCTGATCCAAGCTCATTTTACCGATGCGGTAATTGAAGTTGATCTTGAAGTTCAAATTCTGAAGTCGAGAAGTACTGTTCTGTACAATGCTAGGTGTTACGATTTGGTTGCGGATGACCATCTCCTTCATTAGGAAATTTTCTGCCCCAAAACCAAAGGACCCTCTCTTCTCTTTGAACTGCTTGTTGAAGTTCAATCCATAAGCAGCAAATCCGCCAGAGTAACCTTGCAACTGTACCTGACGGCCTCTCGCGAAGGTGAAGAGCTGAATTTGCCAATCTTTAGGCAAGGTGTAATTTCCGAATGCACGTCCGCTGACCACCATGCCTTCGTTTTGCGCTGCAAACTTAGGATCGGTAAGACCATTATCCAGCATGGAGTAGTACAAATCCATGCCACCATTCAATGAAAGCTTGTTGTTGAGGTTCACATTGAAGAACAAGTTGGTTCCTACGGCTTGCTCGCGACCAATGTTTTCGAAGCTCGTAAAGATGATGCCATCGTCACGCACGTTACGAATGGATTGAATGGAACCCGTGGTATTTCTGTAGAATCCTGTAAAATTCAAGGTGGTGCCTTTGATAAAGGTGCTGTACCCGATTTCATAGTTATCGGTCAATTCCGGATCTAGCTCAGGGTTACCTTGAGAAAGCTGCTGGGGATTGGAAGCTTCAATGTTTGGATTTAGAAAACGAAGCGAAGGTCGTTGGATACGTCTGTTGTAGGCCAACTTGATCATGTTTCCGTTTTTCAGTTTTCTACTCGCATTCACGCTTGGAACTAGGGTCCCGTAAGACGGGATTTCAGCCTTGAAGTCCGTTTTAAAGTCAGCATTGATAGATGTGTACTCGTAGCGCAGTCCTGGCTTCAAGGTGTAGTTTTTGAGCAGCTGGAAGGTGTAGGAAAGGTACCCTGCAGTGACGTTTTGATCGTAACTAAACTCATTGCTCAAAGTAGGGTCTGGCAAGGCCACATAGGCACCCGTTGGGCCCTGTGCTAGGAAATAGGAGAAGTCCGAGTAAGCCTTTCGCAAGATGTTTTTTGCACCATATTCAATGATTTGAGATCCCTTTTCATCGAGTGGAGTGACGTAGTCTACTTGAAGCGTAAACTCTTCGTTCTTGCTTGGGTTCACGTTTTTCAACCTAGAAAAGATGGTCTCCAGGTCATTTTCTACAAAAAGCGTGTTTGTAAAGGAGTTTTCTCGGTTGTTTTTGGAATACAAGGTTAAGAAACTCAATTCCTTTCCTTTCTTCTCAAATGTCTTTGTATAGTTCAAACTCACGTCCACCGAATTGGAGTTGTCCAGCGTGTTGCTTTCTCGGTTTTGCTGAGCACGTACCACGTTATTTAAAGAATTCTGAGTAAGGAAATTGTACTGCCAGTTTTCAGAATTTCGAATACCGAAATTGACTGCTCCAGTAATGAAGTTCTTGTCATCGATTTCGTAGTCTACTCCAAAATTGTAGCGTCCAAAAATTTCGCTTCGTTCGGTATCTGCTGACTGTTGGGAAGTAGAAACGCTTCCATTGGCAAGGTTGGTCACTTGCTTGTTTTCAAAGCTTCCGAGGATATTGTATCCTGAACGGCCAAATCCACCTAAGGAAAAGCCCATTTTTCCTTTGCGCGCCGAACCTTGAAGACCCAAGTTGGACCCTCTCCAGCCTGCCGCAGAATTGACATTCAGCGTCATTCCTTGCAGGTTGTTTTTCTTAGTGACGATGTTGATCACCCCTGAGGTACCTTCCGCATCAAATCGTGCTGAAGGCGAAGTGATCACTTCCACCGCCTTAATTTCGTCTGCAGGGATTTGTCTCAAGGCATCCGCAATGGAAGAAGCTGCAATGGCTGAAGGACGATTATCGATCAATACAAGAATGTTGGAGCTTCCACGCATGGATACATTGCCATTCAAATCTACAGATAGCATGGGCACACGGCGCAATACATCTGTCGCATCTCCACCCGCAGTGGTTCGGTCATTTTCCGCTTTGTAGATTGTGCGGTCTACTCGTTCTTCAATGAGTTCTCGCTGTCCCTGCACGGTGATTTCTTGCAATGCTACCCCTTCATCTGTAAGCGCGATTTCACCCAAATTTAGATCCACGTCCAAGGAATTTACAGTAATGGAACGCTTGACCGTCTCGTAGCCTAGGAAGGATAGTTGGAGTTCGTAGGTCCCTAGAGCAAAGCCTGTGATGTAAAAAACGCCATTTCCGTCAGCCACAGCACCCGCAACGGAAACCTCCGAGCCAGTTTTGTAGAGTGCAGCAGTGGCATAGCCTACTGGGCTGCCTGTCTTGAGGTCTTTCGCTACCCCAGTGATTCGGGTAGGTTCTTTCTTTTCACTCGTCTGTTGGGCTTGTGCCCAACTCAAAGAGAGCAATTGAAAAAATAAGAGAAGTAATGTTACTTTTTTCATGGTTTAGTTTTCAAAGAGACTTTTATAGTCTCCCTATATACCACAAAGGTGGGCGGAATGTTTGGCCTGCTCAAATCCGATAGACCAGTACAAGTCCCACGTCGACCAACTCCCCAAAAAGAGAGACCAATACTTTCCCCTTCAAATGGGTAGGATTGATGTGTCCATTCAGCCTCTTGGTGGGGAAGAATGGGGAATTGGTAGATTTGATTGGGAAGGGAAAAAGAAAATAGTTTAGCTTCACCATTGAAAATCAAGACCATGTTCTCACAAACACGAAAAAGAAAGCTTTCCATTTTGGTTCACCTACTCGGTTGGATCATGCTCTGTGTGGTATTGCTTATCCTTTCCCCGCTCTCATGGCGGATGGGAGAACTAGAGCTACCAGTCCAGTTCTGGTGGAAGCAAATCTACCTGGTAGGGCTATTGATCTCGATTTTTTACTTGAATGCATGGGGTATCGTCCCCAAATTTCTACTCAACGGAAAAAATTACCTCTACTTACTGGTTATCCTTCTGGGAGCTGTTCTTTTTTATGGACTCATCGTTTATTTCGAGCAGTTTATCCACTATGGGCAAAAAATGCATGAGCTTTTCAATCCAGGCAAGCCCTATCTTCCCAACAAGCGCTGGGTACCTGGAGATGTGTTTCAAATGCTCCTATATGTAATTTCCATTGGCCTGAGTACCTCTGTGGCTTTGGTAGAAAAGTGGCAAAAGGACGAGGCTTTACGTGGGGAACTGGAGCGTCAGCGCATCAATACCGAACTATCCTACTTGAAGGCACAGATTAACCCTCATTTCTTTTTCAATACGCTAAACAACATTTATTCCTTGACCACCTTGGACGTGAGCAAGGCACAGGAAGCCCTATTGAAGCTTTCTCGAATGATGCGGTACGTGCTCTATGAAAATCAAAAAGACACCACCCTGCTCAGCAAGGAAGTAAAATTTATTGAAGATTACCTGGAATTGATGAAAATGCGCCTTTCTCAGAAAGTGCATCTTTTGGTAAAGTTGGAAGAGCCCAAGGAAGATTTGATCATCGCACCCATGCTTTTTCTCCCCTTCCTAGAAAATTGCTTCAAGCATGGGGTGAGCTCTCAACAGGAATCTGAGATCAGCATCAGTCTGGAAGTAATGGGCGATACCGTGTTTTTTGAAGCAAAAAATTCAATTTTCCCCATCCATCCGGATAGTCCTGAAGCACTGGAAAATGGTATCGGGCTGGTCAACACCCAACGACGATTGAGCTTGCTTTACCCAGAAAAACACCGCCTCAAATTGGGAAAAGATGAAAATTCTGGCCAATATGGAGTACATCTGACCATCAATCTGGCATGAAAATCTCCTGTGTAGCCATCGATGACGAGCCCTTGGCGCTTGACCTACTCAGTAAATTTATCCAACAAACTACCTTTTTGGAGCTTGTAGGCAAGTTTTCCAATGCAATCGAAGCATTGGGCTATATCAATCAGCACGAGGTGAATCTGATATTTATGGACATCCAAATGCCAGATTTATCGGGAATGGAGCTTGCCAGAATCTTAGATGGAAAGAAAAATTCATCCCACACCCGCGTGATTTTTTGTACCGCCTACCATCAATTTGCTTTGGAAGGCTACAAAGTAGAAGCCTTGGACTACCTGCTCAAACCCTACAGCTACGAAGACTTTTTGGCTGCGGCCACCAAGGCTTATCAGTACTTTGGGCGAATTGGGAACCAGCCTCAATCAGCTGCTCCACTAACCCAAGTCCCTACTGCTGACTATATTTTCCTGAAAGTAGAATACCAATTGGTCAAAGTAGTGCTCAAAGACATCACCCATGTGGAAGCTTACAAGGATTACGTCAAAGTGCATTTGAAATCCAAAAACCACCCCTTGCTTTCGCTTACTTCGATGAAAAACATGGAAGAACTCCTTCCCAAGGATCGGTTTATGCGGGTGCATCGGTCCTTCATCGTTTCCTTGGACCACATCGATTCCATCGCCAAGAATGTAATCCATATCGGGGATCAACAAATCGCCGTGGGCGACTTGTACAAAGATCAGTTTTCAGAATTTGTCAGCCGCTGGACAAGTTAAACACGAAAAACTGTCACTAGAGCAAATCTTCCAACTTTCCTAGCCCTTCCCGCAAGCAAATCACTTCTTCGCCCGTACAGTCCAGGATGGTGGACGGAATAGTAGCCCCATATCCCCCATCGATGACCAGATCCACCTCATGCTGATACTTTTCAAAAATCAATTCCGGGTCCGTACTGTATTCAATCGCGTCCTCTTCTCCCTGAAGCAAGGAGGTGGACAAAATGGGATGCCCTAGCAAATCCACGATTGCCCTAGGTATTCCATGGTTGGGGACACGAATCCCCACCGTCTTTTTCTGGCTATGCAGCATTTTGGGCACCTGAGAGTTGGCCTCCAAAATAAAGGTAAAGGGCCCAGGGAGTCCCTTTTTCATTAGTTTAAAAATAGGCTTGGAAATCACTCGGGTGTACTGGGCCAGGTGACTGAGGTCTGAGCAGACGATGGAAAAATTATGTTTTTTGGGATTAATGCCCTTGATCCTGCAGATTTTTTCAACTGCGCGGGGCTGGTTGATGTCGCAACCCAAACCATAGACTGTATCGGTGGGGTAAATAATTACCCCTCCATCTCGGAGTACCTCCACCACCTGCTTAATGCGGCGAGGGTCCGGGTTTTCTTCATACAATCGGATAAATTCCGCCATGGTTTCTTAGGTTAATCCCAGTAAATCCTCCCATTTGGACTGCACTTCCTGAACGATGGGAAGATCTGCTGGCGCCCAATTCAAAGATAGGAGGTCTTCTTTGTTCAGCCACTGACTTTGGGCATGTTCCGTCAGTTTCAGGCTGCCCCCTTGCCAGGTGGCAAGAAAGGGGATTAACTGAATCTCCTTGGCGGGGTAATGATGCAGGACAGGAGTCAAGCTGCCACAGATTCGAATTTCAATAGATAGCTCCTCCTTGATTTCTCGGAGCAGGCAATTTTCTGGGCTTTCGCCTGGCTCCACTTTTCCTCCGGGGAACTCCCAGCAACCCGGCAAATCCATGGCAGCACCACGCTGGGTGGCCAGGATTTTCCCCTCATGAAAAAGAACGAGACAGCTGACTTGAATGAGGTTCACGGCAAAATGAAAACGACTGAGTGTCGAAATGTGACGAATTCTTTAAATACTTTAGGAAACACAAAAATGCCACTTTTATTCGAAATATGGCTCTTTGACCCTATTCAATTCGGCTCCGCAAGGGTATGGCCGAAGGAGAAGGTGATCCCTTGGCGATTATTTTCTATTTTTGTTTCTATGCAAATCGAGAAGCGCAAAAAACTACTCCTGGTCCTCCTGATTTCAGGCTCTGTACTGACCATTTCCATGACCTTTTACTTCTACCAGGTATTTCTAAGCCCCAATACCTTGCAGGATAAAAAGGATCCCTACCTGCTAAAAATTCCTTCTGGGTCAGTTTATACCCAAGTAGCCGATCAACTGTATGAGGAAAAAATCATCAACGATGCCTTGAGCTTTAGCTTTGTAGCCAAGCTCTTGGGATATCAAGAGTTGGTGAAGCCAGGCTTGTATCAAGTGGAACCTAACATGAGTAACCTCGACTTGGTGCGCATGCTAAGAGCCGGAAATCAGGTTCCTGTACAAGTTACCTTTAACACCATTCGAACGAAGGAAGAGCTTGCAGAAAAAATCACTGCCAACCTCGAAGTGAGTGAAGAACAATTATTGGAGCTACTGCAAGATTCGGCGTATATCCGTAGCCTAGATTTTAAAGAGGAGACTATCTTGAGTTTATTTATTCCAAACACCTACGAGTTTTGGTGGAATACTTCTGCTGAAGGAGTATTTGAGCGGATGAATGAAGAGTATCAAAAGTTTTGGACAGAAGAGCGCAAGGCAAAGGCCGCAGCCTTGGGATTGAGTCAGAAAGAAGTGAGTACGCTAGCATCCATTGTGCAGGCAGAAAGTCAGAAATCTGATGAGCGGGCTAGGATTGCAGGCGTATACCTAAACCGGCTTCGTACCCAAATGCCCTTACAGGCAGATCCTACGCTTGTTTTTGCTTTGGGAGATTTCACCCTTAAACGAGTATTAAATGTACATAAGGAGATCAATAGCCCTTACAACACCTATTTAAACCAGGGGCTCCCTCCGGGCCCCATCAACCTTCCGGACATCAATTCCTTAGATGCTGTTCTTAACGCAGAAAACCACGAGTACCTCTATTTTTGCGCAAAAGAGGATTTCTCTGGCTACCATTCTTTTGCGGTTAGTTACAATGAGCACCTCAACAATGCGAGACGCTATCAACAGGCTTTGAACAAAGCTAATATTTACTGATATGTTTAAAGCCAAAACACAGATCCGAGTGCGCTACGCAGAAACAGACCAGATGGGGTATGTGTATTACGGCAACTATGCGATGTATTTCGAAGTGGCACGGGTAGAAGCCTTGCGATCTGTAGGATTTTCCTACCGAGAGATGGAAGATAGTGGGATCCTTATGCCTGTGTTGGAAAGCCACATCACCTACCTCAAACCAGGGAAATACGATGATTTGCTTACCATCCATACCGTAATTCCTGAGCTTCCTAGTGTGAAAATTCGTTTTGAGTATCAGGTAAATAACGAGGCGGGAGAACAAATTGCACGAGGCTGGACAACCTTGGCTTTCCTTAGAAAGGAAAATCACCAACCTACTCGGCCACCAAAGAACTTGCAGGAATTGCTTCATCCCTATTTCAACTAAGCTACCCACGCTGTGATCAAGGAAAGAATTTCTAAGTGGAGGATACGGTTTCAGCTGAAAGCTAGGGCCTTGAAAAAAATTCACTTCGGAAGTCAAAGTAAAAACCTATACGATGTCTTGCGGATTTTTATCCAGCAACTCAAAAAAGATGATATCAACGAGCGTGCTGGCTCTATGGCCTTTAGCTACACCATCGCCTTGTTTCCTTTGCTTTTATTTTTACTGAACCTGGTCCCCTATTTACAGGACTTTTTTCCTTTAGTAACTACCGATAATATCCTATCTTTTGTTCGAGGGATTATGCCTTGGGATGTGTATGGAAGCATCGAATCTACCTTACTGGATATCGTATCCAAACCCCGACAAAGTCTCCTTTCTTTGGGTTTTTTCTTTGCGCTCTTTGCCTCTACTCAGGGGGTGGTATCGATGATGAATTCCTTCAATTCGGTGTATAAAACAAAGGAAAATCGAAGCTGGCTTGAAAGTCGAGGCATTGCGGTAGCCATTGTCCTGATTTTGGTAGTGACCATTATTGCCGCAAGCTCAGTCATGATTGTCGGAGGCTACTTTATTTCAGAATTGAGGGAAACCAACTTATTTTCCAGTGGGTTTGTGATTTTCCTGTTCAATACGCTCAAATTCTTCATTCTCCTTTCTGTATTCTACCTGACGTCTGCCTTTATTTTTCGTTTTGCTCCCGCTATCCACGACAAATGGCACTTCTTCTCCACAGGGGCTCAGCTTGCAGGACTCTTGATTACGCTATCCTTTTACGGCTTTATTTTTTACTTGGAAAATTTTGCAAGCTACAACAAGCTGTATGGCTCAATCGGCACAATCATCGCTTTAATGCTATGGCTATACCTAACCTCGGTAATCGTATTGGTTTGCTTTGAAGTGAATGTGAGTTTTGACTTGGCAGAGGAAAAACAGCGAAACCGGGACAATTTGAAAAAGTTAATGACCGACTCGAAAGAAAAGTAGGGCACTTCTCTTTTCACAAGGCAATATGCGATTGGAGGAGTACCAGTTTAGGAGGAATTCGAATGAATTCTGATTTGGCATGACCCGTGTGAAACGGCTATTTTGAAAAATAACCTCAAAAAAATCAAGGACTTACAATAAAAACTTGAAAAGGAGTTGGCATAACTCCTTCAATACCCTATTTTTGCAAGCTCGATGACCTATCGATACGCTTTAGAGGAGTGGCAGAGTGGTCGATCGCGGCGGTCTTGAAAACCGTTGTACCGTGAGGTACCGGGGGTTCGAATCCCTCCTCCTCTGCTTTAAAACCAAAAATCCCTGTAAACCACAGATTTACAGGGATTTTTTATTGAAGGAACTTAGTGTTCAATTGATGGCACTACTTGGTTTTACAAAGGTGATAAAGCACTAGAGTAAATCTGGCAGTCCTTACAGAAGGTGGATATTTTTTAACCTGTATGGCTAATTTTTAGTATAAAATTGACCGTGATGATCCCCACATTAAGAATGAATGCCCATTTGATGATACTTGCTCCATGTTTTAATTTGAAGGTCAGATGAATGATTAAAAATGCAATCATGCCTAAAATAAAAAGTAAAGGGGGATACATGACGAAACTTTCGTAAAAATCCCCCTTCAGTAAGTATAGAATCGCACGTTGCATTCCACAACCTGGACATTCCATGCCAAATAATTTCTTATTCAAACATGGCAACATGTGTTCTTCAAGCCAGAGCAGTATCGAATGCACTCAAATAAAATTAAAGTTGATCCCAAGGCATGGTGGATAATGCTGCCATTCCATAGATGAAAAACATTGCTATTACATAAAGAAAATAAACGGCAGACAAGGAAATGCCTACAATGGCACAAATCCTACCTGTCTCCAAATTTTTAAGTGACCCACTGGTATAATTTTCCGGATTTTCCTGAAATAATTTTTTGCTGCTAGCGGCTAAGGAAATTGCCACAATACCCATAATCAATCCTGGAATTCCATAGCAGCAACAGGTCAAAATGGAAAGAATTCCTAAAATCATTACTGCCGTGTGATTAGGCAATTCCACTTGTTTATTAATGTTTTCCATGTTTTAAAAGGTTTTTTTTGGTTTCTGTTAAACTAACTGACTTTTTTGAATACATAAAATAGGAAATTAATTAGATACTTCCTCTTTTTCATTTTTTAAAATCTGGATTTTATTTTTTAGCAACTTCTAAATAAGGAATATAATTTGAATGGAAATGAAAATACGTTTTAGCAAATACAAACAATAAACCGGTTGTTTTGAAACTATTTACCTGCTGAAAAAAAATAATTTGAAACAAATGAACTAGTCTAAGATTTTACAAAAATTTTGTTTCTAATGAACTTTGGATCAATGGATAAAAATAAAGTAGTCGGTTCAAATCCCTGCTCCTCATAAGGTAAAACACTTCCAACGGAAGCACTTTTTTTGCAATTCCAAAGTATTTAAGAAATAGGTTGGAAGGTGAAATAAATTCGCAAAAATCTAAGAAAATCCCCACTTCAGTTCCCAACCCGGAAATTCAATTTAACTATTTTAATAAATGGCAGCGAGTATTACTTCAAGGGTATTGCCAAATCCAAATAAAATTCCAAAATTGCTTTGAAAGAAAATTTTATATCCCCTAAAACTTTTCTTTATTCAGTCAATACACCCTAATCGAATTCATAACCAATCAAATTAGTTTATCTGAATCTTAGAAGTGCAATCCACTTCCTTGGAGCTAAGTAGGACCGCAAACCTAAATTTAGTAGTTGCATCGCCTATCAAAATTCAGATCCACATTAGTACAATTAGCATGAACCCACACCTTCTTTCTTCTGGTCACCTACTTTACAACCGATATTCTATACAGCAAACCTTAGGACAAGGTGGTTTTGGAATTACTTACCTGGCTTATGATCAAAAGCTAGAGCAGGAAGTGTGTATCAAGGAACTGTTTATCTCGGGAAATAGTACCCGTGGAGCAAACATGACGGTTCAATCCCAAGGGAATTCTTCCTTTTCTTTTCAAGAGTTTGTAGATCGCTTTTTACAAGAAGCTAGGCAATTGGTAAAGTTTCAGCATCCCAACATTGTTCGGGTGTTTGACATCTTTGAGGAAAATGATACGGCATACATGGTCATGGAGTATGTAAAGGGGGAGACACTTAAACAGCTAATTGAGCAAAAAGGAATTGTAGCAGAAAAAGATGCCATGATCTTGATCAATCAGCTGATGGATGCCATTGAATCTGTTCATTCCAAGGGAATGCTGCATCGGGACATTAAGCCAGAGAACATCTTGATTTCAAAAGAAGGAAGAGTCGTTTTGATCGACTTTGGTTCTGCCCGAGAATTCGCAGAAGGCAAGACTTCTTACCAAACGATTATGCTGACCTCAGGATATGCTCCTCCAGAACAATATTCTGAACGCGCGAAAAGAGGTCCGTTTACTGACATTTATGCCCTAGGAGCAACTTTATATTTCTTACTTACAGGAGAAAAAACCCTAGCTTCAACGGACCGCAACTTTGAGGAGCTGCCAGCACCACAGCAGCTTAATCCGGAAGTAAGTCTCCAAGTTTCAAATGCTATTTTGAAAGCCATGGAACTTCGACCAGACGACCGCTTTCAAAGCATTGCTTCAATGAAAGAGGCTATGACTGCACCTGCCTCAACTGGCTCACCTAATTCCTCAAAAGAAAAAAGTGCCTCTAAATTACAGGCTGATAAAAAAAGTCAAATCAAAGATTCTAATTCTACAGTAATCCAGGAAAAGCCAATTCAAGCAACCGTAATTCAGCCACAAAAAGAAACTACGGCCGCACTAAAAAATCCTTCCCCCACCAAACCAGCCCCAAAAAAAAATCACACCTGGGTTCTGGTCTTACTTTTTGTAGGTTTTGCGCTTTTTATTGGTGGGGTGTTTCTTGTAGTGATTCTTTTTTCTGCATCAAATTATGATAGTTCCGACACTTCCACTGAGGAATTTACCGAAGATACTTACACAACTGAACCGACTTATCAGGAATCAACTGCAAGTTGGACCTGCGGGGATGGATCTGTGATTGATGGGGCTTTTAAAAATGACGAAGAATGCGATTGCTATGACTGTTCAGATGAGGATTCTTTATTTAAATGCGCGAATGGAACAATAATTAATGCAGCCTACCTCTTTGATGGAGACTGTGATTGCGGAGATTCGTGTGATGATGAATAAGGCTTAATTTAAATGTGAGCAAACTTTAGAGAACCCAGACTACTTTCAAAATAGTATAACACCAAATCCTTAAAAAAATAACCTAAACAACTGATCAAGATGAATAAACTAGTAGTAGTATTTGGCTTATTTGGCCTGACCTTTTTCTTCGGATTAGGGGTCTCCGCTGTTCAATTTGCAACAGACAGTTTCTTTTTTCCTTTAGATTTGGGAGAATCCTTCGATGTAGATGATTTATTTGATTCGGATGCAGAGGAAGTAATGTTTGATACCGAAGCGATTCAAGATACTATGGAATCGGAATATTCGGAAATGACACCTGACGAAAGCGAGTCTTATGTAGATCCTGCCATTAGTGAATCTGGCACTACGAGCTTCAGCTGGACTTGCGGTGATGGAACTGAAATCGAAGGAGCCTGGACCAACGACGGGGAATGTGATTGCAATGACTGTTCAGATGAGGGAGTATTCCAATGCTCTAGTGGCCAATTCATTCCAAAAGAGTACATCGGCGATGGGGATTGCGATTGTGCAGATACCTGCGAAGATGAATCCTAATTGAAAATCAAATCCACACATACCTGGAGTCCAGCCACCATTCAAACGGGGTGAAAACGAAAAACCTTACTAGTACTAACCAATAAACCCACCTACACCATGATCGGATTATTTATTATCTATTTTGCAGTTATTATGCTGCTGATTGCTTCTCAATGGGGCATTTATTCCAAAGCAGGAAAGCCCGGATGGGCTTGCTTGATCCCTATTTACAACCTTATCGTCTTGTTGGAAATAGTAGGCAAACCCTGGTGGTGGCTATTTCTGATGTTCATTCCACTTTTGAACATCGCCATTTATGTATGGGTCTACAACCTCTTGGCCAAGAGCTTTGGAAAATCAGAAGGCTTTACTGCAGGACTAATTTTCTTAAGCTTAATTTTCTTCCCCATTTTGGCCTTTGGAGATTCAAAATACCAAGGTCCTGCTGGTAGCTAAACCATTGGATTGATTAACGTATACAAAAAAACGCTTCAGAAATTCTGGAGCGTTTTTTTTGTGTGACAAAAAATTTAAAAAGACTTATTCAAATCAAGTTTAAATCTCTCACAATAAATAACTCATTTTTTAACCCTTAGTGTTGCTGCCTTTTTTTCTTTATAATTAGTATTATCCCAATCAAAACATCAAGTAAAGAATATAAAAGAAGTACGTTAACAACAAAAAAGATATCCCAGATAATGGCAATCTGTCCGAAAATGGAATCACCGTAAGCGAATACATTATATAAATGGCCTCCGATTACAAAAATGGAGAAGAAAATGTAAAAACCCATCCAAAACACGTATTCAGACTTTAACAAATTGAATTTAATTCTTTGGAGCAGAAACATTGAAAAAATAATTACACTCGTTAAAATAACAATTGGATAAGTATAAAAATAAAAAGAAAACCAATTTTCAGTCCAAAAAAATCGAAGATACAATTCTGAAAGTAAAATTAAGGCAGGTGCAATTAGTTGAAAGTAAAATTTCTTTAACGGGATTGCATTCACCTCTTCCCTACTTTCTTCTTGTTTTACTATTTTTTCCTCTTCTCTAACGACTTGTGTTTTTGAGTCATCAATTACAACCTGTGTTTTTAAGTCATCAATTTGGGTTGACTCGCCAACATCTTCTTTTTGCCTTGCAGCTCCCAAAATTTCCTGTTTCAGTTCTTGGCAGCTTTTATAGCGATCTTGGCCATCTTTAGACGTCGCTTTTTGGATGACCTTATCCCATTGGGTATTGGTGTCTGCAAGATTTTCAGAAACAATCTTTGTTTGCAACTGGAAGTTGGATAGAGTCTTGGTATCGTAGGGCTTCTTTCCGGTCACCATCTGCCAAAGAACTACTCCCAAGGAATAAATATCGGATTGAGCCGTGACACTCTTGGTTTCTGTGATCTGCTCTGGACTCATGTACATGGGCGTACCCATCATCATTCCTGTACCCGTTTGGGTATACTCTGCAGCATTTTGATCAGTATTTTTTGCAATCCCAAAATCCATCAACTTCACCTTGCCCTTTTTGTCAATCATAAAGTTAGAGGGCTTGATGTCACGATGCACTAGCTTCTGCTCATGTACATAGCCTACTGCATCCAGCATTTGGGAAAAGATCTCCCTCACCTCGTTATCCGGAAGGGCTCCCTTGCGGTCCAAGTATTCTTTGAGCGTCTCCCCAGCTACATACTCCATCACAAAGGCCACCGTATCCCCTTCATCAATCAAATCAGACACTCTAATCACATGGGGATGGGACATGCGAAACATACTCCTTGCCTCGGCTAAAAAACGCTTTTTAATGTTTTCATTATTCACAAATTCCTTCTTGAGCATTTTTACCGCTACCTCCGTATGGAATTTGTGATCTTCTGCAAGGTGCACGGTAGCCATGCCCCCTTCGCCAAGTTTGGTTTTAATGGTGTAATTCATAGTTTCTCTTTTTTGTCTGGTTTTTCACCTTTTTCTCTTTTTTGAGAATTTGGATTGCTAAGATTGATCGATTTTGATCTGGTTACACTATTTAAATCATCATCGAGTTCACTGTATCGAACAATTACATTTCCGCTCCTGCTAGGATCAATTTCAATTGGTCGAATTCCATCATCCCATTGATTGCAATGCGTAGAAAAAGGATCGACCAGATATCCCCACGATTGATTAGTAAAAGTCCATACGAAATACTCGCGCCAGCAGGAACTAAACCAATCTGGAAGTAGACCTATTTCGTCTGTGCCATCTCCATTTAAATCTCCAAGATTTGAAGGAGTCCCTCCTATGCTATTCGGCACTTCTATTTCAGGAATCGATGGATCCGAAAATTTGATGTAAGAGATACAATCACCCACGCATTCCTCATTATTCGACGCTAGCTCGGGTTTTTGGATCAACATGTAATCAAGTGTTCCATCCCCATTAAAATCTCCTGAAACAGCATCCGAAGGAATATCTGATATTGGATTTTCAACAATTATGCCCTCATCTGGGTCATCATCAATAAGCTGAAGAATGATCCACCTCCCGGCACCAAAAATTAATGCTGCGACAAAAAGTACTAAACCTACCTTTATAAAAGGGGTCCAATTGGGAGGATTTTTCTTTGGGATTTGTAATTCTACCTTTTCTGATTGGGTTGGTGGCCTTGAAATAGACTTTTTTGGTTTTGTTGGTCTGCTTCTTTTCTCAAGCGCCACTTGCTCCAAGACTGTTTTATCTTCATTTTGGGTCAAACCATTCCCTTCATCCCTAGACTTTTGTTTTTTGTGTGGCCTATCCAAATCAATTTTGAAATCAGCGCAGGAAAGATATCGATTTGATCCATCTTTTTTTGTTGCCTTTTGAATAAGCGCATCCCAGTGCGAATTCGTAATACCAAGCGGCTCCTGAACAATCTTAATTTGCAGTTGAAAAGTGGAGAGTTTTTTGGGGTCATAGGGTTTCAGTCCTGTAACCATTTGCCATAGCATTACTCCCAAGGAATAAATATCCGATTTGGTGGTCACACTCTTGGTCTCCGTGATTTGCTCGGGACTCATGTACATCGGAGTTCCCATTTGTATTCCCGTACCCGTTAGGGTGTACTCGGCAGCATTTGGATCCGTATTTTTGGCAATCCCAAAATCCATCAACTTTACTTGACCTTTTTTATCAAGCATAAAGTTGGACGGCTTGATGTCTCGATGTATCAACTTCTGCTCGTGCACATAGCCCACAGCATCCAGCATCTGCGAAAAAATGTTCTTAATCTCAGCATCCGTGAGTTTTCCCTTTCGATCCAAATATTCTTTGAGGGTTTCCCCTTCCACGTACTCCATCACAAAGGCGACCGTATCCTCCTCGTCAATCAAATCCGTGACTTTGATTACGTGGGGATGGGACATGCGGAACATGCTTCTTGCCTCAGCTAGAAAACGCTTTTTAATGTTTTCGTTGGTGAGGAATTCCTTCTTGAGCATTTTAAGGGCAACCTCGGTATGGAATTTGTGATCCTCTGCCAGGAACACAGTTGCCATTCCCCCCTCGCCAAGTTTGGATTTTAAGGTGTAATTCATGCTACTTCACCTTTGTGAGCGGTATTTTATTCAAATTGACGCCATAGATTACCGGAACCTGCTTGTTTGAGGTATGGTCGGAAACCTTGTTTTTGGTGTACATAAATAACTCCCCAGCGGTCACGTACTTGTCTTGATTGAGATCAGCAAGTCCCTGCATCCCTCGAATCAGGTGGTAGCTAAACACCCCTTGTTCAAGATTTCCCATTTCCCAGGAGGTTTGATTCGGTTTGGAAGACATAATTACAGCCAATCTGGAATCATACAAGTCCTGCGTGCTCGAAACGGAGGTTTCATTCGCTGTACCAATGCTTCCCGAGAAACAAGCGTCTGCAACCACCAACCTAAATTTGGCCTCAGTGCCTTTAAAATAATTTTTTAAATCGGAATGCCTTAAGCCTTCGGAATGGTTGTAGGGCACAAACTCCCCTACACTGCCGTGGCCAGAGAAGTAAAAGATGATAAAATCATTTGGTGAAGAGGTGCTGAATACATTGGAAAGAGCTGCATTGATATTGCTCAAAGTTGCGTTTTCGTTTAGTAGCAACACAGATTTACCTGCAGCCACTTCGTTGGGCATCGCTGATTTTAAATGGTTGTAAAACAACTGGGCATCCCGATCGGAGTAGTTCAAATCCAAATGCGTTCCCTCGTAATCTGATATGCCAACTACCACAGCAAAAACTCTAGGGCGAAGGTTTTTTTGAGAAGACAAGGACTTATTTAGGGTAGAGTCAAGCGAAAGAACCCTCGTAGAATCAATCGCATCCAATTCCTCCTCTGTTCCCAAACTGGGTTTGCCATTTTCCCAATAGCCTTCAATGAGTTCCCCTGAGCGCTTTTTAAAGGACCCGAAACCGTTGAATAGATTTTTTTCAAAAGTTCCAGTGTAAGCATCTCCATTCTTGAAGGAAAATTTTCCATAGGATTTGGCATCCTCCACATAAAACCCTTCATAAACTTCCCCATTGGCGTAGCGATACGTAGCCAATCCATCCCTGTTCCCCTCTTTGAAACTCCCTTCGTACTGATCTCCATTGGGATAGGTGTAGACCCCTTTCAATTTTTGTCCGCTTTGAAAAGTTCCGATAAACTTACTTCCATCGGGATAGACCTTTTCACCAATTCCAGACACACAATCTCCTTTGATGCATTGGGCAAAGGAGGAAGAAGCAGCCCAAAAAAGGGCGCAAATTAGTAGTAGCTTTTTCATAAACTTGTAGAGAAATCAAACATATTTTGTTCAGCCTTATTTTCTTGGATAAATTTATTTAGGAGGATAGGAGCATCTTTACTGTTAATCCAATCCAGCGTTTTTTCATTTCCATATTTATCTTGATAGGACAATTGTAATTTGTTGTCCTTAATGAGGTAATTGGAATCAACCAATTGAGGATTTATACCATCATTTTCGAAACAAAACCCTAGTTTTTCACCTGCAAAATCATTCACAAATAGGTACAGTCGATTGAATTCAGATCTATAGATCAAAAATCCATTGTCGCCTTTTCCCCATAAGGTATCGTCAAAATAGACCAGTGCCTTTCCTTCGCTAAAAAAGTCAGCATTAAATTGATTGATGAAATTTTTCAGTTTACTAGAGGGAATGTTTTTCCCTAAGAACAGTTTTTCCCTACCAACTAAATGCGAAAAGTAACCTTGAATGGTCTCGTCATCGAGTTGAAAAGAAGCTGATTCTGAAGAGTTAGTGAATTCCCAATCCTTGGTTTCCTCATTCCAAAAAAATGTATTATCATCCCATTCCCAAGAATAAACATAATCGAATCTCGGAGAAATAATCCAATTCCCATATGGATCCACAAACCCAAATTTATTGTTTTCTGATACTTTAATTATTTGATCTTTAACGATCTCTTCCACAATAAAAGTAGGCTGAACAAGCCAGTTGCCATTTTTATCAAGGATTCCGAATTTTGAATCAACCCCTACAATAAAACTATGATTGCCAATTGGATTAAAATAATTTATTTCAAAATTGGTCTGCAAGACCCAATTTCCATTTCGATCTATAAATCCTGATTTCCCATTCGTTTTCACCAAGCATACTCCAGAATCATCAAAAAAATTAAGCTCATCAAATTTCGGTTGGATGATCCAATTCCCCCTCCGATCGAGAAATCCTTCTTTTTCATTTACTTTGGCAATACAATATCCCTTTTCATCAAATACACTTAAACTATCGAATGTAGGTTGAACAATCCAATTCCCACTTCGATCAATCATCCCCTGCTTCCCATTAAATTTCACTGCACAATACCCATCTTCATCAAAACTCACAACGGACCAACCGCCCACTTCAAATTTTGGTTGAACTAGCCAAATTCCTTTTCTATCTATAAAACCCACTTTTTCGTTCAGGGTAACTTTGCAATACCCCATTCGATCAAACCCGCTGACTTCATCGAAAAGCGGTTGAATAATCCAGTTTCCTTTTCTATCGATGAAGCCCCACTTTTCTCCCTTGATAGCCTGAGCATAGCCATCCTCATCAAAGGCCCCCACCATATCAAACCTCGAGTGAATTATCCATTCGCCCTTTTCATCAATGAAACCAAATTTGCCATTGAGCTCAACCTCGCAGTAGCCTTTTCCATCAGCATACCCGATGTGATCAAATTTCGGCTGAATTACCCAGTTTCCTGATTTATTGATAATCCCAACCTTACCATTTAAGGTAGCAGTACAATAGCCCTTCTCGCTAAATTTCCCCACATTTTCAAAAACAGGTTGAACAACCCATTTCCCTCTTCGATCGATAAATCCAACTTTATCGGCAATCCTGCCCTCCGAAAATCCATGCTCATCATATTGGATTAGATTGTCATAAATAGGTTGAATTCTCCAATTTCCATTTTTATCAATGAATCCATTTTTAGCATTAATCGTGGCTCTGCAATAGTCTTTTTCATCAAACTGACCTACCCCATCAAACATAGGATGGAACAGCCAATTGCCTTTCATATCCACAAAACCATACTTTAACGTTCCATCGGGAGCCAATATACTTGCCTCTAACCTAATTTCTTTAGAGACTTCTTTTTCAATCAAGGTCTTATCGGATGCATCGAATCGCTCAATGACTGTGGCCTCATTTTTTGAAGGAGTGGGAGGCTCTTGAATTCCTTGATTTAATTCTTGAAGCCAAGCGTTACACGATGCGTAGCGGTCTTTTTCGTTTTTGGCTGTAGCCTTTTGAATGATGGAATCCCAAGTGCTGTGGGTCTTTTCTAGTGCCTCTTGCACTATTTTGAGTTGGATTTCAAAGGTACTTAAGGTATCTCCCTCATAGGGTTTTTTGGCCATTACCAATTGCCACAAGACGACGCCTAATGAATAAATATCTGAGGATGCAGTAACCTCTTTGGTGCTTTTTATTTGTTCAGGACTCATGTACATGGGAGTTCCCATCTGCATGCCTGTACCTGTTTGTGTGTATTCTGAGGAAGTTGCATTTGTGTTTTTAGCAATTCCAAAATCCATCAACTTTACCTTGCCTTTTTTATCAATCATGAAGTTGGAAGGCTTAATGTCACGATGAACTAAATCGTTATCATGAACATACCCCACAGCATCGAGCACTTGAATAAAAATTGATTTCACTTCTTCATCGCCCAACCTCCCTTTCCGATCTACATATTCTTTTAGCGTTTCTCCCTCTATGTATTCCATCACAAACGCGACCGTATCCTCCTGATCAACAAGATCTGTTACCTTGATGATGTTGGGATGCGACATTCGATACATATTCTTCGCTTCTGCTACAAAACGCTTACGAATGTTTTCATTAGCCACAAACTCTTTTTTTAAGATTTTAATGGCGACGAAAGCGTCAAATTTTTTGTCTTCTGCTAGAAAGACTGTAGCCATTCCCCCTTGACCGAGTTCCTTGATCAAACTAAAATTTCCTAAACTCATGAAATAGAACAATTAATAAAAAATAAACGGATTTATTTTTGGTGAATGACCTTGTGTTTTTCTTTTTTTAAGCCTTTTTTAAAGAAATTGAAGATCAAAAGGTTTAGCACTTTTTAAATTCTTTAAATCATTCATCCGGGGTATCAACCTTTTTTTTCTTATTCCTCCACCTTCTTGGTATCCGAATTGGCTTCAGCTGATTCTTTGGTTTTCTCCGGCTTTTCAGGAGAGGTGCTTGGGCCACCTTCATCTTGCCCTTCTTTTTTACTAGAAGATTTTTTTACCTCTTTTTTAGACCCTGGTTTTTCAAAAAAACTTTTCTTTAAGTCTCCCCAAAAAAAGAAGGTCGTAAGCGCTAGAACCAAAAATGCCAGCATGAGGACTGCCATTTTTAAAAATCTCCCTTCAACGGCCCCTTTTTTAGGCTTTTCAACTCGAAAGGCGGTTGATTCTTGGAAGTCACTAATCGGAATAGCTTCCACATAATGATGTTCCTCCTCTTGCGGACTTTGGATTTGGGCATCTTCAATCTTAAATGCAAGCGCGGTAAAATTATCTTTGGAAAGTTTTTCGCATTTAAGCTTCAGTTGATTTAAAATTTGAGCGCAGGACTCCTCCTTCGAAAACAATTCTTCCAGTTCTTCAGCCATCCAACTTTCTAAAACCCCATCTGAGCAAAGAAGAAAATAGTCATTGGGCAGAATGTCTTGGATAAGTTTAGAATCCGCCTTTACCGGCTTACTAGTTCCTTGCACGGCTCTAGTAATGATATTGGATTTTGGGTGATTCAAGGCCTCCTCCTGAGTAATCAATCCCATCGCTAAGGCCTCATTCACCCAGCTATGATCTCTTGTGACATAGTGGATTTTCCCCGATCTAAATTGGTACACCCTACTATCCCCTACCCAAGCCACATAAACCCCATCCGCTCGAACATGAGCTAAGGTTAAGGTAGTCGCCATACCTACGGATTGTTGATTTTCCTCCAAGTAGGCTGCCATACTGGCTTCAGCGAGGGGAAGGGCTAGTTCTATCGTAGAAGTGTTGTCCTCAGAAAAAGATTTCAAAATAGATCTACAGACAATATCGGAGGCGATTTCTCCTTTATCCAACCCCCCAACTCCATCACAAACGACATAGGTGGATTTAGAAATATAGCCACAATGGTCTTCATTGTTAGCCCTTTTCCCTACTTCAGAAATGTATTCCTGTTCTAAAATTTTTACCATGTTTTTTTTAGATTTTAGATGAATCCAATTGCTGATTCATCCATTCCAAAATCCTCCATTCCATAATCTACCTCACTGTAGCTCTGGGGAGTCTCCATGGCTTCAAAATCCATCCCATCAAGTTCTTCCGTGTAGGGATTAGACACAGGATTGTCGTAAAAAGATTCCCAATCTATGGCCACAAATTCCCCGGTTGGAGTTTCGGTTTGCTCTTCTGAAATGAAATAATCTTCCTCTACAAACATAGAATCATCTAGTCCCTCACCAAAAATTTCCATAGGCTCCTCCACCGCGAACTCTCCCGATTGGAAAGCATCTGTTTCCTCAGCGATAAAAGTAGTGGATTCGAAATTTTGCGGGTACTCAAAAGCGTCTCCATCGGGAACAATCAAATTGTTTCCTGCATAAATCAAATCTGGATCAGAAATCTGTGGATTCAAGTCCATCAATTGCTCCACACTTGTATTGTTTGCTGCTGCAATTTCTGAAAGAGTATCGCCTGGCTGAATTTCATACAGATACGAATCCATCATGCTTACTTCTTGAACGCCACAATAGCCACAGTCCACATAATCTGTGTTGTCAGCCAGCATGAGGTCGTTGGTGAATAAGGAATCCAGGGAGTTTCCGAATTCAGTGTAAGAGACGGTTACCCCATCTACCGTTTGAAATTCTGCAGTCTGGATATCAGATTCTCCATCTCCATCAATATCCAAGAAGGAAACCGAGTAAACATTCCCCTCTTGATCTGTACCAGAAATTTCAAGGGAAGACATGCCGTCCATATTTGCTTCAACCTCGGCATTTACCGGTTCTACCTGAACAGGGTTTTCTTCTACCGCAGTAGAGGCTTCCGCCAATGGTACTTCCTCAGCAGAAGGAGGCGTTTCATCGGATTCAAACGGATTAGCTAGCACTTCCTTAATGTTCTCAGAATAGGTAGCCCCTAAGGCTACGCCTGCAGCACCAGTTGCTGCTGCCGCTGCAACACCTGCTGCAACAATAGGCGCCACGGATTTTTTAGATTTGGAATCTCTTAGAAATTCCTCAGAGGATTTAGAATTGCTTGGAGAAGCCTCTACCTGTGGTTTCTCTTTATTTTTTTCTCCTTCCGGATTTTTTTCTTTTGCTTTGGGCACTGTGTTTTCTGTCTTTTGTCCAGAACTCATCACCACTGTTTTTTCATTCTTTTCTGAAGACTCAGAATTTGAAAGTTGAGTTTTATCTTCCATGATCAATTAAATTTTAATGTGATTTTACTAAGACCAACAATTACAAAATCGTCTTTTTGAAATGGGTATTTTTGGGATGGTTTTAACCGCAATTTGTTTTTATTGAACGTTCCATTTAAGCTACCCTTATCTTCCAAAGTAATAAACAGCTTACTTTCATTTTCTTCGAGCGAGACTTCTAGATGGCTTCGACTCACATGGTCATCCTCAATTTGGAAATCAGCCTCTGAACTAGTTGACTTTCTACCCAGCGTATTTTTTCCCATTTTTAATGGGAACTGTTGAATTTTATCCTTGGACTGGACCACCAAGAATGGCCCGAGTCTCACGATATTCTTTACCCCACATTTCGGGCAATTAACTGCAACCTGAACTTTTGTTATTGTTGCTTCATCTATTTTGTATGGAGCCTGACAATTTCCACATTTAAAATATTTCATTTCATCTATATTTAGTTTTACACTTAAAACATTCCCTTATGGTAATCCATGGTTTTTTTTGAAAGGATTCTTTACATCTGGGACAAGCATACACTTCTAAAAACGCATCTTCAAAAGTTAAATCCCCTCTTATTTTATTGGACTCACGCTGCCCTAAGTACCTACCCAAAATCCCTCCTCCACTCATCAGTAAAAGCCCTCCTAATCCACCAGTAGCCCCTGTGAATGCAGCAGCAGCTAACCCAAAAACAGCGCCACCAATACCAAAACCAGTAGCTGCCGATGTCGCTTGACTAAGCCGATTGTTATATTCCTTCCATACATTTTCCAACTCTTTAAATTGCTTTATTTCTCCGGACGATGGATCAGTAGAAGTAGGTGATTGGCTTTGCGATTTGATTGGCGGAGCCACATTCTTTTTTTCAACTATAACAATTTCAGGAAAGTATTTTTTTAAATCCAAAGCAAGGTTACTCCCTATTCTCACCTGTGCCGAGGAAGAAAACTGATATTTTTTATTCGCTAGTAATTTCTCCCCATCTACAAAGGTCCCATTTGTTGAATTCAAGTCCTCTAGCTCCACGATTAAGGAAGTCAACAATCTGATATTTAAGTGTGACTTTGAAACAATTGGATTATCTAACCTAATGTCGCAAGTTGAAGCCCGTCCCAAGGTCTTGAATTTATTTACCTCATGTTTGGATAGGTCCTCAATCTTTGCATTATTTCTATCAAACAAAATAGTCTTTCCCCCAGAATTCAGGCCAACGGAAGAGTTGTTTAATAAAATAGTTTGATCGTCCTTATTTGCGGTATTTTGCCCATTCCCAATTCCCAATTCGGGAAATTTTATGCCTTGAATATCAAGCTCATAATCTTGTGAGAGCGTTACCTTATGTTGAAACGTTATAGGTACACGAATATTGGATTTAATTTGTCTCCCGTTTATAAATGTTCCATTGGAACTTCCTAAATCTTGGATAAACAAATTGTTTCCTTCTTTTATCAATAGGGCATGCTTTCTTGATACACGATTCATTGAATCGTATATTATGTAATCACATTCTTCCAAACGCCCAATCAAAATTGTCTGCATTTTTATACTTATCAATATCCTATTTTAAAACTAGAGTTTATTTTGAACAGTTAATTTAGAGAAATTATCAAAAAGAATAATATTCCTCCCCTATACTTTTTTAGGTTTTGTTTTTTGAATATGCTTCTAGTTAAAATAGGGAGAGTTTCTTGAAATCCGTGAACAAAAATTAGATAGAAGACCCTACCTATAAATTTAAAAAAATGCCTTCAAAAAATCCTATTTCCTACCCCACACGAGACTCTGAATACAAGTCGTATGCGGCCACCAAGAGTTCTTGCGAGGGGGAATAGCCGTATTTTTCATATCCCTGGATCCCCAACCGATCCTCCACATAAATTGGTCGGTACTCTTGCTCCAACTCATCCCAAATAATCAACAGGTACGCATAGGCGATTTTACTGGCACGGCCTTGCTCTAACCAAGTGGTAAACCGTGATTCATCTAAAGGTTTGGGGTATTCCGAACTGTTAAACATGGGACAGCCCTTTTTTTACTTTTGGGATCACCTCTTCCCCAATCAAGGCAATTGTTTCACTCAACTGCTGATGGCTCAGTCCCGCATTGTCTAGCTGGAAGGTAAAGCGATCGATGCCACCCAAAGATGCACTGTGGCGAAGAATTTTTTCAGCTACCTCCTCCGGACTTCCTACTAAATAGGCTCCTCGAGGAGCGTTTTGTGCTTCAAAATGTCCCCGTGTCACAGGAGGCCAACCCCGCTCTCGACCGATTCGGGTAAAGGTTTCGGCATAGCCTGGGTAGTAGTTTTCTACTGCTTCTTCATGCGTTTGCGCGACATAGCCGAGGGAATGTAGCCCCACTTTTAAGTCTTCTTGTGCAAAATCTGCCTTGTCTCCCGCCTCTCGGTACAGGTCAATCAGGGGACGAAATCGGTGCGTCTCCCCGCCTATCACCGCCACCATCAGAGGAAGTCCTAAAGAACCCGCACGCTCAAAGGAAGCAGGAGTGCCACCCACACCCAACCAAATGGGTAGTTTGGCCTGCATTGGTCTCGGGTAGATTGCTTGCTCCCGCAAGGCAGGTCGAAATCTCCCCCTCCAGGTCACCACCTCTTGTTCGTTGAGCTGCAAAAGCAGATCCAATTTCTCTGCAAACAAAGCATCGTAATCTTGGAAGTTCAAACCAAAAAGTGGGAATGCCTCCGTAAATGAACCCCTGCCTACGACCAGTTCGGCACGACCTTGGGAAATGAGGTCTAGCGTAGCAAACTGTTGAAATACCCGAACAGGATCTGCCGCGCTAAGTACAGTCACCGCACTGCTCAAACGAATCCGAGAGGTGCGTGATGCTGCTGCTGCCAAAATCACCGAGGTGGCGGAATCCAAAAATTCCTTTCGATGGTGCTCCCCGATGGCAAACACATCCAGTCCCTTTTCATCAGCCAACTGGATGCGATCCAGCAATTCGCGTAAGGCATCTTGCGCAGTGCCTACAGGATTGCCCTGGGCATCTGTCACAAAGGCAGCAAAGCTATCTATTCCTATTTCCATGGAGTAAACCTAGGTAGTCTTGACTAATTACCCAAGCGATCGGCAAGCATCAAAGGGCATCTTGTTTGTTTTCCGAGTTGAAAAAAGGGTATTTTTAGCGCTATGAATCCCCAAATCCTGATCGATATCGTCACGCACACCATGCCCTTTGGCAAGTACAAGGGACGCCTGCTCTGCGACATCCCAGAAGACTACCTGGTTTGGATGCATAAAAAAGGCTTTCCAGCGGGCAACCTGGGCATGTGTTTGAATACGCTCTATGAAATTCGACTCAATGGATTGGAGCACCTAATTCATGAAATTAGATCGCGGTACCCGAGGCCTGCAAGGAAATAAGTAGCCTAGGGCTTTACAATCCACTCCTCGTGCAAGATCTGTAGGACACGGCGGATCACTCGGATGTATCCCTCTTCTTCGGTGGGATCACAACCGTTGCTGATCACAACAAATCCATACTTTTCTTCGGGGTTGAAAAATAGGGCGCTATACAGCCCATAGGCCGATCCCGTATGCCCTACCAGTTCCACCCCTGGAATAAGCAAATCCGTTTTCCACAGGGCCAAACCGTAGTTTTCGTCTGAGGAAAGGGGAGTTTGCATTTCTTGGGAATGGGCTGAGGAAATAAGCCGGACCTTACCGACCTTTCCATAGTTCATGTGGAGTAAGAGGTACTTGGCTAGATCTGGCGCTGAGATTTTCATGCCCCCCGTAGGGGAAAAAATTGGGGTGCTGTAGCCCGGAATATAGGTTTTGAGTTCCTCGCTTTTGGAGACATAGGCAGCAGGTGATGGGGTAAACTTGGACGAATCTCGCTGATAGGCATAGAGCGTAGCGAATCGACTTTTATCCAACTGGTTTACGTCATAACCTCCATATAAACCTAGTGGCTTGAGGATATTTTCTTGGATGTAGGCATCAAAGCGCACTCCCGAGTACTTCTCCAATATGGCTCCTGCGAGATTGAAATTCAGGTTGCAGTACTGGTAACCCTTTCCTGGAGCGTAAGTATTGTACGCTTCTTGCCAGGATGAATTCTTATCAGGATGGATGGCGTCTAAGGTGAAGTACCCCTGCTGATCGTTGATGCTGGAAGTATGGGAAAGCAGCATACGCAGCGTGATTACGGTGTCCGGAAATTTGGGGTTCCGAATGCGAAATCCAATCAGGTCACTCACGTCATCGTCTAAGGAAATTACTTTTTTCTCGACCAGCTGCAGGAGGGCTGTTGCCGTGAAGGACTTGGAAATAGAGGCAATCCGAAAAAGGTCCGTGGTCTCCAAAGGCTCCTTCCCCTCTTCCTTCCATCCCAAGGCTTCGGTATGGACGACTTTTCCCTCTTTAACTACAGCTACCGAAAGCCCCATGACGGGATAGTCCTGCATCAATTGGGTCAGTCGCTGGGTAGTGGCATCCTGGGCCTGTCCGTTGAAGGAAGAAAACAGGAATGCACTCAACAAGAATAAGATGAATCTCATGGGAAGAAATGGCAAAGTGAACCGAAACGGTAAGTTAGAAAATCCAGGAATTTTCTTGCTGCCCTTGGGTGCTTAAAATTCGGAAATTGGCCAAGGGAGTTCAATGAAAATTTATATTCAGCAATTATTTATTGCTTATCAATAAATAATTACTGAATATTGTAAAAAATCTGATTGATCATGAAGCAAATATCCTCAACCTGGAAAGAAAAATGGACCCAGCAACCTACCTTGATGTTGATCACCGTGGTCATTTGGTCCATTTTTATCGGTCTATGCATTCAAGCAGGCGTTTTGATTTTCACCTTCGGCTACAGCCTAGTTCAACCGCTAATCTCCAAAGACCTGTATGAAGGCCTGAATCTGTATTCCTTACAAACCCAGAACAAATGGCTTTACATGGGTTTGGTTACAGTATTGATTAGCATCGCGGGTTTGAAGGCACAGTTATTTTATACGATGATTCGTATTTTTATCAAAATCGATCTGATTCATCCCTTTAGTAAAGGGATTGCCAAACTGATCAGCAAGCTCAGTTACATCGCATTTACCTTGGGTGTTTTCCAACTGCTAACTAGCGGATTTATCCAGTGGCTTGATCCGAATGTATTTCAATTGATTGGTGTGGACCAACACCTCTCCGGAAGCTTTGAATACTTCCTGTTGAGCGCCTTGATTTTTGCCATTGCACAGGTATTCAAGCGCGGCGTGGAGATCCAAGCTGAAAACGAATTAACCGTCTGAGCCATGGCGATCGTAGTTAACCTAGACGTGATGATGGCCAAGCGGAAAATGTCACTCAACGAACTATCCGAGAAAGTGGACCTCACGCTATCTAACCTTTCCATTCTCAAAACCGGCAAAGCAAAAGCCATTCGCTTCAGTACCTTAACTGCCCTCTGCAAGGTGCTAGATTGTCAGCCGGGTGACTTATTGGAATTTGTGGATGAAACCACGTAGCCGAAAAAGAAAAAACCACATAGGCACATAGTTTTTAAACCACATAGACCCATAGATTTTTAACCCAAAAGGATCTTAGTTCTTATGCCAAATAGAAACATAGAAAAAGTGAATTAAATTATTTTCTATGTGTCTATGTGGTTCTAACTACTTGTAGTTCAACTAATTTGTAACTTTAAATCCGAATAAATCACTTAATGGCTCAACCCAACACTCAGATCGACCAATTCCTTCTCGAAGGATGCATGCGCTGCTCTTTGGGCGCTACCCCAGCCTGCAAGGTGCTACTTTGGACGGATATATTGGAGTTTTTGCGACAACTGATCTTGGAAACGGAACTTCAGGAAGAACGAAAATGGGGGGTACCAACCTACACGATTACTGGGAAAAACGTGGTGATGTTGGGGGTGTTTAAGGATTCCTGTGTGTTGAGTTTTATCAAAGGACAGCTCCTCCCTGATCCCAAGGGGCTATTGGCGCTTCCAGGACCCAATTCCCGTGAAGGCAGAATCCTTCGATTTACCCAA
>JBJOOF010000042.1:0-5337 GCA_046051425.1 Bacteroidota bacterium
TGGTGATGGGCGCTGCCTCGGTCAACCTCCCAACACTCGTGCTCTCCGGAGGACCCATGCTCGTAGGGAGATTCAAAGGCAAAAAAATAGGCACTTCTGATATTTGGCGCTTTGCTGAGGATTTCAAACTCGGCAAACTTTCCCAGGAAGAATTTATTGAAGCCGAAGCAGCCATGTCCCGATCCGTAGGACACTGTGCCCCCATGGGTACTGCCTCCACCATGGCCGCCATGGTCGAAGCACTTGGACTGGCACTACCAGACAATGCCACCATCCCTGCGGCGGATTCCCGTCGCAAAGTAATGGCTCACCTAGCCGGCATGCGCATCGTGGAGATGGTCAAAGAAGACCTGACCATGGACAAGATCCTTACCCGAAAAGCCTTTGAAAATTCCATCATGGTCAACGCAGCTGTGGGCGGTTCTACCAATTTCATTCTTCACCTGATTGCCATCGCCAAACGAATAGGGGTGCCTTTGGACCTCGCAGACTTCGATGAATTTTCTTCTCGAATTCCACTCATTGCCAATGTGCAGCCTTCTGGGGAGCATTGGGTAGAGGACCTATTCTATGCTGGTGGACTGCCTGCGGTCATGAAGGAGATCGAAAAACACCTTCATACCGATGCCCTTACGGTCAATGGCAAAACCCTGGGCGAAAACATAACCAAAGCCGAATGCTGGGACAGAAACCTGATCGGAACGCTTGCAACGCCCATCAAACCGGAGTCCGGCATCGCTGTACTGAAAGGCAACCTCTGCCCTCAAGGCGCCGTGCTGAAACCATCGGCGGCAAGCCCTAGCCTGCTGACACACACGGGTAGAGCGGTAGTCTTCGAAGATATCGACGACTACAAAGCAAGAATCGATGATCCCCAGTTGGATATCGACGAGACCTGTGTGATGGTCTTGAAAAAAGTAGGTCCCAAAGGCTATCCCGGAATGCCCGAGGTGGGCAATATGGGTCTTCCCAAAAAGCTGCTAGAAAAAGGGGTCAAGGACATGGTTCGAATTTCAGATGGGCGCATGAGTGGCACGGGCTTCGGCACCGTGGTCCTGCACGTCTCTCCAGAATCCGCCATCGGAGGTCCACTTGCTCTGGTGCAAAACGGAGATAGGATCGCCTTGGATGTACCTAATCGCAGCCTGAATCTACTGATTTCGGATGAGGAGATGGGGAAGCGCCAAGCGGCATTTCAGCCTAGTCCTCTTCCTTACGATCGGGGTTATGTCAACTTGTTTTTGGACAAGGTCAACCAGGCTCACGAAGGCGTGGATTTTGATTTTCTCCAAGGCAGTTCGGGACCCGAAGTAAAAAGAGATTCACATTAATTTTTTTGGCTTGGAAGGAAATTCCAACCGAGCCCACACCTTTTTATCAAACAAGCGCCATGAACAAGGTAGCAATCATTACTGGAGCAGGACAAGGCATTGGCTTAGCCATTGCCCGGAAATTGGTGGAAAACGGAACCCAGGTGCTCCTCAATGATCGGGAAAAAAGCCTAACCCAAGAGGCTGTCGCCAGCCTCTCCGGGCTGAAAAAAGGGTCCGTCATCGGTTGTTCGGGAGATGCAGCAGACCCGGAAGTCATCGCTGAACTCGTATCTCTCGCTCTCCAGAATTTTGGGCACATCGATCAACTGGTATGCAATGCAGGAATTACCCTTTTTGGCAATTTCCTAGATTATTCCCGAGAAGATTTTATGGAGGTGACTCGCGTCAACCAAGCCGGCACCTTCTTCCTCACCCAGGCAGTGGCTCAAGTCATGAAAAATCAGGTTCAAGGGGGCTCGATACTATTCACCTCTTCGGTGACCGCTCACCAGAGTCATGAGAATCTGGCCGCCTATGCCATGAGCAAGGCAGCCATTGAAATGCTGGCTAAAAACCTCGTCCTGGAACTGGCTCCCCTTGGCATCCGCATCAATACCATCGCCCCGGGGGCAACCCTCACCGAGCGGACCACCGCAGACCCCAACTATGTGGATACCTGGTCCAAACTAACCCCTTTGGCACGTCCCGCATTTCCGGAAGACATTGCAGAGGCTGCTAGTTTTCTGCTTTCCGATGCCGCAAGACATATCACCGGGCAAACCCTCATCATTGATGGAGGTTGGACCGCGATCAGCCCATCTCCCTATGCCTAAGTCTACCATGACCTTTACACACGTTCCAGCCCCTTGGACCTTGCGAGGAGAAGGCATCATCCTCCTTTTTCGCTTCAAGAAAGACTGGGTAGCACAAGCAGGCAACTTACCCGAACACCTCCGAGGGAAATTCAAAGGGGGATTTGGCTACGTAATGCTGGTGGACTACCAGGAATCGCCTGTGGGACCCTATCGGGAACTCCTGTTTATTCCTGGAAAATTTGGGAAAGAAAAATTGCAATCCATCACCACCATCTTCGTAGACTCAGAGGCAAGCACGGCGAATGGACGGGCCAACTGGGCCATCCCGAAGCAAACGGCCGACTTCCACTGGCAAAAAGAAAAAGGATTAGACCGGGTGGAAGTTTCCCTAAACGGGAAAAAGGTATTCCAAACCAGCATTCGCTCCGGGGGCATCTCGTTTCCGATGAGCACGGCGCTACTTCCCATTCAACTGCGACAAGAATTAGAAGGGCAAGTGCTATTCACCCAGCCAGAAGGTAAGGGTTGGGGGAAATTGGCCCACATTCAGGACGTGGAGGTTGACCCCCACCTTTTTCCTGACATCCGAGGCATCAAGCCCCTACTCGCCCTTAAGGTGAGTCCCTTTACCCTCACTTTTCCAAAACCCAGCATCCCCGCATGAACCCGTACAAAGACGCACACGTAGTTGTGACTGGAGCCGGATCGGGCCTTGGATTGGAGTTGGTAAGGCAACTCTATCCACATACCAAAAATCTTTTGGTAGTAGATTACCTACCTGAGCACCTCGATACTCTTCGGGAGGAATTTCCTGACATCGAAGGTATGATACTAGCAGATTTGAGACAAAAGGAAGGAAATACGCCTATCCTCGAATGGATCCAAAGCCAATGGAAGGGAGTGGATTTCTGCTTTGCCAATGCAGGGAAAGCCATTTATGCCCCCGCTGAGCAGCAAGACTGGGCAAATATGGAACAACTCTTCCAGTTGAATGTACACTCCCCCATCCAATTGGGATTGGCACTGAAGCAACGCTTCCCAACGCACCCCCTCCGCCATGTGATTACCTGTTCGGCCATTGCCTACTGGGCCATCCCGGGCTACAGCCTCTACTGCAGCACCAAGGCAGCCCTCCTCCAATGGGCCGATTGCCTCTGGTCAGAAAGAGATGGGGATTGGCTCACGCTAGTTTTCCCGATCGCTACCGCCACCGCATTCTTTGAGGCAGCAGGCCCCAATATTCCACGTTCATTTCCCATGCAAAGCCCGCAACAAGTGGCAAAAAGCATGCTGATCGGAGCCGCAAAAGGTAAAAAAAGAATTTTTCCTTCGGCCCTATTTAAAAGCTTGGTACTAATCAACCGCATGGTCTTTTTTCTTAAACCCTTGACTCAAAGGCTTGAACTTAAAAAATTAAGAAAGTGGGCAGCCACCGCCCCATCCAGATAAACACACGAATCAACAAGCTTCAGCTATGAAAAAACTCCTATTCCTCCCCATCCTTCTCCTCACCTTGGTTTTTGCTTGCCAGCAAAAGGAGCCTCTTCCGGATACCCTCCCCATGCGAGTGGCGAAGGCCTATGGCTATGAAAATTTTGAAGACATCAAGTCCATCGGTTACACCTGGAATGTGCAGCGTGACTCAGTGACCGTAGCCTCCCGAACCTGGAAATGGAATATCCAAGACAGCACGGTGGCATACGCTGACGCAGACACCAGTTTTACTTACAGCCTAACAGCCGATTCCTTACCAGAAAAAGACGGTGCCTTTATCAATGATAAGTACTGGGCCATGATGCCCTTCCAACTCGCCTGGGACAAAGGATACACCTACGAGGTACTCGAAAATGCGACCTCCCCGATTCAGGGTCTCCCTACCGCCAAACTCAGCATTCTCTACGGCGCCGAGGGAGGGTATACACCAGGAGATGCCTACGATCTGTACCTGAACCAAGAGCATCAAATCCTGGAATGGACCTTCCGCAAAGGAAATGCTCCCGAGGGACGTACCTGGACCTGGGAGAAGGCGGCAGCCTTTGGGCCGATTCAACTTAGTTTGGAGCACAAGGATGCCGCAGGCAAGCGCTTCATTTGGCTGACCGATGTAACCGTGGAGTAAGTCCCAACTACTACACTGAACCTCAATTCCACTTTGACATGAAAAAATCAACTCCTCGTCGACAATTCCTCCTGCAATCGGGAGCTCTCCTTGGTGCGGGCCTCCTCGCCAATCCCTTTTCCGGTTGGGCTGACCCCCTCCAAAAATCCTGGACGGTAGGCGAGATCATGGACCTGTTTATTTCCCAAGTGCCCAAGGCTCCCTTTGCACAGACAGTGGATACCATCAAAATTGGCTCGAGAGATACGGTGGTCACTGGTATCGTCACCACCATGTTCCCCAGCATCGCGATCATCAAAAAAGCGATTGAGTTGAAGGCCAATCTAATCATTCCCCACGAGCCCACCTTTTACTCCGGGCAGGACGAGACCGACTACCTCCAAAACGACCCCGTCTTCCGTGGCAAATACGACCTGCTCGCCGAGAATAAGATGACGGTCTGGAGAAACCACGACTACGTGCACCGCATGCAAGACGATGGGGTACGAGTAGGCGTGGTGGAAGAACTGGGTTGGAAAGCCTACTATACCCCTGGAAGCCCAATCTTGCAGATTCCGACCACTTCCCTGAGGTCAGTCATCGACCACATCAAAACCCAAATGAAAGTGCCGGCGATGCGCTTTGTGGGTGATCTAAATCAACCCTGCTCCAAGGTACTCCTCCTGCCCGGTGCTGTAGGCGGGAAAACCCAAATCACCCGAATTCAAGAACACCGTCCCGATGTGCTGATCTGTGGAGAATCCAACGAATGGGAAACTCCCGAATATGTCAAAACTGCCAATGAACTCGGCATGAAGCTTTCCATAGTAGAAATCGGCCACTCCGCCAGCGAAGAAGGAGGATCAGAATTTGTGAAAAACTGGTTGGAAACCCATGTTCCAGGCGTCCCGGTCTACCACATTCCCTCTGGCAATTCCCTGTCGGTTTACTAACTTTAAACTTTGTCAAGTCACTTAATTTCCATCCAATGAAACGCATTTTTCTCCTCCTTCTCCTTGCCATTTCCCCCTTCCTCTCCTTTGCACAGCAGAAGCTGAGCGCGGAAGAAAAAAAACTGGTGGAACGCATCGATAAAAATTACCAGGAAACG
>JBJOOF010000043.1:0-69408 GCA_046051425.1 Bacteroidota bacterium
ACAAGCGTTACGCCAAGAAGTAATTTCGATTTTCGTTCTTCGAAAAAGTCTCCCGGAGCAAAGATTCCGGGAGACTTTTTTATTTTTGTTCTATGAAGCAACTTCTCCTGTTTGACGATCCTGCCATCCGCGGGTCTCTCCTTCCCTTCACCTTTACTCGGCCCATCGCCGACCTTCGGGTAGGGATTTTGAAAGTTTCAGAGAAATGGGAGAAATACTCCGGAGCATCCATTTCTTTCTGGACGCAGGAGTACCTTCAAAAATCTTTTCCAAGAACAGCAGCGCAGGGAATAGCCATCAATGGCTCCTGGTTGCCAGATGCGAATTCCTGGCAGCAAATCTCTGCCTTGAAAGAGGATGAGGCTTTATTTTTTGGAAAAACCCTCTTGGCTACCGCTTGCGGTCCGCAGGAGAAAAGCTTGGCTTTTGCCACAGAGAAGAAAATCATTCAACTGGAGCAAGATCCCGTCCTCCTCCAGAAAACCTGGCATATTTTTCAATTCAATGCAGCGGAAATCCGTAAAGATTTTACCCTAATTACTGCCGGAAGAACCTCCCAACCCATCCTGGATCCCCACACCTGTTGTTATGGGGAGCATCAGATTTTTATTGAAGAGGGTGCGCAAGTACGCGCAGCGGTACTCAATGCCGAAGCAGGACCCATCTATTTGGGAAAAAATTCAGAGGTCCAAGAAGGCGCCTTGATTCGAGGTCCCTTTGCGCTATGCGAAGGCTCCACTGTGAATATGGGTGCAAAACTACGAGGAGACACCACCATTGGACCTTTTTCCAAGGTGGGTGGAGAGGTGTCCAATTCGGTGATCATGGGCTATTCCAACAAAGGGCACGATGGATTTTTGGGTAATTCGGTGATTGGAGAATGGTGTAACCTGGGTGCAGACACGAATACTTCCAACCTCAAAAACAATTATGCAGTTGTCAAACTTTGGGATTACACCAAAGGAGGATTTGTCAATACAGGACTTCAGTTTTGTGGCTTGATGATGGGTGACCACAGCAAGTGCGGCATCAATACCATGTTCAATACCGGTACTGTCATCGGTGTCGGAGCCAACGTGTTTGGAGATGGCTATCCTCGCAATTTCATTCCTTCCTTTGCCTGGGGTGGAGCAGCTGGATTCTCTACCTTTACGCCTCCTAAGTTTAATGAAACTGCCGAGGCCGTGTATGCCCGAAGAGGGAAAGTATGGGGCGCTGCTGAAAAAGAAATTTTGGATAAGGTTTTTGAATTGACCAAAAGCTACAGAATTTGGGATAAAACTTCCTGACCCACCGCACCATGCAATTTGCAGCAATACCTGGACTTCCGGAAACCAAAGAAAAGCTTCTCAACGCAGTGAAGTTGAACCACCTTGCCCATGCACTTTTGTTTCATGGTCCAGAAGGTTCGGCCAACTTGACCCTGGCTCTGGCCTTGGCGAGTTACTTGTATTGTGAGGCAAAAACGGAGACGGATTCCTGTGGTACCTGTGGCTCCTGCCAGCGCATGAATAAATTGATCCTTCCGGATTTGAATTTTGCTTTTCCAGTAGTTGCCCCTTCCAAAGAAGAGGAGGGGGATGAGGACGGAAAGGATGAGAAAACCGACCTGATGGGCAACTGGAGAAAGTTTGTGTTGGGCCAGCCCTATGGCAATGTCCACGACTTCATCTATTTCAATGGCTTTGAAAAAAAGCAGTTAAACATCACCAAAGCAGCGGCTCGAAAGATGATTCAGACGCTATCGTTGATGTCTTTTGAGGGAGGGTACAAGATCATGTTGATCTGGGCACCTGAATATTTACACCCTTCAGCGGCCAATGCCTTGCTGAAGATCATTGAAGAACCACCTGCCAAAACCCTTTTCCTGTTGGTCACCTCCCAGGCTGATCAGTTGCTCACGACTATTTTATCTCGAACCCAAAAGATCCTAGTTCGTGCCTTTACAGATGAAGAAGTCAGTGCACATCTCGTAGAATCCGGCCAATGTGATGCTAAAGCAGCAGCGCAAATTGCCATGCTAGCAGATGGGAACTTACGCGCAGCGTATCGTTTGATTGATCAGGTGGAAGACCAGACGGTCCGCCAGCTGCGGGACTGGTTTCGCCTTTGCGCCACTAAAAATCTAAAAGATTTATTCGCACTCTCCGACGATTTTCACAAAGCCGATAAGGAATCTCAAAAGTCTTTGATGCTGGCAGGATTGAATGTGACGCGAGAGATTTTGTTGAAAAATCTCGATATGGATCACCTCCTTCGCACTACAGACGAGGACCGGGCTTTTATCAATAACATCAGCAAAAAGGTATTGACCGAAGAGCATGCGCTCCAACTCTACCAAACGTTCAATGCAGCGCATTACCATTTGGAACGGAATGGCAATGCGAAAATGATTTTCACCGACTTGTCCATGGAGATTCTCTTGATGATGTCCAAAAACTAGGGAGATGGAAAAGAAGGTTCTTGGGCGAAAAGAAAAAATCACACTTCCTGAACTGGGTTTAAATCTTGTCCGTGCCAAAATCGATACGGGAGCCTACACGAGCAGTTTGCATGCAGAAGAAATTCGGATTGAAGAGGTAGAGGGGCGAAAACTACTCTATTTCAAAATTTTGATGCCTGCTCACCAAAAGTACACTGGAAAGACCCTTGCTTTTGAATCCTTCCGGGAGAAGAAAGTAAAGAATTCCTTTGGGCAGGCAGAAGTTCGTTACCTCATTGAAACCAAATTGCAGCTGGCAGGAGAAACCTTCCGGGCTGAGTTTACGCTCACCGATCGGTCTAGCATGAAAAATTCCATTCTGCTGGGTAGAAAAATTCTACGGGGGAGATTTCTCGTGGATGTATCCCAAACCAACTTAGGTAAACCCTACCGCAAAAAGAAATGAAAATTGCAGTCCTTTCGAGGAACCCAAAGTTGTTCTCCACCCAACGCCTGATTGAAGAAATTCAAAAGGCGGGACATGAAGCCATGGTTGTCGATCACAGTCTTTGTGACCTGATCATTGAGCAGGAGGGTCCTTCCATCATTTACAAAGGGCAGCGGCTCGAAGGGGTGGATGCCATTATTCCTCGAATTGGAGCTTCTGTTACTTTTTACGGTACGGCCGTGGTTCGTCAATTTGAACTGATGGGTGCCTTCTCAGCGGTGACCTCACAGGCGATCGTACGCAGTAGAGATAAGTTGAGAAGCTTGCAGATTCTCTCAAAAAATGGTTTGGGTATGCCCAAGACGGCATTTACCAACTTTTCCAAAGGAGGAGAAAAGCAATTGATTGAACAAGTGAGTGGGGCCCCCGTCATCATCAAGTTATTGGAAGGTACGCAAGGCTTGGGGGTGGTGTTGGCAGAAACCAAGAAAGCAGCACAGTCGGTAGTGGAGGCGTTTCATGGATTGAAGGCGAGAATCATCGTACAAGAATACATCAAGGAAGCAAAGGGCGCTGACATCCGTGCTTTTGTGGTCAATGGAAAAGTAGTGGGGGCTATGAAGCGGCAAGGAGCGGAAGGAGAATTTCGATCCAACCTTCATCGCGGAGGAGTGGCTACCGTCATCAAATTGAGCCGGGCAGAAAAGCAAGCCGCGCTCAATGCAGCCAAGGCCTTGGGTCTGGATGTAGCAGGTGTGGACATGCTCCAATCTGCACGAGGCCCTTTGATTTTGGAAGTCAATAGTTCTCCTGGCTTGGAAGGAATTGAAGGCGCTACCGGTGTGAATGTTGCCGCCGAAATCATCAAATTTGTGGTGGAAAGTGTGGTGAAGAAAACGTCAAAACGAGAAAAACAGTGAGTCATCAGCTTATAAAAATCGGAACACGTGCCAGTAAGCTCGCCCTTTGGCAAGCGTACCATGTCGCAGACTTGCTTCAAAAAGCGGGGCTGGCAACAGAGATTGTTCCGATCGATACCAAAGGGGACCAGGTGTTGGATGTTTCCATTTCAAAAATTGGTTCCAAAGGAGTTTTTACCCAAGAATTAGAAGACCAATTGTTGGATGGAAGTATTTCGATAGCAGTTCATTCGGCAAAAGACATGCCCTCCAGTTTGGGGGAAGGTTTGGAGTTGATTGCCTTTTCGGCACGCGAACAGGCTCAGGATGTGCTGCTTTCTACGAAGAAAGGAGTTTCCTTACGTGATGCCAACTTGGTAGTAGGTACTTCTTCAACGCGAAGAATTGCGACGCTAAAGCATTTTTATCCTCAGGTAAAAACCGTGGAGGTAAGAGGGAATCTTCAAACTCGAATTCGAAAAATGGAGGAAGGGCATTGTGATGCGCTGCTCTTGGCCTATGCGGGAGTGCATCGAATGGGTTACACGGACCTTTTGGTAGCAAATTTGGATTTGAATCAATTTATCCCTGCCGTGGGTCAAGGATCCATCGCTATTGAGGCCTCTACGAGCCTTGATCCCCAGCTTCGGGATGCCATTGTTGCTGCTTGCAACGATGCAGCGACCCAAGTTTGCTTACTGGCTGAGCGTGCCTATCTCCGGGTTTTGGAAGGTGGATGCAGCATTCCAGTTTTTGCTTTGGCTACACTTGCAGAAAATCAGGTCCAGCTCAAAGGAGGGATTGTGAGTTTGGATGGACAGCAGCGCATCGTACTCGAAGTGAGTGGTCCAGCTAGTCAAGCTGTGCATCTAGGTGAATCCTTGGCCAAGCAAGTCCTCCAAGCGGGAGGAAAAACAATTTTAGAACAAATCAAACAGTCCCCTCATTGATATGAACCAGAAAATGCGGATTTTATTCTTTATCCTTTCTGTGCTGAGTTTTTCGGCTTGTGGCAAAGACAAGGATTACGTGGTCACCATTTCCACCCGACATGGTGAGATCAAGGCCATTCTTTTTGACGATACTCCGGTGCATAAGGAGAATTTTCTTGACCTTGCTGAAGCGGGGCGATTTGATTCTACCCAATTTCATCGGGTAATTCAGGGCTTTATGGTACAAGGAGGAGATGTCTTCACTAAGGAAAGCCTTCCTTACCAAAATTGGCCAACGCTTCCTGCTGAGATTCGTCGCAATCATGTGCACACCAAGGGAATGCTTGCCGCTGCTCGTGAAGGAGATGATAGCAATCCTCAAAAACGGAGCAATGGCTCCCAGTTTTACATTGTACAGGGAAGGACCTATGCGGAGCAAGAGTTGACTACCGATTTTACAGCCTTGCAGAAGGCAGTCTTCCAGTACATGCAATTGGAAAGCCAAAAGCAGATGAAGGAAGAGTACACGCGGCTTTATCAGGAGGGGAAAATGGATAGTTTGACGCAGCTTTTGCTTTCTAAAAGAGATGAAATCGCCAAAACCTTATCCTTGAAACTCACTAAAGATTACAGTCCTGAACAAATCAAGGCCTATGCCGAAGTGGGGGGTACTCCACACCTAGATTTTGAGTATACCGTCTTTGGTCAGGTGATCCAAGGCCTAGAAGTGGTCGATAAAATTGCCGCGGAAAAGACTAATCGGGAGGTTCCCTTGGAGCCCGTAATCATGAAGGTGACTGTTGAAAAAATGTCACGAAAGAAAATCGAAAAAGACTTTGGCTATGTCTATCCCGTCGTTCAATAAACCAAAAATCTTGATCACAGGAGCCAATGGCTTGCTGGGTCAGAAGTTGGTAGAGCAGCTAGTAACAAAAGAGACTTTTGAGGTCATCGCAACGGGTAGAGGTGCCTGCAGACTCTCGGGTGCAGGGTTTACGTACCAGAGTTTGGATATTGAAAATGAGCAGGAGGTAGAAGAGAACTTAGCACGGCTTCGTCCAGATGTGTTGATTCATGGGGCAGCAATGACTCATGTGGATGACTGTGAAAAAAACCAGGAGGGCTGTCACCGAGCCAATGTACTTGCGACCTCTTATCTGGTGCGAGCAGCAGAGAAGATTGGCAGTCACTTTATTTTTGTGTCTACAGATTTTATTTTTTCGGGGGAGGATGGACACAATCCCTACACGGAAGAAGCGCTGCCTGATCCAGTCAATTACTATGGCCAAACGAAGTTGGAAGGAGAGGAGCTCATCAAAGGCTCTTCCTTGAAATGGGCGATTGCACGGACAGTCTTGGTCTACGGCCTTGCCAATGACTTGAGCAGGTCCAACATCATTCTCTGGGTGAAGTCCTCTTTGGAGGCGGGCAAGCAGATTCAGGTGGTGGATGATCAGGAGCGGACACCAACCTTGGCAGAGGATTTGGCTGCAGGATGTATTTTGATTGCCGAGCAAGGAGCCACAGGTGTATTCAACATTTCTGGATCCGAATTGCTGACTCCTTACGATATGGCCATGCAGACAGCCGATTACTTCGGCTTAAACAAGGAGTTGATTGTTCGCACAGATTCTACCCGTTTTACGCAGCCGGCTCGTCGACCGATGAAGACGGGATTTGTGATCCAAAAGGCGATTGATGAGTTGGGGTATCGTCCTAAAACGTTCATGGAAGGCATCGGTATTTTGGCAAAACAAATTAGCAAAGCCTCTGCCTGATTTCTTTGAAAGTAAAAAAAGCACCCACATTTGGGTGCTTTTTTTATTTATATCCTTTTGTCTATAAAAACATCCTTTTTTCAAAAAGTAGATCTCGAAATCATTTCTGAGTTTTAAAATTTAATTATAGACTTCCTCGTAAATAATTTTTAAATCTCTACTTTTGATTCAGTAAATATGGATTTTTTCCGCATTTGCTGGTTAATTAGAAAGTGAATATTCGATTTTAGTTTAACTAATTTGTAGGTCTTGCAAATCATATTCTTCCTAGTTTAATGGAAAATAATAAGTATAGTAAAGTTGCAGCATTAAGCACGGTCATTGCTAATATGATTGGTGTTGGTGTTTTTTCTTCTTTAGGGTTCCAGGTAGTCCCTTTTGAAAATGGCGGAATCCCAGATGGATTTTCCATTCTTTTAATTTGGTTATTAGGAGGGTTAATTGCGTTATGCGGGGCATTTACCTATTCAGAGGTTGCCACTACCTTAAAAAGGAGTGGTGGAGAATATGTTTATCTAAGTAAGTTATATCACCCGAGTATAGGATTTGCAAGCGGCTGGATAAGCTTAGTGGTTGGTTTTGCAGGAGCGATAGCCTCCGCAGGACTTGCTATAGGGAAGTATAGTGCTCCAGCTTTGGGTGTGGATGTTGCAAGAGAAATAGGGTTGTTTGGATTTGAATTGAGCATTCAAAAAATAATTGCGATAAGTGTTATTCTGTTTTTATCATTAGTCCATTTAAATGGAACTAAAGTTGGAGGAATGGTTCAGAACATTTTGACAGCATTTAAAATTGCCTTAATACTTTTATTTTGTTTGGCGCCCTTCTTTTTTACCCCAGTTGATTCGTCAATTGCAACAAATTTATATCCAACAGAAACGAGTCTATCTGTCATTTTTAGTTTTTCCTTTGCTTCAGCACTGGTTTGGGTAATGTATGCCTATTCAGGATGGAATGCGGTGGTCTACATAGCTGGAAATGTTGAAAACCCAATAAAAACGATACCTTTTGTACTTATAGGAGGAACTCTTATAGTTACAATTTTATATGTATTCCTAAATTCTTCTTTTATGTCAGTAGCATCATTCGAAGAGATGGCTGGTAAGGAGGATATAGGGAATATTGTGGCTTTAAAGTTATTTGGTGAGCAATTTGGTGGAGTATTTTCTGCAATTTTTTCTTTCGCATTATTTAGTACGATGAGTGCAATGATTATTGCTGGACCAAGGGTTTCAGAGCAAATTGGAAACGATTTTTCCTTTTTTAAGAAAGTTGCTGTAAAAAATCAAGCAGGAACTCCAGTTTATGCTATTCTTTTACAAGCACTTATTTCCATTGCTTTAGTTTTGTTTTCATCATTCCAAGAGCTTATTCAAACTTTGGGAATAACGCTTTCTTTCTTTTCGCTTTTAACAGTATTAGGGATTTTTATAATTCGAAAGAAATATCCATCAGAAGAAAGGCCAGTAAAAACTTGGGGCTATCCCTTTACCCCAATTATATTTATTGTCGCAACAGTTTGGATGATATTTAGTTTTGCTTTGATGGATCCAATAAAAATTTGGTATTCTGTCTTTGCAATTATTCCTGGCATTATAGTTTATTTTATTGTTCAAAAAAATCAAAAAACATCATGAGAAAATTTTTTCTAGCTAGTTATATTCTCCTATCGTTAAGTGTATTACTTTTTTCATGTAGCAAACCTGAAAAGGATGTACAGAAACCACAAGTGGAAGTTGTTGCACCTACTCCACCACAGCTAAAAGCAGTTTCGGAGGAGTTTAATAGGACAGCACTATTTTTAGCTGGTTTGCCTCAACTGGATACTAATTATTATTCTCAAATCGAGACTAAAGAATTTTGGTTGACCCATAAGAAACAAATGACCGAGATTTGGAAAAGGGCAGAAGATTCAAGGCTTAATCTAATTTCTTCTTGGGCGGATCAGGCGTTAACCCCCAAAATAAAACCAGAACTTCCTTTATATTATCCATTTGCAGGGGCAGATTTTCTACATGCTTGGCATTTTTATCCTAAGGCGCCAGCTTATCATCTTGTGGCTTTAGAAAATGTGACCAAATTACCTGATTTTGAAAAAATGACGGATAAGCAGCTTACCGATTACTTGGCAAGTCTTCGTAATTCATTAAGAGATGTGATTGGAAAGAGCTACTTCATCACTATGCACATGCAAACAGATTTGAGAACAGGTGAGTACTCAGGCATATTGCCTTTGTATTACGTTTTTCTTGCTAGAACTGGGCATAAACTTTTAAATCTTGAGACTATTGGCATAGATTCTACGGGTAATCATTTTGTGTCCTTGGATGAAAAGTTCGCTGGGGTACGAATAAAAATGACTCAAGATGGAATTAATGAAAAGGAATTGACCTACATGAAGTTTGATCTGGGGAATACAAGCCTTGATGCAAATCCACAATATATGAATTGGGTAAGTTCTTTGGGGGAAAAAAATGTTTTCATAAAAGCTGCATCCTATTTACTTCACTATAAATCTTTTGAGCAGGTAAGGAAGACTATTTTCTCCAATACTGGTAGCATTTTTCAAGACGATTCAGGTTTGGCATACAGGTATGTGGACTCTACTCAATTCAATACTACCTTATTTGGGGATTACACCAGACCAATCGATGATTTTGGTGACCATACGTTTCAAAAAGATTTGGAAAAGCTCTATTTAAATACCCCTAAAGAAAATAGACCAATGATTCCTTTTCCATTGGGTTACCATGTAGTTGAGGATAAGATTCAAAACCATCAACTCTTTACTAAGAAATAGAGGTAATTTATTTGGCATTTTTTGTAAGATAAAATGAGTAAATTAACTCTTTCCATTTACTTATCGCTTCTGATTGGTGGATTTGATGGGATGTTATCTTCTCATCAAATCGATGGGGAGAATAATTTTCCATCGACTCCTTCCATAGTTCACAAAGAGCAGGTATGGCTGGATACAATTGCCAATGACACCAGTGAGCTTGAATCCAATCAAATGTATTTCGAGAATTATGAAGTTTTGTCGAAATATGAATGTATCGGTTCTTTGGATAATTTTTCTCAAAATTTGAATTCAGGCTTTTTAGTACTGAATAAGGGGTTAGAACTTTTTCAGACTAATTTTAAAACCTCAGGATCTTGTTGGACTTATGTAAATAAGGTATATGATATGGCAGGATTTACTTCTGGAAAAAGAGATGTTATTTATGCTGCCAAAAAAGGAACTCTTATAAAAGATCCTTCAATTATAATGCCTGGAGATTGGTTGTTTCATGTCAATTATTCTTTTAGAAATGTTGAACATAGTGCCATTTTTGTGTGTTGGCAGGACAAAGAAAAATTATTAGCTGTTACACTAAGCCATGTGGGGCAAAACAAATATGCAGGTGGGGATTTCGGGGTTTATGATCTTAAAGGAGTGTATAGAGTGACAAGAGCTAAAAACTAACTTTAGAAATAGATAAATCTTTATTTGTATAAAAAATGAACCTAAGTATTTTTCGAAATTTTATTTTTAGGGCTTCTCTCTTCTCATTAATTCTAATTAATTTCTCTTGTGGATTTAATTCCAATGGATCCTCTACATCCAAAGTTGTTCAGGATATTGAGGCACCTGTTAGCACAGTCAAGAGTAGGCCAAATATCTCGGAATTGACCCAAGAGCAAATCCGGAGTTATGCTAAAATCAACTCTTGTTATCTACCTCTTTTAAAAGATAGTACACTCTATCCGGATAACAAACGATCCTTCTTTTCATGGAATGAACTATTAAATGACTCCTTAGCAAAGGATAACCCCTATCGAAATCGATATTTGGTTGGGGATTTTATGGCCTTGGATGAAAATTTGCAGAACCTTGGTATCGAAGAAATAAATCCTGATTTATCTAAGCTTCTTGATTTTGAGAAATACAATCAAGAGTTATTCTCCTTGATGGACGCTGCAGTTGATTCTAAAGACAGTGAAACAGCTTTGTTTGCTTACATCAAGAAAAACTATCCTGAGGATAGCGAAGTTTTGACAAACTTTTATTCTAAAATCTGGAAATTTAAGACTCCTGCTTTGAATAAGAAATTTGCGGTAATTAACAATAAAGCTTTTGCCTTAGGCCAAAAGCTTTGTCTTTGCGAGGCAAAGCAAGACACTCTTTTACTTATATCTCGGTTTTCAACTTCTGCAAAAAGCCTAATTCCTTCGGAAAAGAAAGATGAAACTGGGAAGGTTTTATCCACCTCGTATGTGAGAAGCTTACCAATTGGCAAAACTAGAAGCTATTATGGAGCTCAATATTTGATCACATCCAAAAATTGGGAAACAGCTAGAAAGTATGAAAACTTAGATAAGTTTCATGATGAAAAATTGGGAGGCGGAAATAATCGAGTAACCTTTTTTAAAACAGGGGCTCAGCTCCCTAATTTCCTCCTGATGACTCCAGGGAAGGATTATCCTAAAGCTATGAGGCAAAATGGGATCCATGAAGTTGCGCTTTCAGGACTTTCCATGGGAATGCTTGGTTCTGCCAATAGCATTGGTTGTATTCGGGTTACAGATTTTGGATCAAAATTCGTTCGTTGGTGGGTTCCTCAGAATGCCAAATTCTTTATTTTATACGCTGAAAACCGTTATTTTTCAGAATTACCTATTGAATCCCTTGAGCAATATTTGCCCTTTAAAAATGAAGAAGAGGGAAATGCATTTCGAAAATGGTTGATAGAAACCAAGCCATTGAAAGCCTCTCAGTTAGAAATTGATTTGACAGGGAAATACGATAATGGGCATATTCTGGAAGCCTACAATCTCTATGGTAAAGAATATGATGCTTACCAATCAAATCGTTAGGTTAATCGTATAATTTACGGGTTCCTAGGGCACTAAATCATCAAGCTTTTCGTTTTGGCAGTAGAATTGCTTTGTTTATACTTTTAGATTTCTACCACACTAAATTTTACTGCCATGAAAAAACTAGCATTAATTGTCTTAGTTACCCTGAGTTCACTCTCCCTCTATGCCCAAAAGAATGGGGTAGGCATCAAAGCGGGATTGAGTAGTACAAAAGTAGATTTTGAAGGAGAGCAACTTGTTCCTAGCGATGCACAGATGGGGTATCATCTTGGAGTATTTGCACGATTTGGAGGGGTTGGTTTTTTTGTTCAACCTGAGGTATTGTTTACGCAGACATCTGGGAGTTTTAAATTGGAACTCCCGGCGACTCCCAGTTCAAATAAGAATTATGAAGCCAAGTTTAATCGCTTGGATGTACCTGTAATGGCTGGATTTAGAATGTTGAAAGTAATTCGAATCATGGCAGGACCTATTGCAAGCTTTAACATTGACTCCTCTTTGAAAGATGCGGGTACTACTGTACAAAACATAGACTTCAAAAAGGCTACACTCGGCTACCAAACGGGTGTCGGCGTGGATTTAGGTAACCTTTCCATTGAAGGAAAATACGAAGGAGGTCTGAGTAAATTCACGGAGAATGTGGGTTCCTATACCGCGGACAACCGACTCAATCAATGGGTACTTTCGGTAGGGTTTAAACTATTCTAACCTTCAACTCCTCAATAAAAGCCGAGCTTAAATCCATAAAAAAGCCCTTCCAAATTCAATTTTGGAAGGGCTTTTTGCTGTAAGACTTGATTTATTTTTTCTCCATCACCAAAGGCGCTGGAGTAGCCCATTGGTGGATAGGCTTCAGATCCACTACATAGATACTTCGGCCGTGAGTACCGATCACTAGGTGATTTTCACGGTCCTGGATGACCATGTCATAGATGGCTACGTTCGGGATTTGGCCTTGGAATAGGTTCCAGTTTTTGCCTGCATCCAAACTTACATACAGTCCATGGTCTGTACCCAAATACAGAAGGTTGGGCATCTTTGGATCTTCAATGATGATATTTACCGACTCGTTTGGCAAGTTGGAAGCGATAGATGTCCAGGTCTTGCCATAGTCTTCACTTCTATAGACAAAGCTCGTAAACTCATCATAACGATAGCCATTCAGTGTAATGTAAACCAGTCCTTCCTTGTAGTTGGAGGGAGAAATACTGCTCACCCAACGATCTTGGGGAAGGCCAGCATTCAAGCTGGTCCAGCTGCCGCCATTGTTGCGCGTTACCCAGACATTTCCGTCATCCGATCCTGCATAGAGGGTTCCAAATTCAAGCGGGGATTCTTCCACTACGGATAGGGTGGCAAAAGGCACATTGCCACTTTTTTGATTTTTGGTGAGATCGGGAGAGATCGTAGTCCAAGTATTTCCTTGATCTAAAGACTGGTATACGTATTGGGAACCCATGTAGACGATGTCCTGGTTGTGGTAGCTAAGCTCTGCTGGAGTTCTCCAGTTCCAACGGTTTGGAGCCTTTCCGATATCGTGGCCTGGGGTGATGCGCTTGCGCTCATTGGTCTTTTTATTGATGCGCACATAGTTTCCAAACTGGGAACCGGTGTAGACGATGTCGTTGTTGCGGGTGTCAACTGCCACGACCATGCCATCGCCGCCGTAGAGGGACTCCCAAGGATCCTCAGGTGCATTGGTGGATTTGCCATACCATACCCCATTGTCTTGCATGCCGCCATAAATGTTGTAAGGAGTGGCATTGTCTACCATGACGGAATAGAACTGGGAAATTGGCATTTGGGTGTTGAGGTGATCCCATCGAGAACCTCCTCCATAGCTTCTGTACAAGCCGCCATCGTTGCCAAGTAGGATGTGCTTGGAATCTTTAGGGTTGATCCACATGGCCTGGTGGTCGGAGTGCGGTCTGCCGATGGAGTCGGTTCGGGAAAAGTTCTTTCCTCCGTCACGAGACACCAAAAGCGGTACGCCCAATACAAAGATTTCATTTTCGTCGGATGTGCTTACTCGAATCTCACCGAACCAATAGCCGTAGGAATTGTACAATTGGCTGATGTCTGACTCAGATACCAAGGACCAATTTTTTCCGCTATCCGTGGAGCGGTACACTTCAGCACCTTTGATGGGAGCACCAAACATCGCTGCATTGGCATCCACTGCGCCTCCTAGGTAGTTGGCAATTTGGGTAGTGGTGATTTTACCGGTTTTTAACTGTCGCTTCAGTTCGGCAGGAGTGTACTTGCTAGCAAACTGGTTTCTTCGGATAAAAGACTCCAATTTCTTGTCTTCCAAAGCCAAGGCTTGGTCGAGGGTCATGGTAGCAAAGTCTTCCAACTTGATTGGATTTTCTTCAGGCTGAGCCCCAGGGCGTTGTCTTGGAGCAGGAGCGGGCTTATCCGATTTTGCTTGATTGTCCAAAAGCGCATAAACCACTTCAGGACTTGTAAGGCTGAAATCAAATCCGATTCTGCCTACAAATTCATCTTGTGGAAATCCATTCACCGATTTTTTCCAGGTATCTCCTCCGTCTTCTGATCTCCAGATGGTAGAGCCTTTGCCATTGCCGATAAAGTCATGCGCCTGGCGGAATCGCTCCCAGCTTGCTGCAAGAAGTATGTTTGGATTGGTAGGATGCAGTTTGATGTCAATGATGCCTGTGTTGTCGTCAATGTAGAGTACCTTCTTCCAGGTTTTGCCTCCATCGATGGTCTTGTAGAGACCTCTTTCTTTGTTTTTGGAGTACAATGAACCCATGGAACCAACCCATACGATATCTGGATTGGTAGGGTGAATTTGAATTTGTCCAGTGTGCTGGGAGTGAAGCAAGCCCATCATTTGCCAGCTTTTACCGCCATCGACTGATTTGTAGAGGCCTGCACCTGCATAGGTGGATCTACTGGAGTTATTTTCTCCTGTACCCACCCAGAGAATTTCATTGTTGGATTTGGATAGGGCCATGGCACCGATGCCTAATGCCGCTTGGTGATCAAAAATCGGCGCAAATGACTGTCCGTTATCTGTAGTTTTCCAAACCCCACCTGAAGCTGCAGCCACATAAAAAGTGTTTGGATTTGAAGCTACCTCAATGTCAATGATTCGTCCAGACATATTGGTGGGTCCCACGTTTTTGGCTTTGAAATCAGCCAGAGGAGAGGAGGAAAGTAAAGCGCTATGCTTGTTTATGGACTCCTGAAGTGCTTTTTCTGAAGTTGGAGAGATGGTTTGAGCGCCAACTTCCAAGGTTAGGAGACCGCCAACGAGCAGGAGAGCGAGGGTTGATTTTTTCATAGTGAATAGAATAAGTACTTCAAGTTAGAAATTCAAGATGGATTCGGATGGAAAATTAGATAAACCGAATTTTAAGCGTGTAAAAGGTAACGAAGGCTAGTCCGAACAAAAAGGAGCAGACTAGTTCCTTAATTGAAAACAGGATTTCTTAGCCAATCAAGTTGCCGGCATCATCCCAAACGGCCACTTTACTTCGGTCATCTGGTTTGAGGTATACGCCAGCATATTTTTCAGGATTGGATAGGCCATGTTTGGCAAGTACCGCAGCGGGAACTCCATCCCAGACGTTCGGCACGTTGCCTTGGTAGCCCATGTAGTTCCATCCTTCTTGGGTAGAAAAATACCCGGAACAAGTGAGGTTACGAAGCATGTTGAACCAGCGTACTCCTCCTTGGTAGTCCTCACCCGCTTTATCTGGCCAGGCGACCAGGTCGATGATGGTTTGTACCTGAGTGGCGTCCAAGTCATTGAACCCCTTGCCAAATAATTCTTGAGCTTCAAAGTCCAGCCACATCAGTCCACCTCGCATGGGTGTTTGCATGCTGGGCTGATCCTTCATCATGAATTCGATAAAGGCAGGTACCCCAAGAGCAGTGGCAGCTGGAGATTGTTCGTCAGCCGGCATTATGAGGTCCACCAGTGTCGTGATTTTCTTCAGTTCTTCTTCTGTGAAAAATTTTTCAGCAAGTAGTTTTGCGTCTCTGACTTTTTCCTCCTCGGTACGACCTCCGGGAGTTCCAATCACTTCCCCCTGCAATTTGACTTGCTCTGGCTCGCAGCCTAGCAACAAGCCTGCCCCAATAGAACCCGCAAAGAGTAGTTTTAAATTTTCTCTTCTATTCATGGCCTAGATGTTTTTTTGTTTGAGCTGTTCGATGATGTAATCGGAAGTTCTCCAAGACAAGGCCAAAATGGTCCAAGTTGGATTTTTGTCTGCTTGGGATACAAAAGGTCCTGCATCCACCACAAATAGGTTTTTGCAGCTATGCAGTTGGCAGTTGGAATTGACCACAGAAGATTTGGGATCGTTGCCCATACGGGTAGTCCCTACTTCGTGGATAATGCGTCCTGGGCCTGCAAGTCCATACATGCTCTCAGGCCCAGGTTTGGTTCCTAGGAGTGTTGCCCCTGCATTGGTCAATATCTCCTCAAAGGTGTCTTGCATGTGTTTGGCCTGCTTGATTTCCTGGTCGGTCCATTTGTAATGGAACCGAAGTACTGGAATCCCGTAAGTGTCGACCACATTTGGATCGATCTCGCAGTAATTGCTGTACTGGGGAATACTTTCCCCGCGGCCAGACATGCCCAGGGTCGATCCATAAATTCGACGGATATCTTTTTTGAGGCCCGCTCCATAGCCCCCATTCGGGCTAGGATTGCCAAATTCATCCTTGAGGTACTTCCGCATACTATCCATGCTGCCTCCTGCCCCGTAGGCGGGCTGACCCATGCCTCCCCAATACTCAATGTGGTAGCCACGGGCAAAGTCCAGTTTCTTGTTGTCCTTCCACCAAGGGGTGTACATGTGCATGCCACCGACGCCATCTTCGTTGTAGCGATCTCGGTCGATCAGGTCGGGGAGTATTCCCATTCGATCTGCGCCCGTGGAGTCGTGAAGGTACCTCCCCAAAACGCCTGAATCTGCTCCTATGCCATCGGGATGTGCCTTGGATTTGGAATTCATCAAGATACGCGCAGACTCACATGCGGAGGCTCCTAGGACCACTACTCTTGACTTCAATTTGTATTCCTTTCGGTCTATCTTGGACACAAAGGATACGCCATTGGCTTTGCCAGTATCATCCGTTGTTACCTTTCGCACCATCGAATAGGTAAATAAGTCCACCTTTCCTTTTTTCATGGCAGGATGGATCAAGCAGGTTCCTGAGGAAAAATCCGCATAAGCCTGACAGGCACGGTTGCATTGATTACAGAAAAAACAAACGCCGCGCTCCGCATTGATCGGACGGGTAAGCATGGAAAGTCTTCCTGGGATCATCGGGATGCCTGCCTTGTCTGCCCCTCTTTTGATGAAAAGTTCGTGCAGTCTGGGCTTGGGAGGAGGGAGGAAAAAGCCATCTGGCTCGTTGAAAATCCCTTCTTTAGAACCAAAAACTCCGATCAGCTTGTCCACCTTATCGTAATACGGCTTCAGGTCATCGTAGCCTATCGGCCAATCGTGACCCATGCCATCGATGCTGGCGCGCTTGAAGTCATTGGGTCCAAAACGAAGGGAAATTCTACCCCAGTGGTTGGTTCTACCGCCTACCATTCGGGATCGAAACCAGTCAAATTGCGTTCCATCCTTCCGCGTGTACGGTTCACCATCAATTTCCCATCCCCCAATGGCTTGATCAAAATCTCCAAAGGGACGGATTTTGGTGCCCGCACCCCTTCTTGGGGATTCCCAAGGTGGGCGAAGCTGGGTCCGATCTTCTTCTTTGGCGGGATCGAAATCTCCACCGGCTTCCACCACGGCAACAGAAAGGCCTGCTTCGGAAAGAATTTTGGAGGCCATGCCTCCGCCAGCTCCCGAACCAACAATGATGACGTCGTAACTATCTTGGGTTTCTTTGATTTGTAAGGCCATAAACGGATGGGGTTGAATCGAACTAAACTAGCAATTACTGGTCAACTTAGAAAGTTGAAAACTTACAGTGCTTTTGAAATGAAGGGCCACAAGGTTTCCATCACGATGCGATGGCCTTCTGGGGTAGGATGGATTCCGTCAGGAAGATTGAGGTCCGGATTGCCTGCCACACCTTCCAGTAGAAAAGGAATCAATTCGATGTTTTTTTCCTTAGCCACAGCTGGGTAAATGGCTTTGAACTCTTCGGTGTATTCTTTTCCCATGTTGGGCGGTATCTGCATGCCCGCTAGGATGATCTTCGTGTTGGGGTATTTTGCTTGCACCTTGTCGACAATTGCCAATAGGTTTTTCTTGGTTTCGGTGAGTGGAATGCCGCGCAAGCCGTCATTGCCTCCCAATTCAAGCACAAATAAATAGGGCTCCTCTTCCAAAAACCAATCCAGGCGACTCAAGCCACCGGCGGTAGTTTCTCCACTCAATCCTCCATTAATGACGCGATATTCTTTTTTCAAGCTGTCCAATCGCGTTTGAATTCTACCTGCAAAGGATTCTTCTGGGTCAATGCCATAGCCTGCGGTGAGGCTATTCCCAAAGAATAGGATTGTTTTTTTCGCGGTAGATTCCGCTACTTGATCTCCATTCTCTGCCTGTGTTTTTTCTGGATTTGAGCCACAGGAGCTGAGGAAGGAGATTATTCCTAAAAGGAGAACTAAAACGACTCCATTAAATCTTGATTTCATAGTAACTGGGTTAACTTTTCCTTTTTCAAAGGAAATTTTTGTTTTTTTAAACAATTGAGGACCCATTGGTCGACCAAATGCTGCCATCTGTCGAACCTAGGTTCCTAGGATGCTGTAATTTTGTTTTCTTTGCTCGAATTCCAAAGTAATTTGTGCAATTGCCAACAAATTAGTCAAAAATAGCGTTTTCCTAATTCAACTTCTTTACCTTCTACATGTCCATTTTAGCCCTTCAACACGTCAGTAAAACCTACCAAAGTGGAAGCCGCAAGCTCACGGTTTTAGATCAGGTCACTTTTTCCATTCAAGCCGGAGAAACCATTGCCATTGTCGGTCCATCAGGAAGTGGGAAAACTACCCTTTTGGGTTTGTGTGCAGGTCTAGATTCCAGTTCCACCGGATCCGTGGTCCTGAATGGAGAAGCCTTGGAGCGCTTGAATGAAGACCAGCGTGCAGCAGTACGGAGTCGGGACGTGGGATTTATATTCCAAAATTTTCAGCTGCTTCCCACCCTCACCGCGCTGGAGAATGTGATGGTGCCACTGGAGTTGAAAAAAAGACCGAATGCCAAGGAAAAGGCCATGGAATTACTCGATAAAGTAGGATTGAAAGATCGAGCGACGCATTACCCGACCCAACTTTCAGGCGGGGAACAGCAGCGTGTGTCCATTGCTAGGGCCTTTGCGAATGCGCCCAAAATACTTTTTGCCGATGAGCCTACGGGTAACTTGGATACCGAAACAGGAACGATGATTGAAAATTTGATTTTCGACTTGAATAAAGAACAGGGAACTACGCTGGTGTTGGTGACGCACGACTTGGAATTGGCTGCCAAAACCCAGCGCATCATTCACATCAAGGGCGGAAAAATACAGGAGGAGGCCCATGCCTGATTTTGCCTGGATTTTAAAAATGGCCGGGCGGGATTTTAGAAAAAATCTTTCCCGATTGCTGCTCTTCGTTTCCTCCATTGTCGTGGGGATTGCTGCCTTGGTGGCAATTAGCAGTTTTGGAGAAAACCTAGTCAAAGACATAGACAACCAGGCCAAGGAACTTCTCGGCGCAGATTTGGTTTTGGAAAACAGCAAGCCACTTGGCGAGTTGGGTCTGGATTCTCTTGCTCTAGAAACCGCCTCAGAGGTCAATTTTGCTTCCATGGTCGCCTTTCCCAAGCGGGATGCCAGCCGACTGACGCAAGTGCGTGCTTTGGAGGGGAATTTCCCTTTTTATGGAAAACTGGAAACGCTACCGGCTGAGGGTGAGGCTAATTTTAGAAGTGGAGGCAAGAAGGCGCTGGTAGAAAAAGCGCTGATGGCGCAGTTTGATGCCCGAGTGGGGGATTCCATCAAGGTGGGTAACCTTAATTTTGAGATTGTAGGGGAACTTCAAAAGGTGCCTGGACAGACAGGCATTACGGCAAGTGTGGCTCCTGCAGTGTACATTCCTTTGGGATATTTGCAAGAAACTGGTTTGGTGCAGTACGGGAGCCGAGTGGAATACAACCGCTATTTGCAATTTGCCCCAGGAACTGATGTTGCCAAACTGATCAAGCCTTACGAAGCCCAGTGGGAACTCGACCGCATCGATGCAGATACGGTTGAAGACCGCAAAGAAAGTACCGGTCGCTCCTTTGGTAATTTATCCAACTTTTTGAGTTTGGTAGCCTTTATCGCGTTACTTCTGGGCTGTGTAGGTGTGGCTTCTGCCGTGAACGTATTTGTAAAAGAAAAACTAGCCTCTGTGGCGGTTCTTCGCTGCTTGGGTGTGGCTTCTTTGGATGTGCTGTTGATTTACCTCGTGGAGATTGTAGCCATGGGAGGCATTGGAGCATTCATTGGCTCGGTGCTGGGTACCGTACTTCAGTTTGTGCTGCCTGTAGTATTTGCAGATTTCCTCCCCGTTGAGGTGACGGTAGGGATTTCCTGGAAATCCATAGGCTTCGGCATGGTGACTGGACTTTTGGTATCTGTGTTGTTTGCCTTATTGCCCTTGCTCAAGGTGCGCAAAGTGTCCCCGATGGCCACCTTGCGTCCTGAAACTGCCGACAGCACTTTACTTAAGGATCCTGCTCGATGGGCGGTGTTGTTGGGGATTTTGTTGTTTATTTTTGGCTTTAGTTTTTACCTCCTTACCAAGGTGGCCTGGGCATTGGGCTTCACTGCATTTGTGCTGATTGCCTTTGGCATCCTCTGGGGAGTAGGTACTGCGCTGATGTGGGCCGTGCGGAAATTTTTACCGCTTTCCTTGAGTTATCCTTGGCGTCAGGCACTTTCGAATTTATACCGACCCAACAACCAGACCATCTCCCTGATTGCGACCATAGGCTTGGGTACAGCGATGATCAGCACCTTGTTTTTCTTGCAAAACCAATTGCTCGAGGAAGCCAAATTTGCCGATAAGAAGGACCAGCCCAACATGCTCTTGTTTGACATTCAGACCGCTCAGTTAGATCAAGTGAGGGCAAAAGTAACGGGACAGAAGATGCCTATTTTGCAGGAGGTGCCGATTGTCACCATGCAGTTGAATTCCATCAATGGCATTACTAAAAAAGCGAATGAAGAGTTGCCGGAAGAGAAGAACTACAGTCGATGGCTGTACAACCGCGAATTCCGTGTGACCTATCGGGATTCGTTAATTTCTTCGGAGCAATTGACGGATGGAGCCTTGATTCCCAAGGGGTCTAGAGGGGATAGCATCTTTGTTTCCTTTGAAAAAGGATTTGCTGAGGGTAATGGATTTAAGATCGGCGATGAGGTGGAATTCAACGTGCAGGGTCGCCCCATCAAAACCTACATCGGAAGCTTCCGTGAGGTGAAATTCAATCAGGTGTCCACCAATTTCTTGGTGCTCTTTCCAGAAGGAATTTTGGAAGAAGCACCCAAGTTTCACGTGATCATCACCAAGACCGATACGGACAAGCAGGCAGCTGAAATGCAATCGGACATGGTACGGGAGTTTCCGAATATCTCCATTATCAATTTGGGTACGATCGTAGAGACGCTGGAGGAGATTTTGGGTAAGATCAGTTTTGTGATTCAGTTCATGGCCTTTTTCTCCATTGCTACGGGAATTTTGGTCTTGATCAGTTCCCTGATCATCAGCAAATACCAACGCATGCGGGAGAGTATTTTGCTACGCACCTTAGGAGCTAGTTCCGCCTTGGTGCGGCAGATCAATACCTTGGAATACTTCTTTTTGGGGAGTTTGGCCTCCTTGTCCGGAATTTTACTTTCCTTCTTTGCGACGTTCCTGTTGGGGAAATTTGTCTTTCAGATGAACTTTAGTTTGGCCTGGAAGGAGGGTTTGGTGATTTACTTGGCCATTACGGTACTGACGATTGTATTGGGTTGGCTTAATGGACGAAAGATCATCAATCAGCCTCCGATGGAGATTTTGAGAGGGAATGGGTAAATGCTAGACTGCCAAAACAGAAACGCGTAATAAGGGCCCCTTTACCTCTTTTTATTTGATTTTTTGAACTAGGAGTAACCTGTTTTTTTAACCTTATTTTTTATTATGAATCAAAAAGTAAACCTGTGGGTTGATAAAAAGAAAGTAGTCCGTATCTTTGAGCTCTCACGGACAAATGGGAAGTTGTTCTCTGCCCAATTCGAGGGCGAGGAGTTCGATGATGCTGGTGAAATCCAAAACGCATTTTCCAAGGTTAGGGCTGATTGGAGTAATCCTATTTGGTTTAGATCATTTTTCACTGAATTCAGAAAAGACTACTTTGATTTTTATGGTTCTGCTAAGCTGAATAGGATTGTAATTGAAGCACTTGAATTTGCGGATGATTTATTCGAGGAATTGGCCGAATACGCAGTTAAAGGGGATTTGGGATCTCTTTTCAAACCATTAGAGAATTCGGAAAATACCCTGATTTATGAGTTGCAAAAACTTAAGGCAAAAGGAAGGGAGCGAAAAAGTTACTTAAGACTCTATGCAGTTCGGTTTGAGGATGAATTTGTGATAACTGGTGGTTCAATAAAGCTCACCAAATTTATGAAAGATCGACCGCATACCAGGTTAGCGCTAAATCGGTTAGATGCTGTTGCCGAGTTTTTAAGGCAAAATGATTTGGAAGGAAAAATAATTTATCTAGAAAGCTAAAAGGATGACTGCTACCAAAAAATCAATCAAAGACATCAGTGTTCAATCTCATGAAAATTGGATGGAGGATGTTGCATGGAGAAAAGCGAATAAAGCCTGGTTGAGAAAATCAGCAGCAATTGCGCTGAGGATTTTGGATGCTTTAGATGAGTTGAATTGGAAAAAAGCAAAATTAGCTCAAGAAATGGGCGTTTCTCCACAGCAGGTGAGTAAGTATGTGAAAGGGGAGGAGAATTTTAAGTTGGAGACCCTCTGTAACCTTGAAAAAGTACTTGGAATAGAGTTGGTAACTATTCTTCAAAAAGATGAAGAGGTGGTTCAAAAAGGTGCCTGGAAAAACATTGAGCCTACTGAAAAGGTGGGAAACATGAGTAACCTTTGAGGTCTTTTTTGGACCTCGAAGGTTTAATTCTTTAAATATAAAACTTTGAAACCTTCGCGGTTTTGGTAAACCTCAAAGGTTGGACCTAACCTTTGAGTTCTTGCACCACTAGTTTTCCTGGTTGAAAAAGCTTGGTGATTACCCTACTCACGATTGTATTGGTTCAATGGTCGGAAAATCATTAACCAGCCTCCGATGGAGATTTTGAGAGGGAATGGATAAAAATTGGTTAAAAACAAAAAAGGCTTGCATCACTGCAAGCCTTTGTACCCAGAGCCGGAGTCGAACCGGCACGAGTGTAACCTCACCTGCCTGCCTGCCTTTCGGCAGATAGGCCGGCAGGCAGGTTGGTATTTGTGACCTGCTTGCGGCAGGCAGGCCAGCGCCTTTCTCATGGAATTTTCTTTAAAAATTCTTTCCCAATCCCACTTTTCAGGTATTTTTCTCTTTTCCTTGCTTCAATTCGAATGCCTACTTTTTCGGAATAAATCAATCGAAAAGGTGCATACAATTTGGTAGATCTGCCTTTACCGGAATTGTGCTCTTGAATTCGCCTTTCCAGATTGTTGGTTAGCCCTACATAGATATAGTTCTTGGAAAGGCTTTTGATTGCGTAAACAAAATAATCGTCCATAAAAAATCGTCAAAAAAATAGATAAAAAAAAAGGGCTGTCAAAAGACAACCCTTTGTACCCAGAGCCGGAGTCGAACCGGCACGAGTGTAACCTCATTGGTGTTTGAGACCAACGCGTCTACCAATTCCGCCATCTGGGCAAGTACACCAACCATTCCGTTCTGAATGGGGATGCAAATATGAATACAAAAATGATTTCCTACAAACTCAAGCGCCTACTTCTTGTAATTTTTTTGTGCTCCAAGCCTGAGGCTTTTCAGAAAAGAGCGTTTTTGTAAAACTCCAAACCGATTTAAACAACTGTGAATCACGATACTGATTCAAGGCTGCTTCGCTTTCCCAGTGGCTGTAGGTGACGAAAATATTTTTTTCATTCTCGTCCTGCCAGAGTTCCAAATGCCGGCAACCTGGGAAATTCCGGATCAAAATTTTATTGGCTTCAAAATTTTTCAAGAACGCAGGCACTTCCTCTGTTCGAAAAGTCATGCGGACCACACGAATCAAGCTCATGGTTCAAAGTTGATGTAGACCACACTGTCTCGTTTCAGTCCCAGCAGGTTGCCCCCATGTCCGTGATTGATGCCGATTTCTAATACATCCAAACTATTAAAAAACAAATAGGGCTCTCCAGCTTCTACTTGATCGTAGCCCGTCTGAAGTTGGCGGTGGGTCTCTCTACCAAATTGGATGGTAAATTTCCCTGGATTTAACTTTTCAAATACTACTCTACTGATGTTGGTGATCAGGTTGCCGTAGCGATCCACACGGACCACATGCCCGATAATCTGCTCCCGAGTAGCCTTCGCCTGTCTCGGCATTAACTTTTTGAATTGGGTAGATGGTCCTCCAAAATCATGGATGGCAGCCCCGGAAGCAACTTTCGCTGCGATTGGCCCTAAAATGTCTCGGGTTGGAAAGGTGGAGTCTTTCACATGAATATCCGCAAACTGCACGATAATCCCTGGATCGTAGTCTGCCAACAGGCTGAAAATCCCATTGTTGGGACCGATAAAAATATGGTCTTCTAACTTGATCCCGATGTACCCTGCCGTCGCCGCTCCAGTGGTATTGATGCCTACCAAATGGACAGTACCCTTGGGAAATTCACGAAAGGTGGCCCGCAATAGAAAGGCTGCATGCTCCAGATCAAAGGCAGCTACTCCATGGGAGATATCCACGATTTGCAACTGCGGATTGATGGATAACATCTTGGCTTTGACTGCCGGTACGTAGAAGTCCGTGTCCCCGAAATCAGATAGGAATGTCACCAAGGCCATAGAAGCAAGTAAAGTAAAATTTTGTAGTTTTGTTTGTTGGGGAGTGAACAAAAATAGACATTTTATTCTTTCACCTTCACGGTGTACCTAATCAAAACAAAACTTTGGTCGAAAAAGTAATTACCCTTGAGCATGTTCCCTTGGCTGAGTTTTTTGGCACTGCCAATGAAAACATCCGTCAAATCGCGCAGGCCTTCCCTCAATGTAAAGTGATTTCTAGAGGAAATGAGATCCGAATTCAAGGAAGTCCTCCTGAAATATTGCGGATCAATGACTTGATCAACATGCTTTTGGAACATTTTGAACGCTTTGGACACCTCAGCCCTGAGCATGTCAAAGATTTCTTGGCCATCGAGGGTGGACCCTTTGAAGAAGCGAACAAGGATCAAGTAATTGTCTTTGGAAACAAGGGACTGATCATCAAGCCTAAGTCTGCCAACCAGCGCAAGCTCGTGGAAGCAGCCTTCAAAAACGATCTGGTATTTGCATTAGGTCCTGCCGGAACGGGCAAAACCTACATTGCCGTAGCCCTCGCGGTACGTGCCTTGAAAAATCGTGAAGTAAAACGCATCATCATTACGCGTCCGGCTGTAGAAGCTGGGGAGAATCTGGGATTCCTTCCTGGGGATTTGCAAGAGAAACTCGATCCCTACTTGCGGCCCATCTACGATGCACTTCAAGACATGATTCCACCAGAGAAATTGAAGTATTACCAAGAAACGCGCGCCATAGAAATCGCTCCACTTGCCTACATGCGGGGAAGAACGCTTCACGATGCCTTTGTACTCTTGGATGAGGCGCAGAATACTACGGCCGAACAAATAAAGATGTTTCTCACCCGTATGGGACCCAACTCCAAGGTGATCATTACGGGTGATCAAACGCAGGTAGACTTACCTATCCGTCAGAAGTCGGGACTTTCTGAAGCGCTTCGTGTGCTGAATGATGTCAAAGGAATTGGTGTAGTGCGCTTGAGTGGGTCTGATGTAATTCGACACAAGCTGGTCAAAGCCATCATCGCCGCTTACGAAAAAAGTGAGGAGGAAAAAGAAAAACTAAGACAAGATGCCAACGGTAAATAAAATAACGACTAAAGAAGGACTCCAAGACGCCTTTGGAATTCGCGAATTGGTATTTGTGGTTGAGCAGGAGGTAGATGCGTCAGAGGAATACGACGAGTTTGAAGATAGCTCAATTCACTTCTTGGCGAAATTAGATGGTGTCCCTGTGGGAACCGCCCGATGGAGATTTACCGCAAATGGGGTGAAAATGGAACGATTTGCCGTTCTACAAGAAGCGAGAGGGCAGGGCGTGGGCCAAGCCTTGGTTGCTGCTGTACTTGCCGATATCAACCAGCATCCGGATGGAAAAGCGAAAAAGAAATACCTCCATGCCCAAATTCATGCCATGCCGCTGTATGCCAAGTTTGGGTTTCAAGCCGTAGGCGATCAGTTTGAAGAGTGTGACATTTTGCATTATAAAATGGAATTGAGCTAGGACTAGCTCTTTTCCAAGTACGCGTAAAGTAATTTTTCTAAGGGCTAGATTTTTGAATTTTTCTCCCTTTTCTAATAAAACCTAAAAGGTAACCAGGCCTTCTTTTTTTTAGCGACTTATTTTTTCGACATGACCTTTGCCGATTTTCCTTTTTTAAGGTACCTCTTCTTTTTTGCGCTTGGAATCTTACTTTCCAGAGCTATTCCTGAAGCCCAGCCCCAACTATTCCTCTGGATACTGGCCATTCTTTGGATTTTCTATGCGGTTTTCTTCAATAGATCTTCCTTTTGGAGTCCCTTGCCAATTTCCTTTTTAGCCTATTTACTTTTAATGGGATTGGGTGCTTTTGTATCGCTTCGAGCCAGTCAACAAACGCTAAAAGGGGAAATGCCCTGGGGAGAAGGTACAGGTTACCTGGCAGAGGTCCAGCGTTACGATCTCCCAAAGGCGAACTCTTCGGAAAATTTACTCGCTGTAATAGGGATAAAAGAAGGACAAGGTTGGCGTTCGCATAAAGCCCTGGTCTTGGTGTACCATCAAGGAGAAGAGCCGCTTGTGCCTGGGCAGGTGATTTGGGTGCCCAAAAACCCGGAGTCACTAGCCCCACCCTCCTTTCCAAATGAATTTGATTACAAGGGCTACCTGGCCTCGAAAGGAATTCATTTCCGCCAGTTTCTAGGAAAAAATCTGCTTGTGCTTCCTGTACCTCAGGCCTACCAACTCAAATTTACGTTGGAGCACCTGCGTCATTACTTTGCCCAAGTCATCGATCGTTATGTCATCCGGCCCGAGTCCAAGCAGATTGCCTTGGCACTACTCCTAGGCCAAAAGGAATCCCTAGGCAAAGAGGTGAAACAAGCCTATTCGGCCACTGGAACGCAGCATATTTTGGCTGTTTCGGGACTCCATGTGGCGATCATCTATTCGATTCTGCTACTTCCCTTGACTTATTTTAAACAAGAGGGGCATGCCCTTCGGAAGATTTACCTGCTTCTGGTTATGGGGTTGATTTGGATCTACTCCCTGATGACCGGATTCTCACCCTCTGTGGTGCGTGCCGTGGTGATGTTTTCCCTAGTGACCCTCGGGCAGATGCGGAAAAGAAAGCCGTCGATCTGGAACATCCTGTCATTCTCCGCCTTGCTGCTACTGGTCCTGGATCCTGGTGTGCGAACAGATCTTGGTTTTCAACTTTCCTACTTGGCCGTAGCAGGTATTGTGGGTTTGCAACCGCTCATTCTTCAGCTCTGGTCACCACCCAATCGAGTCTTGGACTATTTTTGGCAAATGGCCGCCGTTACTTTGGCTGCCCAACTAATCACCAGCCCGCTGACGATCCATTACTTTCATACCTTTCCCAGCTATTTTTTACTTGCCAATTTGCTGATTGTCCCGCTTTCCTACCTCATCCTTTGCGCGGGAGTGCCCTTTCTTTTGCTGGCTTGGGTTCCATTTTTAGGTCGAGTGCTGGGGGCCATCGTCGATTTTTTGCTATTTCTCCAAAACGAAGTTACCTACCGGATCCAGGACTTGCCCGCTGCCTTGTGGCAGGGAATCCACCTGTCTTTCGCCGGGATGTTGGCGATGTGGGGATTGCTATGGGTCTGGGGAAACTGGGAGCTGGGCAATCGAAAAAGGTTAGCAGGACTTGGAATGGGACTTTGTTTGTTGTGGGCTGGAGCCAATCTCTGGGAGGAGATTCAGCGTCCGGCGCAGGAACTCTACCTTTTTACCAAGGATGGAAAGCAGATTCTGGACCTCAAACTTGGAGCCCATCACCTCTCTTGGAATCAGGATTTTCCGACCGAGCAACTCTCGTTTTCCATTCAGCCCAATCGCCTGGCTAACCAACGCAATCCAATTCCTCTACCGTTGAAAGCGGTGGTAGCAAAGGATTCCATCTGGTTTCCAGGTATCGATTTGGTATTTTTTCCTTCCCGAAATCAATTGGTTTGGGGAACAATATCTCCCAAATCCCAAGAGCAATTTGGGGTATTTCTTGATCCAAATTCCTTCCAAAAAAACTCCCTTTTCAGTTCTTCCGCTGCTTATCGGGTGGTTTTCTAAATCCAGTTTATTCCTCAGATTCCTTCTTTGAATTCATTTATGAATCAGGGGTCGTGGGGAAACTTGGATTTTTAGTAATTTCAAAGATTCATGGTAGCGATAACAGATCGGTTGGTATCCCTCCTCAAAGAGGTCTTTGGATGGAAGGAATTTCGTCCCGTGCAGAAGCAGGTCGTCGAAGCGGTCTACCAGGGAGTAGATACGCTTGCGATTTTGCCTACTGGCGGAGGCAAAAGTCTGTGTTACCAGGTGCCTGGCTTGGCCAAGGAAGGGATTTGCCTCGTCATCTCCCCACTGGTGGCCTTGATGAAGGACCAGGTAGATTACCTGAAAGCCCGTGGGGTAAAAGCGGTGGCGCTGCATTCGGGCATGAGCCCGCGCGAGATCGATACGGTCTTGGATAATTGCATCCGAGGAGGAGTCAAGTTTTTGTACCTCTCTCCAGAGCGCTTGAAATCAGAACTTTTCGTGGAGCGCTTCAAGCAAATGGACCTCAACTTGATTGCCGTGGACGAGGCCCATTGCATCTCCCAGTGGGGCTATGATTTCAGGCCCGCTTACTTGGAGATTGCGACCATTCGTGCCTACCATCCCAAGGTCAATGTGCTTGCCTTGACTGCTTCTGCTACGCCAGAAGTGGAGAAGGATATTCGGGAGAAACTTCAACTCAAGCAGCCAGCGACTTTTCACCAAAGTTTTGCCCGCAAGAATCTCAGTTACAGCGTCCGGTTGGTGGAAAACAAATTGGAGAAAGGACTGGAAATATTGAATCGCATTCCGGGCTCGGCCATCTGGTATGTGCGTACACGTCAAGCCACTCAGCAACTCGCCAAGCAACTACAGCAACTAGGTTTTTCTGCTGCAGCCTACCATGCCGGCCTTACTGCTTCGGATCGATCGGCCAAGCAAGAGTCTTGGAAAGCCAATCAAGTGCGGATCATGGTGAGCACCAATGCCTTCGGAATGGGGATAGACAAGCCAGATGTACGGGTGGTCCTTCACTCAGATTTGCCCGAAAATCTAGAAAGTTATTACCAGGAAGCGGGTAGGGCAGGTAGAGATGGACAAAAAGCCTATGCCGTGCTCCTCACCAATGGGCAGGATTTTGAGCAGTTGCTAGACCGAGCGGCCCTAGTTTATCCGCCCATAGAATTTCTCCGGAGGGTGTACCAATGCCTTGCCAATTATTTTCAATTGGCCATAGGAACCCAGTCTTTGCGAAGCTATGATTTTGAGCTTTCTGATTTTGCAAACACCTACCAGCTTCCGGTGCTGGACACTTTTTATGCACTCAAGGTGCTGGAAGAGGAGGGACTGCTCGCGCTCAACGAAAGTTTTTTTGCGCCTTCGCGCGCACATTTCTTAGTCAATCCCCAACTTTTGTATGAGGTGCAAATCCAACATGCCAAGTTGGACCCCGTCATCAAAATCCTTCTTCGAACCTATGGAGGAAATCTCTTTTCAGAATACTTCAACATTCAAGAAGCCAAGCTCGCCAAAGCTGCGGAACTGTCTGAGGTAGAATTGACCAAGGCCTTGATGCAGCTCGCCAAAATGGAGGTCTTGGATTACGAACCGCGGAAAGACCGGCCACAGCTTACTTTTCTGACCGAACGCTACGATGCGGCCACGCTTCCACTGAATTTCAAGCGGATTACCCTGCGGCGTGAACTTACCTTGCATAAGGCTACGCAAATGGTGGCTTATGCCCATCAAAACCGAATTTGTCGGACTCAATTTATCCAAACCTACTTTGGAGAATCCTGTGATGAAACTTGTGGAGTCTGTGATTACTGTGTGGAACAAAAAAAGGCTAGTCTTCCACTTGAGGTAGAAAACAAGTTTAAAGAACTCCTTTTACAAACTTTAGCCCAGGGTGCGGCGTTAAGCGAAGAGGAGCTTTTTGAGGAGCTCCAAAAACCAGCCTCTGCTGCCCATCTAAAGTGCCTGCGCCAGTTGGTGGAGGAAGGAAAGGTGGTAGCAGACGAGGGAGGAAAATATAACCTAAATCGAGATGCCTGATTTCTTTGATGACTTATTGAAAAAAATCTTTCCGCCAAAGACCAACAATCAGGCCTTGTCGGTGAAGGAGAATTTTTCAGTTAAAGAAAAGGATCTCCAGGAGCTAGAAGCATGGGATCATTCCGAAGATTCCAAAGCGCTTTACGACTTGGTTTACCGGAATTACCATTACAAGCGAGCGCAAATCAACGAGAATCCCGAGGTACATGTGTTTTCCTCTGTCTATGCGAATGGATTTGCCCTCAGCTACGGCCCACCCCTCGATTTGAATTCTTTTTCCCTTCTTTTCTTGGGTTTAAGTAGACGCATTATAGCTTTGGGGTACGAACAAGTAAGTTTGGATCGGAAGCTGGAAGAGGTCAATGATCAAGTCAAGGAAACGGAGAAATTTTACTTCAAACCCCCACTTCAACTGCCCCAAGAAGGAGAATTGATTAGCCAATTGTATGGCAACATTTCCCTAGAAAAAATCCGGATCAACCAGCAGCCTAATTACTTCAAACTACTTGCTTCCGTGTATTCTGACCGATTGTATTACGATGCCAAACCCTTTGATGAATTGATGGATCGGTTATTTGAAAGACCCTAACATGGATAGAATTACCCTACAAACTCAATTGAGTGCTTACCGCAGTCCTTACGAAGAGGAAAATCAGTTTGTGCCCGATTTCTTGGCCTTAACTGAAGACCCACTTGCGTATTCCAGAGAGCGAACTACCGGGCATTTTACTGCCTCCGCTTGGATAGTCAATAAAGAGCGAACGCATACCTTGCTGACCCTTCACCGCAAGTTGGGAAGATGGCTGCAGTTGGGAGGACATGCCGATGGGAACGAAAATCTCTTAGAAGTAGCCATGCAGGAAGCTCGAGAAGAAAGTGGACTGACCTCCCTACAGTTTGTAGATACGGCTATTTTTGATTTGGACAAGCATATCATTCCGGAACGGCCCCATGTGGCAGAACATTTTCACTTCGATGTTCGCTACTTAATCGAGGCTGATCTCCAAGAGCCCTTGGTACGCAGTGACGAAAGCATCTCCCTAGCCTGGGTTACCTTTGATGCCGTGATTGATCTGATCGGCTACAATCCCTCCATCTTGCGAATGCTCGAAAAAACAAGTACCTCTGAAATTTTACGTTAATGCGCAGTTTTGCTATTCCCCAGCTTCGTGCTGAATTTTCCTTTACTACACCCATTCAACTTCGATTTTCTGATATTGATGGCTACCTCCATGTAAACAATGGAGTCTACTTTAGTTATTTTGAGCACGCTAGGGCAATATTTCTTTACAAAGTAGCTGGTTGGGATGTATTGGATGTAGGTACCGTAGTGGGTCGAATCGAGATCGATTACATTCGTCCCATTCACTTGACAGATCAGGTGGAGGCCCTAGTGAAATGCTCAAGAATGGGCAATTCCTCCTTCGATTTGGAGCAAGTACTCTTGGGAAAGGATAGCAGTGGTAAGGAACAAGTTTATGCCACCTGCAAAAGTGTATTGGTTTCGGTAGACAAGTCAAGCATGAAGCCCGTGCCTGTACCAGATGCATTCCGCCAAAAACTAGCCTCCTCCTAACCGCTAATTCGTAACTTTACTGAAAATTTATTCCTGTGAAACAGTTTTGGATCATTTGCCTTCTTGTATTCAGTAGTCTTGCCTGCGCTCCAACTGAGGAGGAACTCATGAAAGTGGGTTTGGAGAAAATGGACGCTCAGGCTTGGGCAGAGGCAGTTACCCAGTTTGACCAGGTCTTGGAGAAAAATCCAAACCAGGCCACCGCTTTAAATGCCAAGGGAGTGGCCCTTTTTCAGCAAGGGAAAATCAAGGAAGCGATTCCACTTTTTGATCAGGCTATCCAAGTAGATTCGACCAGCTACAAGCCCTGGTTTAACCGAGGCAATGCCCATATGGAGTTGACCAACTACAAAGCGGCATTGGCAGACTTTAACTTGGCAACAGCACTCGACCCAAGTCAATTGGACATCCTTTTCAATCGGGGTACTACCTTATTGACTATGGAGGCTTATGAGGATGCGATGCTTGATTTTGAAGCCGTGGTGAAGGCAGAGCCCAACCATGCAGAAGCACATTTCCGACTTGCCAAAGCAAAGTTGGGCATGAATGACCCCATCCATGGCATGGAATCCCTCTCGACTACCGTCAACTTGGATCCTAAAAATGGGGAAGCCTACTACTTGCTTGGCGTCACTCGCATGAGTGCTTTGGGCCAAAAAAATGAAGGCTGTGCAGATTTGAAAATGGCGCTATCCTTAGGCTACCAAGAAGCAGAAACTTGGATCAAAGACTTTTGTGAAGCAAAGTAATGGCGCAGGTAGGGACCGATATTCCACAGGCAGCCTCGTACCTCAAACAGGGACAACTGGTTGCTATTCCAACCGAAACGGTTTATGGATTGGCGGGCAATGCGCTGGATGTGAAGGCGGTCAGTTCCATTTTTGAAACGAAAAACCGCCCCAGTTTTGATCCCTTGATTCTGCATGTGGCCTCCCTCGAGCAAGTAAAACCCTTTGTCTCCTCATTTCCAGAAAAGCTCAAGCGTTTGGCCGAGGCCTTTTGGCCAGGGCCTCTGACAGTCTTGTTGCCTCGGAATGCCAGTGTTCCCGATCTAGTTACCTCTGGATTGGATCGAGTGGCGGTACGAGTGCCCAACCACCCGCTGACATTGGCGCTATTGGCGCAACTAGACTTTCCGCTTGCTGCCCCAAGTGCCAACCCCTTTGGCTACATCAGCCCTACACAAGCTGCTCATGTGGACGCACAGCTAGGGGCACAGATTCCCTATATTCTTGATGGTGGAGCATGTGCCGTAGGATTGGAAAGCACCATTGTAGGCATGGAAGGGGAGCAGGTAGTTATCTATCGTTTGGGTGGATTAGACCCTTCCAAAATTGAATCCTTGGTGGGTCCAGTGACCGTTCAGGCACACAGCACAAGTAATCCCAGCGCCCCAGGTCAGCTGGCCAGTCATTATGCGCCACGGAAACCATTTCTAGTGGGAGAATTGAACGAGCTTGTGCCGAAGTTGACCCAAGAAGGAAAGGCCTTCGGGGTACTCAGTTATTCAAGGAATTTTCCAGCCCTTCCTTCGGAAAGGCAGTTTGTACTTAGCCCAAGCCATGTTTTGCAAGAAGCAGCTCAACGCCTGTTTATGGGGATGCGACTCTTGGATGAAAGTGATGCAGACCTGATCCTCGCAGAATTTGTTCCAGAAATCGGACTGGGTCGTGCCATCAACGATCGTCTCAAGCGAGCAGCAGCACAGCCTAATCACTAGGGCTAGTTTTTCAATCATTCTATTTCGTATTGGCTGGATTTGAGTTAAATTCGTCACGATTTTAAACGCTTCTTTAGTTCTCACCTATTCGACTTTATCCCATGTTATTGAATGTAAAAAATGTAGATAGCCTCAATTTTGCAGGCAAAAAAGCCCTGATTCGGGTGGATTTCAATGTTCCCTTAGACGAGCATTTTCAAGTAACTGACGATACGCGTATTCAGGCAGCGGTACCTACGATCCAAAAGATTTTGAAGGATGGGGGTTCGGCCATTTTGATGTCCCACTTGGGTCGTCCTAAAGGTGGTCCTGAGGATCGCTACTCATTGAAGCACATTGTGTCTGCTGTAGAAGCGGCATTGGGTCAAAAAATCAGCTTTGCTTCAGATTGCATTGGCGAAGAGGCAAGCCAAAAGGCTGCTCAATTGGGTGCAGGAGAGGTATTACTATTGGAAAACTTGCGTTTTTACAAGGAGGAAGAAAAAGGGGATGCAGACTTTGCAGCCAAGTTGGCAAAGCTTGGAGATGTTTATGTCAACGATGCTTTTGGAACGGCTCACCGTGCCCATGCTTCCACCGCAGTGATTGCTGCCAACTTTTCCCAAAAAGTAGCCGGATACCTGATGGAATCTGAGTTGACCAATGCAGACAAGGTGCTTGGCAATCCAGAGCGTCCTTATACTGCGATCATGGGTGGAGCCAAAATCGCCGACAAGATTTTAATCATTGAGCGTTTGCTTGAAAAAGTAGACAACCTCATCATCGGTGGTGGCATGTCCTACACCTTTGCCAAAGCACAAGGAGGATCGATCGGTACTTCGCTTTTGGAAGCAGACAAACTAGATTTCGTGTTGGAGTTGATGGAAAAAGCAAAGGCCAAGGGAGTTAACTTGATTTTGCCAGTTGACACAGTGATTGCAGATGATTTTTCCAATACTGCCAACCAGTCAGTAGTGAATAAGGGAGAGATTCCTGACAACTGGATGGGCTTGGACATTGGACCTAAGACTAGAGAATTGTTTGGAAAAGTAATCCTTGAATCCAAAACCATCCTATGGAATGGTCCGATGGGTGTATTTGAAATGGAGTCTTTCAACAAAGGAACCAAAGCCATTGCAGAGTACGTGGCGGAAGCGACGCGTCATGGAGCCTTCTCGCTCATCGGGGGTGGTGATTCTGCTGCTGCAGTAAATAAGTTTGGCTACACCGACCAGGTATCCTACGTGTCAACCGGAGGAGGAGCCTTGCTAGAGCACATGGAAGGAAAAGTACTTCCAGGAGTGGCTGCTTTGGCGCAGTAATACTCCCCCAATTCAATCAAAAAAGGCTGCTTCGTTTGCGAAGCAGCCTTTTTTATGCATTTGAGAAAATGGACATCAACGGAGAAACCTGATTTCCGCTAGCACAGGAAAGTGGTCAGAGGGGTATTTTTTGCCGTAGTTGTCTGTCAAAATTCCATGTCGCAGCACTTCGATCTTTCCCAATACAAAAACATGGTCAATGATACCATCCGGCATTCGATCCCATTCAAAGGCAGTAAAGGTGCCTCTTGGGCCGTAGGAGGGAAGTTTGGAAATTAAGCGTGCATCCTTCCAACTTTCTTGGGCGAGGATCACCTGGTAGGCTGGATTGTCAGGAGTCACATTGAAGTCGCCCATCCAGACCACAGGGAGATTTTCCCGATTTAGTTCTTTAATTTTTGCCTGAACCAGCTTGCTACTTTCCTCTCTAGCCTGCTGCCCAATATGGTCGTAGTGCACATTGAATACATAAAATCGCTCCCCTTCTGTCGAGGCAAATTTACCCCAGGTACAGACCCGGTTTAAGGCAGCATCCCATCCCTTGCTGGGAAGGTCAGGTGTCGGCGAAAGCCAGAAAGTTCCCGATTCTTCTACTTGGTAACGGCTGGGATCGTAGTGGATGGGCGAAAATTCGCCTTTGGCCTTCCCATCATCCCTGCCCACGCCAATGGAAGAAAAGCCAAGTCCTACGTTGAGTTCAGTCAACTGATGCGCTAACACTTCCTGGGTGCCCACGATATCAATCTGGTGAAATTGAATCAGCTGCATGACCTGAGAGGCCCGATCTTTCCAAAGGTTGCCCACATCGTTGGGATTATCCCATCTGATATTGAAGGTGGCGAGTCGATGGGTTTGGGCGGAAATTTGATTTGCCTGTAGTCCGAAAAAGGAAAATGCAGCAATGAAAAATAGGAAACGGGTAACTGACATAATTTGGAAACAAATTCGTGAATTGATGGCTTTCACTTAAAATTGCCTATTAATTTCATGAAATGAAAACGATTCAACCCAAAGACCTGTCTACCCCCGAGTTGCAAGCCCTCTTGCAAGGTGCTGTGGCTCCACGGCCCATTGCCTTTGTAAGTAGCATCAATGGGGCGGGAGCCGTTAATTTAAGCCCTTTTTCTTTTTTTAACCTGTTTAGTGCCAATCCTCCCATCCTGGTTTTCTCCCCTTCCCGCCGGGTGCGCGATAAGAGTACCAAGCATACCTTGGAAAACGTGCTTGAGGTGCCCGAAGTAGTCATTCATGTGGTGGGACATAGTTTGGTGGAGCAAATGTCCCTGGCCAGCACAGAATATGGGAAAGGGGTCAATGAGTTTGTGAAAGCAGGATTGACTGAAGTTCCCTCCAATCTAGTGTCTCCACCTCGGGTGAAGGAAGCCCCCCTGGCTTTTGAGTGCCATGTGAATCAGGTGATTTCCCTAGGAGAAGAAGGCGGTGCAGGCAACTTGGTGATTTGTGAGGTGCTTCAAATTCACCTGGACGAACGAATTTTGGATGCTTCAGGTGCCATTGCGCCACTGAAGTTGGATCCTGTAGCCCGCTTAGGTGGAAATTGGTACACCAAAATCACCCCTGAATCTTTATTTCAAATTCCCAAGCCATTGACTACCCTAGGAATTGGGGTAGACCAGATTCCCGAGGAAATTCGCTTGAGTTCGGTCCTTACGGGGAATAACCTAGGTCGGTTGGGCAATGTGGAGCAGCTTCCAAATTCAGAAGAGGTAGCTGCTTTTGGGCAAACGCCGGAAGTGCTGGAATTAAAAAAGCGGTTTCAACGGGATCCAGAATCTTGGATAGATCACCTGCATCGCTGGGCCCAACAGGAATTGGAATCCGGTGAGGTGGAGCTCGCTTGGAAAATACTTTTGCAGAAGTAAGCAGCAAAAAAAAAACTCAGCCCGAAAGCTGAGTTTTTCTATTATTTGATGACCAAATCTTGCGGCATCCGTACCTGCACGCCCTGGTAGTTTTTGAGTTTCTGAATTTTTTGGTAGAGCGGGTACTGCTCTCCCAATTGGGACTGAAGGATGCGGACTTGTACCTGATCGGAAAAGTTGAGCATCAATTCTTCGAACCAAGGCTTTTTCTCTGGGTAGTACACCACTCGGTAATCTTCTCCAGCTTTGATCTTTGCAGCGGCAATGCCAATTGCGGTATCCAAGCCACCCAAGACATCCACCAATCCACGAGCTTTGGCTTGGGTTCCGGTCCAAACTCTTCCAGATGCAACCTTCCGAACAGAATCTGGGTGCATGCCTCGACCTTCTGCTACTCGAGAAATGAAGGTCTCGTAGCCATCTTCAACGCTGGATTGGATGATGGTTCGTTCTACCTCAGTCAAAGGTCTAGCCATATTTCCAAAATCCGATAATTCTCCTGTGGAGACCACATCCGTAGTCACACCCAACTTGTCGTTGACGAGCTCTTGAACATTGAATAGGATACCAAAAATACCGATGGAACCCGTGATGGTGTTGGGCTGTGCCACAATGGTGTCAGCTGGTGCAGCAATGTAATACCCTCCTGAGGCAGCTACTTCACCCATGGATACAATCACAGGTTTGACCTTTTTGGCCTCTGACATTTCTCTCCAAATCACATCCGATGCAAGGATTGATCCTCCTGGAGAGTTCACACGTAAGACGATAGCTTTGATGTTCTCATCTTTCCTTGCCTTACGGATTTCTTTGGCAAACTTCTCGGAGCTGATGGCGCCTTCCGCATTTCCATCCACAATCTCACCCTCTGCAAGGATTACTGCGATTCGATTTGCGGAAGTGATGTTCTTACTTTTAGCTTGACCTCCTAGTTCGGTGGCGTTGATGGTGGAGATTTGGTCTTCCTCCTTCAATCCTAGTTTTTCTTTAAGAATGCTGTGCACTTCATCTTCGTATTTGAGGGCCGTAGCAAGTTTGTAGGTCACTGCATCTTTTGGCTTTCGAACCAGCATCTGATGGTTGATCTTGATGAGGCTGTCTTTGGCGATTTTTCGTGATTCGGCAATTAACTCAATGGCATGACGGTTGATGTCATCTAAAAAGTATTGCGTTTGCAGACGATTTTCCGGGCTCATTTTATCCAAAATGAAGGGTTCCACTGCACTTTTGAATTCACCTACACGGAATACTTCTGGCTTGATCCCAACTTTTTCAAAAAAACCTTTGAGAAAAATTCCTTCAGAAGAGAAGCCATTGAAGTCAATACCTCCAAGTGGATTTAAGTAAATCTCATCTGCCACAGAGGCTAAAAAATACCCCCCTTCTGAATAGGCTTCATCGTAGGCGACGATAAACTTACCAGATTCTTTGAAGTCCTGTAAGGCTTCGCGAAGGTCAAGCAATCCAGCTTGTCCGGCGCCAAAAAGACCTGCGTTCAAGTAGATTCCTTTGATGTTCTCATTGGTTTTGGCCTCCTCAATAGCTTTCTTCAAGTTGACCAAACCTGCAGTATTATCTCCTCCAAATGGATCTAGGAAGGAGCCAAATACCAAATCTTCCTCAGAGGTACGTTCCACTAAGGTGCGTCCATTCAAATCCAAGTGAAGGATGGAATTTTTTTCCAAGGTTACTTCCTCCTCAGAGGATGCCGCTACCATTCCTAAAAGTCCAAAAACAATCAATACCGCGACAATGCTAAAAGCGAATAGGCCGACGATAACAGCCAAAACATTACCTAGAAACTTCATAGTAGTTTAATTTAGACTGTAAATTTAGCCTAATTTGGGCCAGCTTTACAACAAATATCCAAACGAGAAATGGAAACAAAGGTTGTCCTTGGAATAGGAGGGAATAAAGGTGATCGTGGAAGCTACCTGTCCAAGGCTAGAGAGGCCTTGTCAGAGCAGTTTACCCTTATTTCTTGTTCTCAAGTCTACGAATCGGAGGCTTGGGGAGGGGTGGCCACAAATGGAAACTTTCTAAATCAAGTGCTCCTCATCCAAACTAGCTTGGAGCCATTGGACCTGTTGCAAGTCACCCAATCTATCGAACTTGAACTGGGAAGGACGCGGGAGCAGCATTGGGGGGATCGGACCATCGATATTGATATTCTTTATTTTGGAGAACTGGTAAGTCAGGATCCTCAACTCCTACTTCCACATCCCTACATTTCAGAACGCAAGTTTGTACTTGAACCCATGGCGGAAATTCTTCCCTCAAAAAAACACCCCATCTCCGGAATGACTTCGGTGGAACTTTTGGCAGCGTGTACAGATTTGGGTCGAGTTTCTGTTTGGAAACAGAAAGAATAAAAAATCCCACCTGCTAAAGGTGGGATGTTGTACTTATAGACCTGATACGATGGCTTCGGGATGGATTTTTTTGACCAAGCCTTGGAGCACTTTTCCAGGCCCGCATTCCACAAATTCTGTTGCACCATCGGCTACCATCTGTTGCACGGATTGGGTCCATTTTACAGGAGCAGTCAGTTGAGCGATTAGGTTGGCTTTGATGGCCGCCACATCCGTTACTGCCGTCGTACTCACGTTTTGGTAAATTGGGCAGATCGGGGTGTGAAACTGAGTTTCTTCGATGGCTTTTTGAAGTTTCTCCCGAGCCGGCTCCATCAATGGAGAGTGGAAGGCACCTCCTACGGGTAGGGGTAAGGCTCTTTTTGCTCCTGCAGCTTTAAGAAGTTCACAGGCAATTTCAATGCCTTTGGTAGATCCAGAGATCACCAATTGGCCTGGACAGTTGTAGTTGGCGGCCACCACTATTTCTCCAGAGATTCCTGCACAGATTTCTTCAACCACCTGGTCTTCCAAGCCTAGGATAGCTGCCATGGAGGAAGGGTTGATTTCACAGGCTTCCTGCATGGCTAGAGCGCGTTGGAATACCAAGGCTAGTCCATCCTCAAAGCTCAAGACTCCGTTGGCCACAAGGGCAGAAAATTCACCTAAGGAATGACCTGCAACCATGTCAGGAGAAAAATCAGGTGTAGTTTTTGCCAAAATTACTGAGTGTAAAAAGATGGCAGGCTGCGTTACTTTGGTTTGCTTGAGTTCTTCTTCAGTTCCTTCAAATAGAATATCTGTGATTCGGAAACCTAGGATCTCATTTGCTTTTTCAAACAAGGCCTTAGCCTTTGGATTTTCTTCGTAGAGGGACTTGCCCATACCTGGAAATTGGGCTCCCTGGCCCGGAAATACAATCGCTTTCATATAGGTTGATGCTGATTTTGAAGCCCCAAATATAGGATTTTTTGGTAGCCAAAGGATAGTTCCTTACAAGCTATCTAGGGTGGGAAAGTGAGTGGAAAGTGCCTTTTTTCGATTCTCGGAAAGCCATCGGATAAAAGCTTTGACTGCAGGAGAGTGCTTTTTTTGCTTCAACCAGATCAGGTTCCAATCTGCTTTTATTGGAAGGCCTGGCAGTTCCAAAAGGGCAATTCGCCCTTCTTTTAATTCTTGGGCCATGGAAAAATTGGAGAGTAAAGAGGCGCCCAAGCCTGCCATGACTGCCTGTTTTACCGCTTCATTGGTGGCAAGCTCCAGCTTACTTCCTACATGGATATCACGTTCTTGAAAAAAGTTTTCCATTGTGGTTCGAGTTCCTGACCCTTTTTCACGAAGAACGAAGGGTACCATTTCCCATTTTCCCTCTTCAATGGCTGCAGAATAGCTTGCCTTTTTTTCAGGGGAACAAGCCAAGTACCATTTGTTTTCTGCCAATTGAATGCTTTCCAAATCCAAGTCATCGGGCCATAGTGACACCAAAGCCAAGTCTGTAGAGTTTTCCTGTAGGTGGGTTAGCACCTTGTATCGATTGGAAACTTCTAGGCTTATTTCCACGTGGGGGTGGATTTTCATAAAATCAGCCATCAAGTAGGGGATGATGTATTTTCCTGTGGAAACAGCTGAAATTCGAATCTTCCCGCCAAGAAGGCCTTTGAGCTCCAGCATTTTTTCTTCGATCTGCCCCAACTCTCCAAAAATTCGGTCTGCGGTATCCACCAACTCTTGGCCAAACTCGGTGATGTGAATTCGCTTCCCAATGATTTCGGTCAGGGGCACTTCAAATTGTTCCTGTAAGTTTTTCAATTGGATGGAGACCGCGGGTTGGGTCATGCTCATTGCCTCAGCTGCTTTGGTGATGCTTTGAAATTTGGCAATAGCTTGAAAAGCCTTCAATTGGTGTAGGGTGATATTCATAAAGTAAATTAATTTAAAAAGCATAACGAATAAAAAAAAATTATGTTTTATTTTTTTTGGCAAGCAGCAAGGGTGATATTTGTGCCATGGATTTTCAAATTCTTCTGAATAACCTTACCAACCCAAGTTTGCTCTTTTTTGTACTTGGGATCTTGGCAGTTAAGTTGAAAAGTGATTTAGAGATTCCTGCCACTAGCGCCAAGTTCATTGCGCTTTACTTGATGATCTCCATCGGCTTTAAGGGAGGACAGGAGCTGTCCCATAGTGCCTTCAGTGATACCATTCTTTGGTCGCTAGTTTTTGGAGTTTTTCTCTCTGCTTCCATTCCTTTCTACACCTTTTTTCTTTTAAAGCGGAAACTGGGCGTTCCCAATGCCGCTGCCATCGCTGCGGCCTATGGATCAATTTCAGCAGTAACCTTTGTAGCGGCAGCTGCTTTTTTGGAAGCTCAAGGTGTGTCTTTTGGCGGATACATGGTCGCCGTCATGGCCTTAATGGAAGCACCTGCGATTATTTCAGGAATGATCTTGCTGCGCAAATTTACACCCACGAAGACCGAAGGGGGACTGAAGCAAATCGTCATTCACGCCTTGACCAACGGTTCGGTGCTTTTGATTTTGGGAAGTCTGGTGATTGGCTTGATTGCCGATGAAAAGCAAGCAGAAGGAATTAAGCCCTTTGTAACGGATATTTTCAAAGGGTTTTTGGCGGTTTTCTTGTTGGATATGGGAATTACGAGTGGAAGAAAGTTGAAAGCGTTTTTCAAGACGGGCTATTTTTCTTCCCTGTTTGCGATTCTGGTACCACTAGTCAATGGGGTGGTCGTCGCTTATGTCAGCCAATGGATCAGTCCCGAAGTTGGGGATCGATTAATTTTTGCTATTCTGGCTGCTTCTGCTTCCTACATTGCCGTACCTGCAGCGATGAAATTATCCAATCCTGAGGCTGACGAGGGGCTTTATGTTCCCATGGCCTTAGCAGTTACTTTTCCTTTCAACTTGACCCTGGGGATGCCCATCTATTGGATGATAATCCAGTCTGCCTAAAGTGGATGATTTAGGGATAAAAATCGTGCTTTTTCCGAAGGAGTAGGCATTCTGCAGGTTTCTCTTCTGCCAAACCAGGCATAGCGATTGGCTCCAATCCATTGGTAGATGGTGTCCCGAATGCCTTTTGGAAGAATAATCAAGGGATAAAGCAGCGGCCAGCCTCTGCGCAACTTCCGTGCTACCCGTAGGGCTGCGGTACTCCCAAGGTAGACCTTTCCTTTTTCCACCAAAATTAGGCTGTCCAAGTAAGTGGACGGGTAGTCGAAGTGCTTCAGTACGCGCTGCCCCGCAGGACTTTGCATGGCTGCAAATCGTATTCTTTTCTTGGTATCCCGCTTCAAAACAAAATCTACTGAAGCATTGCAGAGACTACAGTGTCCATCAAAAAGCAGGATGGAAGGAAATTCCATCAGCGGATGAGTTGAATGGTCCCTTTCAAGGTTTGCTGTTTTTTGCTTGGATCGACCACATCGAAATACACCGTCCCCGAATAGTAGTAGGTGCCTGCTGGAAGTTCATTTCCACTTTTGTCTTTTCCGTCCCATCGGATAAATGGATCATTTTCCTCAGCACTTTGGCTTGCATAGCGGAATACTTCGGTTCCCCAGCGATTCACGATGAATAGTTCTACCTGGCTAACAAATCTTGGGCATTTTGAAAAAGGATTGTCAAAGGCCATGAAGGTATCGTTAAGTCCATCGCTGTTGGGAGAAAATGCATTTGGAAGGAGGTAATTGGGGCAGTTGTCCACGCACACGACATTACTCTTTGGACTTTCATTGCCAGAGCGATCTACGGCAGTCAGGTAATAGCAGCCCTTGTAATTGGGTAGGTTTTGAAGTGTGGTACGGAGTTGTTGTGCGGTAAATTGTCCTATTCGGGTAAAGGTTCCGTCTGGAGTTCCTTCTGGATTGAAATACAATCGATATCCGCTCAGCTCGTCATCGCAGTTGCCACTGAAATTGGGCTTCCAGCTTAATTCATGTACGTAGGTAATGGTGCCGCAGGCTTCTTCTGAGACATATTCCGTGCAATTTGGTCCGTCAAAGGTCAATACTGGGGCACATGGGAGGCGATTGTCATCGGGCTTTGCACAGATGATTTGGGAGCGATTTTCTAGGGGATACACCAGGCCCGCTACATTGTAGGAACCTTTGGTAATGACATAGTAGCAATACTCCAGGTCCTTCTTCAATTTGACCCCATTGAAACTTCCATCATCGAGGTAAAGAAATCCTTTCTGAGTTACATCTGCATCGGCAATTTTAACAAAATTGGCCGCGTCCGATGCTGCAGCATCGGTTCGATTGCGGTAGACCTCATGCTTGTATTGGGCGATGGAATTGTTCCATGGAACGTTAAAGGCCCATTTCAATTCGATGGCTTCGTTGATAATTGTAGGTTCAAGTCGAACAGACGAAGCCTTTGAGGAGGTGTCTACCTTGGTGGTTCCATCCCATAGTACCACTTTGTAATTGTACACCAGATTTTTGGTATTCAACTTTTTATCCGTGAATAAGGTATCTGCCGTTTTCCCAAGAGAAATTCGGTTTTGGGATCCAGTGAATCCTTCACTTCGGATCAATTCGTAGGAATAAGGGCCCGGGAATTGGGTTTTGTCCAGATCGTAGGGAGGAGTCCATTTGACAAAAATTTCTCCATTTTGATCATCTGTAGCGGTGATGCTCACATTGGTCAATAGGGGTACATCCACATCAATGGTGATACAAATTTCTTCGGATACAATGCTTTCTCCGAGTCTAGGCGTAGGGAATGCCGCAACGAGTCTGTAGCAATAAGTATTGCCTGGGGCCAATCCCACACCACCATTGGTGTCCGTGAAGGAAAATGTGGTCATGTTGGTAGTGCCGACCAATTCATAGCCTGCTCGGATCCCTGTTTCACAAGAGTCCGGCTCGTAAGGATCCGAATTGATTCTTCTCCAAACCTGCATTTCTTGTGCAGAATTTGCGCAGGCATAGGGGTCCCAACTTACTTTCACAGTTCTCCCCGGAAGTTGCTCTAATTCATCCCAAATAGGTGGGGGGCCAATGACTTTAATTTTCCAAGTCTGAATATCCACCAATTTAGGTCCAGTGAGTGGTTTGTCGGTGATGCGTACACGTACCTCATACTCCCTTTCCCGCACATGATTGCAGATCGTTTGCCAATCAAAATTTACAATTCCTGGCTGAACCTGAAACTCGTTTTCTGGTTTGTAGGTGGCTGGAGAAGTATTGATTTCCATGGGCTCCCCAAAAACTTCAATTTTGATGGGGTCTCCATTCGGGTCTTCTCCTTGGATGATTTCTTTAATTCGTGTCCCTGCCACCACGCAAAGATCAGGGGGAAGGATCAGCTTTGGCCGTTTGTTGTTGGAGTTTTCGATGATGATCTGCATGTCCCGAACCACATACCCGATTTCTACAAATTTTCCTTCGATTTTGCGCCATTCCGTGATGCGTAAGGCCACGTTAAACTGCCCTGCTGTGCCAGGAGCATCCCATACCAAATCTCCAAAAAGCGGATCAACCCGTAAAAAGGCCGGTACCGATCCATCTTCACGTCTTTTGCTAAACTCTGCATTGGAGGGATCGCGGTAGTTATTGACTACTCTCTCAAATCCTTGCTTGGGAATTTCAAGTTTGTACGAAAGGCTATCCCCATCGGGATCATAAGCGCCTGGATTATGGATGTACCGAATGTTGACCGCTCCATTGTCCACTGGAGGAATGGTCAGTACAGGTGAATTGTTGACTCCGATGAAAGGATCTATTGTGATTTCGGTCTCCACATAAAAGGGGGTGTCCACCGAATTGTCCATGTTGAGCGTCAGGTCGTTTCGGTTGAATTCAAGAAATCGAATCTTGTACTTGCCTGGACCTTGAAAGGTGTGGGTGATGACAAAGGTGTTTTTCTCGATCATGTCCCCTAGATCTTCCACTAGCGAAAAATCACTTTTTGTATTGAGCTGCTCTTCCCTACCATCTCCAAAATTGATTCGTCCTGGACCAAACACCACGGAAGAGCGGGTGTCTGTATAGCCTACTACAGTGATTCGGTAGGTGAGCGTCTGCACCGAAATCCGTTCTGCGATAATTTCCCCTGCACGAATGTGGGTAGCCCATGCGTCGGTAAAGGCTGAAAAAAACGAGATGCAAAAAAGGATAAAATAAATTCTAAGCTTCATATCGGTCAAAGTGACTAATCTATTCGTTAAAACGCAAGTTGAGGTATCTTGTTGACTTGGCGAATTCCCTCAAATTAATCTATGTATACGAAGTAAATGGAAGTAAGGAGAAAAACCGTCAAAAATTAAAACAATAAAATTGAACAGACTGTTGGAGCCGAAAAAAAATTAAGTTTTACAACTAGGTCTGCTTGTCTTATTTAGAATCATTTAAAATAATAAAGTGGGTCTTGCATACATTGGATACTAGTCTTCTCAGATGTAAATTTGGCCACCTGAATAGCAAAACCACTTCGTTTTAAACTAATCGTTACCATTTATGACTTGGGTTACCAAAACCTTGAATAGCACCCTAGGAAGAAAATTAATTATGGCCCTCACTGGCCTCTTCCTTATCCTGTTTTTGACAGGTCACGTGTCTGGAAATTTGCTTCTATTTAAAGGAGACGGAGGGCAGGCATTTAACATGTATGCCAAGTTCATGACCACCAACCCAGCGGTGAAACTCTTGTCCTACCTCACCTACATTTCAGTAATTGGACACATCGTCTACTCCATCTTCTTGACGCAGCACAACAAGTCTGCAAGACCTGTATCTTATTCTACTTCCAATGGCAGCAGCAATAGCGCTTGGTCTTCACGCAACATGGGAGTTTTGGGTACAATCATCCTTATTTTCTTGGTGGTACACCTACAAGGATTTTGGGCAAAAATGCACTGGGGAGAAATTCCCATGGTGACCTACGAAGGAGAAGAATACAAAAACTTGTACCTCATTGTCAGTGAAGCCTTCAAGCAAGTATGGCTGGTAGCCTTATACGTGGTTTCCATGATCTTTTTAGGATTTCACCTTTCCCATGGTTTTGCTTCTGCATTCCAAACCTTAGGTCTTAACCATAAAAAATACTCTCCAGCCATCAAGGCTGTGGGAATGGTCTATTGCATTTTGGTGCCTGCATTATTTGCAGCCATGCCTCTCTACATTCACTTCACTAGCTATACTAAATAGTCCCCTATGATACTAGATTCCAAAATACCTGCTGGTCCTTTGGCAGAAAAATGGACTAAGCATAAGTTTTCAAGCAAGCTCGTCAACCCAGCCAACAAGCGTAAGTACGATGTGATCGTCGTAGGAACAGGTTTGGCAGGTGCATCTGCAGCGGCTTCTTTAGCGGAATTGGGTTACAATGTGAAGGCATTTTGCTTTCAGGATAGCCCAAGAAGAGCACACTCTATCGCAGCTCAAGGAGGGATCAACGCAGCCAAGAACTACCAAAACGACGGGGACTCCATTTACAGACTTTTCTACGACACCATCAAGGGTGGAGATTACCGTGCGCGCGAGGGCAACGTATACCGCTTGGCAGAGGTGTCTGTAAAAATCATTGATCAATGCGTAGCACAAGGAGTTCCTTTCGCTAGAGAATATGGAGGACTTTTGGCCAACCGTTCATTCGGGGGTGCTCAAGTATCTCGTACCTTCTACGCCCGTGGTCAAACAGGACAGCAACTATTATTAGGCGCCTATTCCGCTTTGAGCCGTCAGGTAGCTAATGGAAAAGTAAAGTTATTTCCACGGACAGAGATGATGGACGTGGTGGTCATCGATGGCCAAGCCAAAGGAATTGTGACCCGCAACCTCATTACTGGAGCAGTGGAAACGCATGCAGCACACGCTGTGCTCTTGTGTACTGGTGGTTATGGTAACGTGTTTTTCCTTTCGACCAATGCCATGGGATCCAACGTGACTGCCGCATGGAGAGCGCACAAGCGTGGGGCGTTTTTTGCCAACCCTTGCTTTACCCAAATTCACCCAACCTGTATTCCAGTATCGGGAGACCATCAGTCCAAGTTGACCTTGATGTCTGAATCCCTTCGGAACGACGGACGTGTATGGGTACCTGCTACGCAAGAGATAGCGGAGAAACTTAGAAAAGGACAAATCAAAGCGAACGATATCAAAGAAGAAGACCGCGACTATTTCTTGGAGCGCAAGTATCCTTCTTTCGGTAACCTAGTGCCTCGTGACGTGGCTTCTCGTAATGCCAAATACGTGTGCGATGAAGGTCGTGGCGTAAACGAAACAGGAGAAGCAGTATTCCTTGACTTCCGCGATGCGATCAAGCGAGATTCGCGCAAGATCATTGAACAGAAGTATGGCAACCTCTTCGATATGTACAAGCAGATCACTGGAGAGGATCCTTACGAAATGCCGATGATGATCTATCCTGCGGTGCACTACACCATGGGTGGACTATGGGTTGACTATAATTTGATGACTACCGTACCTGGCTTGTATGCCTTGGGTGAAGCCAACTTCTCCGAGCACGGAGCCAACCGTCTGGGTGCCTCAGCTTTGATGCAGGGTCTTGCAGATGGGTACTTTGTAATTCCTTACACTGTAGGTGATTATTTGGCGCAGCTAGCCCCAACCAAAGTGGACGAAAACCATCCTGAATTTGCTCGAGCAAAAGAAGAAGTGAAGCAGGGAATTGAGCGTCTTTTGAAAATCAATGGTAACAAGCCAGTGGATTACTTCCATAAAAGATTGGGCAAGATTATGTGGGATAAGTGCGGAATGGCCCGAACAGAGGTTGGATTGAAGGAAGCCAAAGCAGACATTCAAGCCTTGAAAAAGGAGTTTTGGACAAATGTGAAGGTATTGGGTACCAATGAGGAACTTAACCAGACCCTCGAGAAAGCAAACCGTGTGGCGGACTTCTTAGAGCTTGGAGAATTGATGGTAGATGATGCCTTGAACAGAAACGAATCCTGTGGAGGTCACTTCCGTGAAGAATACCAAACACCGGATGGGGAAGCCTTGCGTGACGATGAGAATTTCGCTTACGTGGCTGCATGGAAATACCTCGGTGAAGGAAAAGAAGAAGAGTTGGTCAAAGAAGAATTGGTCTTTGAAAATGTAAAACTCACCCAGCGTTCCTATAAATAAGTTGTAGACAATCACTTCAAGTCGAGGTGCCATTGGCTTTTTCTTTCTTAGAAACTAGAAAAGCCAAAGTCCTTGACCCAAAAAAAAACTAGCGTAGACAGATGAAATTGACTTTAAAAATCTGGAGACAGAAAAATGCGACGGACAAAGGGGGATTTGCTACCTACGTAGCAGACCATGTGTCTAAGGACATGTCTTTCTTGGAAATGTTGGACGTCTTGAATGACCAATTGACCGAAAAAGGAGAAGATCCGGTCCATTTTGATCACGACTGCCGCGAGGGAATCTGCGGAATGTGCTCCTTGTACATCAATGGTAAACCACATGGTCCGCAACAGACTACTACTTGTCAGTTGCACATGCGTTCCTTCTCAGATGGAGAGACCATCACGATCGAGCCTTGGAGAGCAAAAGCATTTCCAGTTGTAAAGGACTTGGTAGTCAATCGCTCTGCCTTTGATCGCATCATTCAGGCTGGAGGCTATGTGTCTGTGAACACCGGAGGTGTACCTGATGCCAACGAGATTCCAATCCCAAAAACCGTGGCAGATCTTGCCATGGATGCAGCCCAGTGTATAGGTTGTGGTGCTTGTGTGGCGGCTTGTAAAAATGCTTCGGCCATGCTATTCACTTCTGCCAAAGTTTCCCAATTGGCACTATTGCCACAAGGACAGGTGGAGCGCAAGACGAGAGCAGAAAAGATGGTTGCTCAGATGGATGCAGAAGGTTTCGGGGCTTGCACCAATACCGGAGCATGTGAGGCAGAATGTCCTAAAGGCATTTCCATCACCAACATCGCACGCATGAATCGTGAATACTTCTCCGCGGTAGCGAGCAGCGATAACATGTAATCTTATTTATGACAACTAAAAAGGGCAGGTGAAAACCTGCCCTTTTTTATTTTTTCTCCATCTGATTGATCCACTCTCGGATGAGGGCCACACCTTCCGCATGGATGCTGGTTCGTCCCAGTTCAGGCATGGCGACTCCTACCTCGGTAGAATTCATTCGGTGCAGGAGAATGGAAGCATCTCCATCCCCAGGGACAATGTCGTAGGTATGTGAGCCGGAACCTTTTCCCGCAGCTACGGGGGTTTTATACACACCCAACTTCAAAGGGTCTTTTTGTCCATAGGTAAGAAATAGTCCGGATGTGCTTGCTGGACCTTCTGCGCGATGGCAATGGGAGCAGTTGATGTCTAAGTAGGCCATCGCCCGATCGTCTAAGGTTTGACTTTGGTCCTCGTAGTTGACCAGAGTCGGATGAGCAGCTTTGCCATTAAACCCGACTAGCTTGCCTTGTGCGGACCAATGTGCTAACTGGTTTTCAGTTCCGCTTTCGTAGGCATAATCATGGTTGAGGTGCCTGGTTTGTACGCCTAGTGGAGCTAGGGTTTCATTTTTGTTGTGGCAACTTTTGCATTGATTTTTGTTGGGGACCAAATAATTGATCACCTGCTCTTCGCCTTCTTGATCGATGAAGCGAACCTCTTTTTCTGCGCCTACCACTTTCAGAACCGCGTCCGTTTGCGATTCATTCCAAAGGTAAGGATAGGCTTCCCAGCCGCCTTCCTCGTGAATCATCAGACGGGTTTCGATAATTCTTCGCTCTCCCTCTGGCTTTCTAAAGTCTGCAGGGTAGTAGAAATTTTTGATCAAGATTGTTCCCTGAGGCAAACTGAGTTCTTCACCGGCCAGGCTGGCTTGTGTGCCCTCGGGTAGGGAGACAAATCGACTTTTTAAAGCATAATCTGTAAATAAGGAGGACGCAGGTTGGTAGGGGAGAATGCTAGAGTTAGGACTTAGATTTGCCATTTCCCCGGCAAAAAAACCATAAGTGGAAAGTCTGCGGTAGGGAAATATACCATCCGCTTCTTCAGGTGCTAGGACCTCTTCGACTGATTCTGAGCTCTCCTCCTCGCTTGCTTGTGGCGCACAGGAAGCCATCAGTCCTAGCAGCAAAAAGCAGATAAATCCCTTTTTTACAAAACGTTCAAACGCCAGGCTCATCCTCAGTTGTATTTTTTAGGAGTGGCTAGCGAAAGTTTGTCCCCTGAAGGGCCTTTGCACTGCTGGAAGGGACTGGAATCGCTAAAGGAGTCGATGTTATCCTCTCCTTCCATCAGGTAGAAGCGGGTAAATCGAAGGGACTCCATAGTGGGCTCCTGGATGCAGATCCGCATGGGATTGCTATCAATGGAAGCGCTTACGGACTCATCCCAGATACCGTCGTAGATGATGTCTTGGGTTTTAAGCCACCCATGTGCATTGTACAGGCTGACTAGTTGACCTAGTTCTCGACTCAGGTCAGGAAGGCTTAGTAAGGATCCCCTGTCGTAGCTATTGTCGTGGACAAAGATGTCTGAAGTATAGGGAGACCAGTTGGGTGCTTCCGCTGGAAATCCGGTCACTTGGTAGCTGGCAATCGCTACCCCGTAGGTCTTGTTGCGAAGGATACGGTTGTTGAAAATCTCTACCTCTTTGGCTGCCAACAAGACAATGCCTGAACCAGGAGGGATCATGGTGACCGTATTGCCGTTGGGATCATCCCCGAGAGGTATAGCAAAATTCTCGTGGTTGTTGCCTACAATGTCGTTGTCGTAAATTCGGGTTTGCCGGCCATCTCCTTTGGGAAGACCTGGAAGGTTGAAAACCAAGATACCTCCGGCATTGTCTCGGGCCGTATTTCCAAAGACTTCAGCGCGGTCGCAATTTTCGATTTCAATTCCTGCCACATTGCCAAAGGCTAGGGAGTTTTTGACCACAATGTCTTCGGATTGACCTACATAGATGCCCGCATCTTTGGAATGGGAGGCAATGCAGCTGTCGATGACTACATTTTTGCATTGCACGGGATAGATGGCGTAGGTTCCATTTTTGGATTTGTCGCCATGTGTCCAAGTCACATTAATCTTTCGAAAGGTAATTCCATCCGTATGTTGGGCTTTGATACCATCCCCTGGAGCATCCTCAATGCTCAGCTCTTCAATCGTAATGTCCTTGCCCACGATTTTCACCCCTTCACCACCAGATTTCAACTCTCGAAAGGAAAGCACTGTTTTGTCCATCCCATCTCCTTGAATACGGATGGCGGTTTTATTGTCTAAAATAAGTTGGGTTTTGAGTTCGTAAAAGCCCTCAGGAATCCGAATGGTGCTGGAGTCTTCTGCAAGAATAAAGGCTTCGACCAAGGCTTCCACTTCTTCAGGCGTGGCACGACGCAATCCGGAACTGTCATAAGTCTGTTCGTCGGATTGGGTGCTGCAACTAAAAAACAGGAGTGCGAAACAAAATAGAAAGAGGGATCGAATCATTTCGAATACGGGTTGAATCCGCTTGGCCTCCATCAAGTATTGACTTCACTGAAAATTCTTTCCAGTTTTCAACGTATCTCCGGGCAAACCAAGGTGGGTTTGGGTTTTTAGTTAAGGAAGGAAATTTGAGAAAAATTGGGAGGGATTCCAAATGCAAGATTTTCAGGGGATTCCTTGAGACCTTAATTTAGAGAGCTGTTGCTGCAAGGTTCACCGAATAAAAATCCGTATCCAGCTAGAATTTCACATTTCTTGTTTTAGTTTTAAGAAACAATAATCACCCCTAACATGAAAAAAGGTCTTTTGCTAATCGTATTTTTAATTTTCGCCTCTGCTGTACAAGCCCAATTTGGTATTCGTGCAGGTATCGGCTCCTCTAACTTCTCCAATGGAGATGTCCAACGTGGTTTTTCCTCCTTAATCAGACCGCACCTTGGCGCCTACTATGGGTTGGAAGTAACCGAAAAGTTAACCGTGGAGCCGGGTATGTTTTTTTCAGGGAAAGGGATTAGCACCACAAGTAAGGTTACTAACAAAGAATTCAAAGAAAGTTTGAGTTACTTGGATATTCCTGTTTTGGTACGCTATGCGGTGAATGAAGACTTCAATGTTTTTGCGGGGCCTCAGGCAGGATTTCTAATTGCAAGAACGTATACCGAAGGAAGTGTAAAAATCACCGACACCGCGCCTGTTGGAGGTTATGAAATTGGAGGTGTTTTTGGTGCGGGCTACAAATTGACCTCTGGAATCAACCTTCAAGCAAGCTATGATTTTGGGATTGCACCTTTTAAATACTTTCAAGCAGACGTAAATAACACGGTGTTTAAACTTTCAGTAGGATATACGCTTCCTTCCAAGGCGGCGAAAGAAAAAGCGGAGAAGGAGCAATAGTTCCTTGCTTATTTTTTCAATCTATCTGGGTTGTCTTGAATAAAGGATTTCCATCCCTCATTTCTCCCGCGGGTTTGCATCCTTCCTTCGTGAAAGTGATGGCAAAGTGCTACTGCTAATGCGTCCGTAGCATCCAAAAGTTTGGGCAGCTCTTCAATCCCAAGCAAGGTTTGGAGCATCGCGGCAACCTGCTCTTTGGAGGCATTTCCATTGCCCGTTACTGACTGCTTTACCTTCTTGGGTGAGTATTCAGTAATGGGTATTTCTTTGGAAAGTGCAGCAGCCATGGCTACTCCCTGGGCACGGCCCAGCTTCAGCATGGATTGTACGTTTACTCCATAAAATGGGGCTTCCAAGGCTACTGAGTCGGGGGCAAACTCATCCAAAATTCCACTTATCCGTTCAAAAATCTTCTTTAACTTCAACTCGTGGGTCTCGTACTTCTTCAGATGAATTACCCCGTACTGCAAGATTTTGTATTTTTTCCCTTCCGTTACTAGCAAACCATAGCCCATAACAGTCGTACCTGGGTCAATACCTAAGATGATTTTTTCTGAAGGGAGTTTCTTGTCAGTGTCTTTCACGAACCCAAGTTACAAGTTTTAAGGTGGAAATTTAGGACTACAATGGGGAAACATCAGATGGATTGACCAAAGTAGAAGTACAGGTGCCCTTTGAAGTTTCGGCCTACATTTACAAGAAGATTACTTAATTTTAGGGATTAGCGCAGGAATTATGAGTGACCAAGAATTTGATTTATTGGACGAATTGTATTTTGTTCAGCCCTATGCATTCCTTCAAGAAACCTTGGGATGGGAGGATAAGCAATTGCTGGATACCCTCACCTCACTTGTAGAAAAGGGTTGGGTAAAATGCTTTACAGAACCGGATCAAGAATGCTTTGAGGCCATCAATCTGCAGGAAGTAGGGAAGGGACTCCTTTATTTAGCCACAAAAAAGGGTTTAATGGCCCATACCACACTCTAAGGTGCAATCAGAAAGCTACAAATACCAACGGAAAGAATTGGAGTTGAAGGCCCTATTGGAAATCACCCAGGCTATCAATGAAAACCAATCGGAAGAGGTCCTAGTCACCATCTTCAAGTTTACCTGTTTGGTACATCTGGAGATCAGTTCCCTCATACTTTATGTAGCCAAAGAAGAAGACTTTGCACAGCGAATTTCACATGGGGTAAAGTCAAAAACACCGCTTTTGCTTTCTAGGGAAGCCGTTAAGGAGGATAAAAAATCAGGAAGCCTATCTATTCAATTGGAAAATGGCTATTCCTTTGGGGAGCTCGAAACCTACCTGCCGGTATACCACAAGGAGAAACTGCTGGCGATTTTGTTTTTGAAGCGAAAAAATAAGGACTTAGAACTCGATCTGGATTTCACTCAAGCTTTAGCCAATATCCTGGTAGTGGCCTTGGAGAATAAACGCTTTGCAAGGAGGCAACTCGAGCAAGAAGTCATGAAGCGAGAGATGGAGATTGCTTCGCAGGTGCAGCAATTGTTGTTCCCCGCTACCTTACCCAATACAGATCGGCTCAAGGCGGAAGTGACCTATGTGCCGCACAGCCGCGTAGGGGGAGATTATTACGATTTGATTGCGAGCGGGGAAGAGAAAGTTTACTTCTGTATTGCGGATGTATCCGGCAAAGGAATGGCTGCCGCCTTGTTGATGTCCAATTTTCAAGCTGCCTTACGCACCTTGTTGCGAAGTAATGCAGACCTGGAAACCTTAATCCACCAACTTAATTTCACCCTCTTTGACCTTACGAAGGGGGAGCGATTCATTACTTTTTTTCTGGGTGAATATGAGTTTGCAAGCGGCAACTTGCGCTATGTGAATGCCGGGCATAACCCCCCAGTGCTCTGCAGTTCAGAAGCTGAGGCAACCGAATTCTTGGAGGCAGGAACCACCATCTTGGGCGCTTTTGAAGCCTTACCTTTTATGGAAGTGGGCAAACGGGAAGGATTGAAGGGATTTACCCTTCATTTGTTTACGGATGGCTTGACGGAGGCCATGAATCCCGAGGAGGAAGAGTATGGAGAGCAGCGCTTCAAGGAATTGGCGGAGAAAAACAAGGAACAAAACCCTGCTGAATTTCATCAAGAGTTCCGCTTGGCGATTGATCGATTTGCCAAAAAAGTACCTTTTCATGATGATTTAACGCTGTTGAGCCTTCGGTTTTCAAAAGCATGAGCCTAGTTCAACTTCCTTATTTCCTGACCTTCCTGTATCCCGATCGCCTTTGGAAGGGGCCGGAACTCGAGCGTAAGGTGACCCTCACCTTTGACGATGGGCCTGTGCCTGAAGTGACGGATTGGGTCTTGGACGAATTAGCAAAACGTGGTTTGAGCGCGACATTTTTTATGGTTGGCGACAATGTGCGCAAGCATCCTTCCTTAGCGAATGAAGTGATAGCTGCTGGGCATCAGGTAGGAAATCATACCTACCACCATCTTTCGGGTTGGAAAACAAGTACGGCTACCTATTTGGAAGATGTGGCGGCATGCGATGCGATGTTGGAGGATACCTTGGGTTTAAAAACCAGTTTGTTTCGACCCCCCTATGGTTGGATGAAACCACTTCAGGCACGCGCCGTTGCAAAGGACAAAAAAATAGTCATGTGGAGCCTATTGAGTTACGACTTCGATTCGAGTTTATCGGCTGAGAAGATAATTCAAGTCTGTACTTCTAGAACTTCCCCCGGATCCATCCTTGTTTTTCATGATCAGGAAAAGACCAAGGAGCAACTCAAGAAGGTGTTGCCCAACTACCTAGATTTTTTGGTAGGAGAAGGGTTTGCCACACAACCCCTCCAAGGCTAATTTCTAGTTTGAATTTTGTCTACTAATTTTCAATGCGAGGCCTTTTCTTCAGGGGATTGCATGGATACTTTCTTATTTTTGGGAAAGAATTTTAATCCAACACCTTGTTCGCTTTCATGCAGTTAATCGATACCCACGCCCATATTTATTCCAGCAAGTTTGATTCGGATCGGGATCAGGTGATCGAAGAAATCCGCGCTGCAGGCATTACCAAGGTTTTTATGCCCAATGTGGATGTGCATACCATTGACGCCATGCTGGACTGCGAGAGTCGCTATGGGGACCTCTGTGTGCCCATGATGGGTTTGCATCCCTGTGATGTGGGAGATGATTTTGAAGCGCAGCTCCAAGTGATGGAGAATTGGCTACATACTAGGCCTTTTGCTGCAGTAGGTGAGATTGGAACAGATCTTTATTGGGATAAAACCAACTTGGACCGTCAACTGGCTGCCTTGGAGATTCAAGTGGGCTGGGCCAAGGAGCGCGAATTGCCCATCGTCTTGCACTGCCGAGAGTCCATCGATTTGACGATTGATTTTATTGAGAAAATGCACGATGGCAAGTTGAGAGGTATATTCCATTGCTTTACGGGAAACCTGGACCAAGCCAAACGAATTACGGAGATGGGTTTTTTGCTTGGAATTGGTGGAGTAGTTACCTTCAAAAATGGAGGTTTGGACCAAGTGATTCCGTATATTGGTCTAGAGCATTTGGTGTTGGAAACAGACGCTCCCTATTTAGCACCGGTTCCACATCGTGGGAAGCGGAATTCTCCTGCTTACTTGCCCTTTGTGGCGGAGCGAGTGGGGGACCTCCTTCAAGTACCTGCAGCTGTGGTGGCGGAAGCCACTAGTGCACAAGCACTTCAACTGTTTACAAAGATTGAAAAATGAATTACAAGATCGTTCGTCTCAATACCGGAATCAAAACAAGTAAGGCTTCCTCAGTCCTGATAATCTATACAGGAGGTACCTTGGGGATGTCCTATGACGAGTCCGGTGCATTAGTGCCCTTCAATTTTGGGCAGATTTTGGAAAAGATTCCCATCCTTTCCAACATGAACATTGCGATTACGGTAATTTCATTTCCCGAACCTATTGATTCGTCCAACGTGACCATGAGTCATTGGATAGATATGGCCTATATCATTACCGAAAACTACGACAGCTACGATGGTTTTGTGGTCCTCCACGGAACAGATACCATGGCCTATTCCGCTTCCATGCTCAGTTACATGCTGGAGGGCTTGAATAAACCAGTGATTTTTACAGGAGCACAGTTGCCCATCTCGGCCATGCGTTCCGATGCGCGGGAAAACTTGATGACTTCCCTGGAGATTGCTACGGCCAAATCCAAAGGAAAACCCATTGTACCCGAAGTGTGTATTTTCTTCAACCACATGCTACTGCGAGGCAATCGCTCCAAAAAGGTGCAGAGCGTGCACTTCGATGCTTTTGAATCGGAGAATTACCCCATTTTGGCAGAGGCAGGCATTGTGATCGACTACAACACTACAGCGATTAGACCTTACGAGGCCAATCGAAAGTTGGTCAATCGCAATAATTTGGACAACGGGGTGATGATTGTGAAGTTGTTTCCAGGAATTACCGATAAGATTTTGGATGCCTGCTTTGCAATTCCTGGTTTACGAGGTGTGGTCCTAGAGACTTATGGTTCTGGGAATAGCCCATCTTTGGATTGGTTTATGAAATCGCTGGAAGGAGCCATCAAGCGAGGCTTGATCTTATTGAATGTGTCTCAATGCAACGGGGGACGTGTAATCCAAGGGCGCTACGAAACCAGCAAGGAACTACTAGCGGTAGGGGTGGTGAGTGGAGCCGACATGACTACCGAAGCTGCGGTCACCAAGTTGATGTTTTTGCTGGGGCAAAAATTGAGTCGGGAAGAGATTTGTCTGCAGCTGACGCAGTCTATTGCTGGCGAGATCAGCACCTAATTTTCGTTTATTTCAGAAAGGGGTTTGGAATCGGCGTGAATAATTTTTTTCTTTGCACTCCGATTCGGCTACCGAGTCAAACCACAAACAGAGAGGTGTCCGAGTGGTTGAAGGAGCACGCCTGGAAAGTGTGTATACTCCAAAAGGGTATCGAGGGTTCGAATCCCTTCCTCTCTGCAGCAAAACAAAGCCCTTAATTCTAGGAATTAAGGGCTTTGTTTTTTACTTCTTTACCTATAAGTTCTTGCAATCAATTGCAGTGGGTTCTAGAACATTTTTTACCGCACCACCGGTAATCCCTGCTGTGCCCACCCTTGAATCCCTCCTTGGAGGTGGTAGACCTTGGTGTAGCCCTGCTGAATCAGCATCCGCGCGGCTTCTTCGCTTCTTGCCCCTACGGCACAGTACACGTAGACTTCTTGGTCTTTCGAGATTTGATTGACCTGATCTAGAAAATCCGAACTGTAAAAGTCTATTTCCACTGATCCTTCAATTTTTCCTTGGGCGATCTCGTCCGCAGTACGCACATCTAGGACGGTGCCGGCTCTGCTCTTGGATGCAAACTCTTGTGCATTTAAAGTAACGACCGAAGCCGAACTCGTCTGGTTGGTGCTTTCGGTGGTAGTGGATTGGGTAGTGGAACTCGGTTGACAAGCATATAGGCCTGAAAGAATAATTAGGCCGCTTAGGAAGGTAGTTTTCATGCGATTAATTTTTACAAAATTAACAAATTCGGGATGCACTCTTTGTGAGTAAAGGCACAGGAGTCTGTCGTCTGTGGACGGTTGACCGTTGACTATAAAAATGCCATACTCAAGGTTCCGATACCCATGATCACTTTGGCCAGGGTACTCAGCTTGGCAAATTGCTCTTTTTGATCTGCACGATGAATTTTCCACATAAACCAGCAGAATAGGATACCAAGCCCCCCGAAATAATAATACAGTTGTGGAAGGTTCAATTGGAAAGTCACCGTAAAGATCGAGCCCACAAAGGTGATCGCAATGATGTAGATTACCTGCTTGGTCTTGCGGAAGCCCAGTACAATCGGCAAGGTCTTGGACCCGTGGAGGTGATCGCCTTGTCGATCTTCAATGTCCTTGAGCAGCTCACGAATCAGGGTTAAGAAAAAAGCAAAAAGTGCATAGGTGAAGACGAGCAATTCATTTTTCTGGAAGTAATAGGCTACCAAGTAAATGGAAAGGCTGGTTAAAAAGGCTACTGCTAGGTTGCCAATGAAAGGCTTTCGCTTGAGTCCATTGCAGTACCACCAGAGCATTACGCCAGCAAAAATGATGAGAGCTGCAATCCGAGGAGCCACCACCCAACCCATGCCGATGGCAACGAAGTTGAATACGCTATGTAGCATCAAAATGACTCTTCTCTTGATGCCTTTACCCACCACCACTGCCTTGGGGCGATTGATGTAGTCAATTTTGACATCGTAGTAATCGTTGATCATGTAGCCTGCTGCAGTAACCAGCAAGGTGGCTAGGATCAAAAGGTAGAGGCGAAAATCCTGCACGGCAGGAAGGCCTTGTGCATTGGTTTCCACCAGAAAATGCGCCGTCATCACTTGGGCAAAAGCAATCAGCAGCAAGTTGATCGGTCTGCTGATTCTAAAAAGGCTACGAAGTGATAATTTTCTTTCCATGGGTTACTCTGCCCGATAAAAATAATAGAATAAAAGGATGATTTGGGGATTATTTTAGCAGTTGCTTCCGTAATTGTAGTTCCTAGATTTCGTGAATTTCATGGTCATTTTCCTTAACTTGACTATTCAGATTGATATCGCTATGAATTCGTTCACCAATTCCTCAAGAAGAAATTTTATCAAACGCTCAGGAACAGCTTTGGCAGGTTCCTTTTTGGTGCATCCCTTGGCACAAGCCTTAAGTTTGTTTCCTGGCTTGGACCGCAAAATGAAATTGGCCTTGGTGGGTACTGGCGTACGTGGGCTTAGTATGTGGGGACGGGACGTGGTGAAAGCCTACAGCGACCGAGTTGAGTTTGTGGGTTTGTCCGACAAAAACGAAGGACGCATGCAGTTAGGGAAGGCTTATTTGGAAGTAGATTGTCCGCTGTATCTAGATTTTGATCAAATGCTTCGCGAAACTTCCCCAGATGTGGTAATCGTGACTACGATGGATAGCACCCATCACGAATTCATCATCAAGGGTTTGAATGCAGGCATGCATGTCATCACGGAAAAGCCGATGACCACCGATGAACAAAAGGTGCAAGCCATTTTGGATGCGGAGCGGCTCTCAGGCAAGCAGGTCCTGGTGACTTTCAACTACCGCTACTCTCCCCACCGTCAAAAACTCTATGAACTCCTGCAGGAAGGAGCCATTGGCAAAGTGACCTCGGTGGATTTTCATTGGTACCTAGACACCTCCCATGGAGCAGATTATTTTCGGCGTTGGCATGGCATCCAGGCCCACAGTGGAAGCCTGCTGGTGCATAAAGCTTCGCATCATTTTGACCTACTCAACTGGTGGCTAAACTCAGACCCAGAAGAAGTTTTTGCTTACGGCTCCCTTGAATTTTATGGAAAAAATGGCCCTTTTCGATCCAAGTCCTGCCGAGGTTGTCCCCATGCATCTTCCTGTGATTTTTACTGGGACATTACTAAAAATGAATACCTCACCAAGTTGTATGTGGACAACGAAAAATACGATGGCTACTTACGGGATGGATGCGTGTTTCGCGAAGAAATTGACAGCTTTGATAAAATGGCGGTTCAGATCCGTTACAAAAATAAGGTGCAGGTGAGCTATTCACTGACGACCTACTCTCCCTATGAAGGCTATCGAATTGCCTTCAATGGAACCGAAGGAAGGCTTGAGGCATGGATTAAAGAGAGTCAGCCCTGGGAGGAAAAGAATGAGGATGAATTGGTGCTGGTCAAGAATTTCGGGGAGAGAACCCTCATTCCTGTTCCTCAAGGAGCTGGTGGGCATGGTGGCGGAGATACGAGACTCAAGGACAAACTTTTTCTTGACCCCAACCAGGCCGACCCTTGGCGACAGTCCGCAGGGAGCCGGGATGGAGCCATGTCCTGTCTGATTGGAATTGCTGCGAGGCACTCCATTGAGCAAGGCAAACCCATACAGATTCAAGACCTGACTACGATTCCATTACAGGAATCAGGTAGAGGAGTTTAAGCTGGATTTTTTTTAGGCTTTGTCCATTACCGCAGAAACAGCCTCAGGTTGAAGATCTACTAGGGCTACTGCTCCGTGGATGGCTGTTTCATCGAGATCCGAAACGAGTACCTGAAGCTTGGCCAAGACAGATGTATAGGGGAAAGTCTGCAAAGTGGCCCGCATGGACTTTTCAAACAAAGGGTAGGTCTTCCGGATGGAACCACCCAAGACGATCGCTTCGGGAGCAAGGGAAAAAAGGATCACTTTGAGCAGTTCTCCCACATGGGTTCCAAATTCATCAAATGCCTGCAAGGCTACCAGATCTCCTTCCTGCGCTAGTTTTGCCAGGGCCTTGGGACGACTTTGGTACACGCGATTGAAAAATTTGCCACTGCAATAATCCTCAAAGGTCATATCTAAGTAGGGAGCGCCACACCATTCTCCGGCGGCAGAATTGACTCCGGAATACAGCTTGTTGTGGATGATAATCCCACCACCTACTCCGGTACCTAGGGTGATGCCCACGAGGTTTTGGAATCCTTTACCAACACCAAATTTGTGTACCCCCAGCGCAAAGCAATTCGCGTCATTGTTGATGTAAACAGGCTTCCCAAAGCGAGCCGTCAAAAACTTCCGTAATTCTACATGCTGAAAGGAGGGGATATTGGCCAATCCCAAGACAATGCCTTCCTTGGGGTCCACCAATCCAGGAATCCCGATTCCGATTCCTTCAAAGGAGTAGGGGAGGTAACTTTCAATAAAAGTAGCCAAGGCCTCCAAAATCACCTCCTGACTTTCTTGTGCAGGAGTGGGAATGCTTCGGATATCTTGGAGATGGCCCGCCACCAGTACCCCAGCCTTGATGCTGGTACCGCCAATGTCGATGCCTAGAATTACGTGTTCCATTCGAAAAAAAAAAGGATTAATGGGATTGAAAATACCTGACTTCCTCACAGAGGACTTGAAAATCAGGTGGTCAAATTGGATAAATAAAGCTGCTTGTTAGAGCATGCCTTCGATGGATTTTTCGAGTTCTCGGGCAGTTGCCAAAAACTCATCTACATTCATGTCTCGGAAGAAAATCAAGCCATGGCTTGCACGAACCTTAGCGTGCTCGTGCTGGTAGAAGTAATTTTTGCCGAGCAGCAATTGGATGTCATTGAGCTGACCTACCCAGGTGCGCTTGGCGACCGTGCTAAACTTTCCGTTGTGGGAATAACTCGGAAAGGAAGCCTTGACCTGGCTGAGGTAGCAGTTGGCAAAGGAGTCTTCCATCACGGCCATGTCGCCTAGGGAAACAGGCACAATGACATTCGCTTCATGGGGTTCGAACTTGAACCATACATTTCGGTATCCGATGATGCGGAGCTGGCTGGTATCGGTTTCTTCGGACCATTTTTTGACTGCAGCTGCAGTGGCTTGAAGTACCTTGTAATGTGTATCGGGTCCGGATCCTTCGGGATCTAGCGTGAGGCTTAATTTGGTAGGTTTGATCTTTCGAAGCATCTCCACAATGGGTTCCACATCGCGGGTTTTGTCCGGCTGCTCAGTGAAAATATCTCCCGTATAAAAGCCAAGTCGGAGGTGGTGGACATTTTTCACTTGCACTCCAAAGTGTGCCCAAACCAATTCTTCTTCAAACTCACGAATCATCCCTTTCAACTTTTGAATTTTGGGCGGATTTTTTTCGCCATCGTAGGAATTCTTCAAGATGCTGAGCACTTCATTGATGGTTTCGCGCAATTGCTCCTTGTCCTTGATCTCCCAAACGATACAGAGCGCCCGCACTACTCGGTGACAAAGCCCTCTTGAGCGAGCAGCGGCATTTTCCGAAGCTACATTGGTCAGGAAGTGATACACATCCTTGTCCGTTTTGAGGCTATAGCCTACCTCAAAAAAGTCCTCGTAATTGGTCATCTGAATTTTCCCCTCGTCCAATAATTTCTTAGTAAGGAGCAAGGTATCGATCACAAATCGGTTAGTCACAGCCGTAAAACCCGAGGTAAGCACTGAGAAGTGCGCTTCGTTGCTTGGGTCGTGCAGTTGGTTGGTGATGTGGGGTAGGATCCCCAAGGAAATGTCGTCGTGGTGCGGTCCTGTGTGGAGGAGCACTTCATTTTGTTCCTGATCCAGACCTTTGGAAATTTTGGAGGAAATGCTTTTGATCACCTGGTTGACGGTATCCTCGGATAGATCAGGGATTTGCTTGCAATAGGGGTCTGCCTTCAAATCTTCCAACTTGAGTCGGTGCCCATAGGTGTTCTTTTTCTTGCAAAGTTCGATGACCGCACGCTCTGTCTTTTCAAAGCTCCAAGGACCTGATTGGTAATAAGCATCGACGGAGTCAGTGAGCTTGACCGCTGCGCCTCGGGTGAGGTAAAATCTACCTTGGGTGAGTTTTTGAAGGATGGTGGCTGGGTATTGAGTAGTAGGGCTAGACTCCAAGGAGTCCCGAACAATCCCGGCTTTGGCTTCACCCGCAGCGATGACGATACCCACCGCATTGGGATTGTAGACGATGGTGTCCAAACCGATGGTGATGACCAATCGGTTGGCGGAAATCTCGATACCGCCCAAGTCTCCTGCTGCCACGGCTTGTGTTTCAAAGTTGGTTTCGGTAAGTCGGGTCACCGAGTACGGATGCGATCCTCGCGTATTGAAGGCGATGTGTCCATCAGGCCCTATGCCACCTAGAAAAAAGCCAATTCCGCCTTTTGCGCGGATGCGTTGCTCGTATTCTCCACACCACTGGTCGATGAGGTAAATGGAGGTTTGCTGGAGTTGCTCCAATTCATTCACAGGATCTCTGAAGCGAAGGCTGAGGTCTACTTTTAGGTCAGGGAAAATCTTATTGAAGCGTTTTCCTTCTGCCAAAGGGATTTCATCCGAGTTGATTAGGATGGCTTTTTCCTTGGATAGACCAAATCCGCTGAGGTAAAACTTGTTGACGTAATCGTAAAAACTGTTGTGCTGCTTGGAAGAAATAGGGTAAAACTCATCGATTTGTACGAAGGTGAGTTCCTGGAGGCTGGGTTTTTTGGTGTTGCCCAAACCGTATTTTTCGCGAACCTCCTTACCCTTTTTGGTGTCCCAGTTTTCAAGTAGAAACTGGGTCCATTTGATAAAGTATTCCGGTGTCTTGCCCGTGGGTAGACTGACCACGCCTTCGGGATTAGCTGCTACCCACTCCAGAAAGCGGCAAGCGGTGAGCAGGCCTAGCTTGGGGAAATTGTCCACCAAGAGGTAAGGGAGCTGGGTAGTCATTTTGGTGACACCAGATTCTGCCAAGAAAGCCTTTTCTACTTCGGAAAACTGAGGGGTTGCGTGCATGAGAACAGTCGTTGAAGGATAAAACGAGAACATCCCATAAAAGGGTCTCTTTTGAGAAAAGAGAGCGGAGTATGGGTTAATCAAATCTAAAAAATTTTGGAACTAAAACCGAATACTTTAGTAAAAAAATTAAAGAAGTTTAGTTTAAAAACAAAAAATATGAATTATTCAAAAAACCGCATTTGAAGGGATAAAAAAAATACCTCAGAGATTTCTCTGAGGTATTGAAGGGTTTTGGACCCGTATAAATTTGGATTAAGCGGTTACCCCAAGGGCTTTGGCCATGGTTGCTCCAATCTCAGCTGGAGATTCAGCTACCAAGATTCCATTTTCGCGCATGATTCGCATTTTTGCTGCTGCAGTATCGTCAGCACCACCAATGATAGCACCTGCGTGACCCATTCTACGACCCGGAGGGGCTGTTTGTCCAGCAATAAAGCCTACTACTGGCTTCTTATTGCCTGTTTCACGGATCCAACGCGCCGCTTCCGCTTCGTAATTTCCTCCAATCTCACCGATCATGATGATCGCATCCGTTTCTGGATCGTTCATCAAAAGTTCTACAGCTTGCTTGGTAGAAGTACCAATGATCGGGTCACCACCGATACCGATGGCGGTAGATACACCAAGACCTGCCTTAGCCACTTGATCCGCTGCCTCGTAGGTCAAGGTTCCTGACTTGGATACAATACCGATTCTTCCTTGCTTGAAGACAAAACCTGGCATGATGCCCACTTTCGCTTCGCCTGGAGTGATTACTCCTGGGCAGTTAGGACCAATTAATACACATCCTCTTTCTTTCATGTAAGGCTTGGCACGCATCATGTCTGCTACTGGAATTCCTTCCGTGATGGCGATGATCACTTTGATTCCTGCATCAGCTGCTTCCATGATGGCATCCGCTGCAAATGCAGGAGGCACAAAAATAATGGAAGTATCTGCACCAGTCTTTTGTACGGCATCTTCTACCGAATCAAACACGGGTCTTTCCAAATGCAGCGTTCCGCCTTTGCCTGGAGTGACGCCCCCAACAACTTGGGTGCCGTACTCGATCATTTGCTGGGCGTGAAAAGAGCCTTCAGTTCCTGTGAAGCCCTGAACGATAACTTTTGAATTTTTATTGACTAGTACACTCATGATGCGCTGATTAATGTTTCGCACAAAAATAGAAGAAAGCACCCCCCCTTCAAAAGAAAATGGTAACATTCTATTCGAATTTTAAGCCTATCCACGAATCCTGAATCTGCATCCCTTCTTTTCCCCAAAAAGGGGAGGACTTCTTCTTCTAGTTAGGGTCAAGAATGGATCAAAAATCAAAAATCTTCGTTTCTGTTGAAAAAGGTCAGCAATTTGTAGACCTAAAAAATTAACTTTGGGATGGCCGATTGGATGTATTTGGAAAACATTCTACTGCCTAGAATTTGAATTTCATGTTGCTACAAACCACTTCACTGACCTTCGCCTACCCCGGACAAGCCCCGATTTCCTTTCCGGATATTTCTCTTGCAGGAGGGGTGGCACTCCTGCTCCTAGGCCAATCTGGATCTGGGAAAACAACCCTGCTCAACCTACTTGCGGGACTACTTGCCCCGAGCCAAGGGTCTGTGATGCTGGATGGGGTCAACCTATCCGCACTCAAAGGGCATCGTTTGGATTTGTTTCGAGGGCAGCATATCGGAATTGTATTCCAAAAGCCGCATTTGATTACTGCCCTTTCGGTGAAGCAAAATTTAGAATTGGCGCAATTTTTTGGCAAGAAAAAAGGGCTCGCTCCATCGGACTTGCTCCAAGATTTGGGCTTGGCGGCCAAAGCAACTGCTGCCGTAGGAACACTTAGCGAAGGGGAGGCCCAGCGGGTATCCATCGCACGCGCCTTAGTCAACTCACCCAAATTGATCCTAGCCGATGAGCCTACCTCCAGTTTGGATGACCTGCATGCCCAGCGAGTGGTCCAACTCCTAAAAGCGCAAGCGGCCAAAATTGGTGCTGCCTTGGTAATCGTCACACACGATCAGCGTGTCAAATCAGAAGTGTCTCAGGTCCTAGAAGTGAAAAGCGAATGAATCTCCTCACGCTCAGTTGGAAATACCTCAGTTTTCGGCCACTTTCTACCGGCCTGAATGCAATTTTATTGGCTTTTGGTCTGGCCATCATTACCGTTTTGCTCCTGGTACAGCACCAATTTGAGCAGAAGATGACCCGAGATGCCGCAGGCATTGACCTTGTGGTTGGCGCAAAAGGAAGTCCCCTGCAATTGATTTTGGCTTCCGTCTACCACATTGATTTTCCCACAGGGAATATCAAGATGGAAGAAGCACAACGCATCTCTCGAAATCGACTGGTGAAGCAGGTGATTCCGCTTGCCATGGGAGACAATGTACAAGGGTTTCGCATCGTAGGTACAAATCACGACTACCTTTCCTTGTATGAAGTATCTTTTGCTGCGGGAAAGGCCTGGGAATACCCTTTTGAAGTCACCCTTGGAGCCAGCGCTGCACAGGCACTTGGCTTGAAATTGGGAGATTCCTTTACTGGAAGTCATGGGATCAGCGTGGGGAGTCATGATCACGACCAACAGCAATTTAAAGTGACCGGTATTTTGGCACCGACAGGAAAGGTGGTCGACCGCTTGGTGCTCACCAGCATCGAGTCCGTTTGGTATACCCACGATGAGCAAGGGGAGGAATCGATCGCTATTGAGGAAGTGGAACTGCCACTAGAAGAAGAGGCTTCCCATGAAGAAGAAGCCCATGATGCTCCTACAGAAGCCATGGACCCGCTCAAAGTGCCTGTTGCTGCGCAGGGTTTTCCTTCCACTAACCAAGAGCGAGAAGTCACTTCCTTGTTGGTTCGCTACCGCAATCCCATGGCCGCAATCCAGTTGCCCCGAATGATCAACTCGGCTACTTCGATGCAGGCAGCCTCCCCAGCATTTGAAATGTCTCGACTCTTTGAATTGCTTGGCGTGGGCATCAGTCTCTTGCAGGGCTTGGCCATAGCCTTAGTGGTCATTGCAGGATTGAGCATCTTTATCGCGCTCTACAATTCCTTGAAAGAGCGGAAATACGATCTGGCGATTCTACGCACCTTGGGTGCTTCTCGTTTACAATTGGTGACTTTGGTATTTCTGGAAGGGATTTCGCTCACCACTTTGGGAGCGCTTTTGGGGATTGCATTGGGCCATGGATTTTTGGCAATAATCGTGAAATTGACTGCCCAAGAAGTAGTTTCCATGGTGGATCCTTGGATATTCTTACCCGAAGAAGGATTGATTTTCGGCTATGCCTTGGCCGTGGGAATGGGGGCCTCCTTGATACCAGCCTGGTCCGCCTACCAAACCAGTATTGCAAAGCAACTTACAAAGACGTAATTAGCATAAAATTTAAAGCAAGATGAAAAAAGGAGCATTCCTGATCGGTTTACTTTTGGCTTTAGCCACTTTTTCCCAGCAGACTTATGCTCAAGGGGTATGGAAAAGTTTATCTGAGGTGACTTACAAAATCAGCAAAGACAATTTTGGAGAATTGTATGTGCCTGTTTTTTCCGAAAACATCAAAAAAATAGAGGGCAAGGTGGTAGAGGCGGATGGATACATCATCCCTTTTGAAGGCATGTTTAAGCCCAATCACATCATCCTTTCTAGTCTTCCACTTGCAGAATGCTTCTTCTGCGGATCTGGAGGACCAGAAACAGTCATGGAAGTGATGCTTACCAAGTCCATCAAGTACACTTCCAAGCGGGTGAAGGTTCGCGGTAAACTCACGCTCAATGCGAATGACCCCGAAAAGTTGATGTACATCCTCAAAGAGGCTGTACTGGTTGAAAACTAAATTGGCTGGTTTTTATTTGCTGTTGAGGTAGGCTTTTTCGCGCTCGCGGAACTTTGCCATTACCTCCAAACTGACCTTTCCCACTTTTCCAGAGCCTACTTTTCGGTCGTCAATCTGTGTGACGGGCAATAAAATCTTGGTGGTCGCAGAGATAAAGGCTTCATCCGCTTCCCAAACTTCTTCCAAAGAAATAGGTCGGATCTGTACGTCTCCTGCCACTGCCAGCAAATTCTTTCGAGTAATTCCCATCAGAATGTGTTTATCTGGCGTATGGATGACCCCATCTTTGACGATGAAGAAATTGCTTCGCGAACTCTCACTCACCCAACCATCCCAGTGGTACAAGACGTCTTCTGCACCTTGTTCCTTCCACCGCATGCTATGCCATACGGGTAAGGTGTAGTTGGTGGTTTTGATGTCTGCTATCGCACGTACATGTTCCACAGTCAGTAATTTGACGCCCTGCTGGTATTTTTCTTCGGATGGAAAACTCAGTTCCTCTCCAAACATAAACAGGGTGCCGGTTGCAGGAGAAAAGTGATTTTCAGATACGCCCCCAGTCAAGACCATGCGGATTCCACCTTGCTTCAAGTCATTTTTAGCAATCAATTCGGTAATGATGGCCCGTAATTCTTCACGAGAATAAGGCAAAGGCAAAAAGGTTTTCGCTGCGGATGCAGTAAATCTATCCAAGTAATCTTCTAAAAAGACAGGTTGATACTGCTCGGTCCGGAAAAAATCAAAGATCCCGTAGCCACGAATTACGGCCAGATCAGCGGGATGAAGGCGAGCATCTTGAGTTGGGATAATGTTCCCATCGGCAAAACAGAATGGTTTCATAGCATCAAAGTGAGTAATCAAAATTAGGACTAAAATTTACAATGGCTTCTCTGAAAGCCGTTGTTTCTTTTTTAATTTTAAAAAATTATTTACCCCAATCTAAATCCGATGAAACTATTCTCGAACTCCCTGATTTTTATTTTTTCGATATTCGTACTTGCTTGTGCCAATCCCTTGATTGAAACAAACAAAGAAATGCGCGCACAAATTATCGGAGTTCACGATAATGTGATGCCCAAGATGGGAGAATTGATGTCTTTGCAAAAGAAAGCCTTGGCCAAAGCGGATAGTTTGTATGCGCAAGACAGCACAGCCACTGCTCAAATTGAATCCATGCGCACGCTTGCGGGGCAACTTGACCAGGCCTACGAGGGGATGTTCGTTTGGATGCGTCAGTATTCCTTAGAAGAGGAGGGAAAAACTCCCGAGGAAATCAAGACCTACTTGGATGATCAATTGCTGAAAGTCAATCAAGTGAACGCGGAAATAAAATCCGCTTTGGAGCAAGCAGGTACCCAATTGAAGGATTAATTTTCTGCTGGAGGGTTTTTCAGGTATTGCTCTACTCGAGGTGCATCGATAACCCCTTCGTTCATGCCCCAACTGTTGTACAAGTAAGTAGCAATCTGGGCTAGGTCCAGTGGACTCAAGTTGGGATTGGCAGGCATGCCTTGGTTGTAAACTTGTCCATTGACCACAATTTCACCGGCTTTTCCATGCTTCATGATCCAGATGCTGCGGTGTATGTCTGCTTTGAAGTAGTCCGCATCTCGAATGGGAGGAATGAGTTTTCCTAAGCCAGTTCCATCTTTCTGGTGGCAATTGGCACAGTAATTTTCATAAAGCTCCTTACCGGGAATGGCAAACTGCATCACCTTCGCATCTGAAATTTGAGCTAGACTATTTTCTCCCGAACTTGCTTTGGGGCTGCAGGAAAAAGTGACTAAGCCAAGAAAAATCAAGGGTATCGGAATTCTCATGGCTTGAGGAGTTTGGGGATATCGGCAAGCAAACGATCTACTTGTTCGGTTTTGGTTCCGTCATATACCCCACGAATCCTTCCCTGCTGATCGACCAGTAGAAATGCCCCACTGTGAAGAAATCCTCCTGGCTCAAGTTCATCGGCCATGGTCGTGGTCATATAGCTGGTTTGACCAATCTCAAATATTTTTTCCTGGTCCCCTGTCAAGAAATTCCAGGTAGCCGCATCGGGCACGCCTAGTTTTTCCGCGTAGTCCTTTAGCACCGCTTGGGTATCGTGGGTAGGGTCGATGCTATGGCTTAGGATTCGAAAATTGGGTTCTCCCTTAAACTGCTCGTACACCCGAAGCATTTCCTTTTTCATGATCGGGCA
>JBJOOF010000044.1:0-17206 GCA_046051425.1 Bacteroidota bacterium
ACGGGAACGGATTTGCATGGAAAATCAACCTTCCGGTGATTACCCAACACATCGAAGAGGTGGGGAAAGCCTTGGATGAAGGAACTGTTTTTGAAGGGCCTACCTTATTTTTGGGAGGAGCCAATTCCTCCTACATTCAGGAGAAAGACCTTCCGGATATGAAGCATCATTTCCCTAATTGTACCTGGATCTCTATTCCCAATGCAGGGCACTGGCTTCATGCCGAGCAGCCGCAAGCGGTGATTCAGGAAATCCGTAACTTTCTAGGCTAGGGTTTACTTGACTTTCTTCCCGTGCTTCATCACTAGGTCCACATCCTGTAGCAAGTTGATGTAGCGCAATACATCCCCTTTTACGGCGATGATATCTGCATATTTTCCTTCGGAGATGGTGCCGTAATCTTTTTCTACTTTCATGGCCACGGCTGGCCAATAGGTAGCGGCTTTGATTGTCAGCAAGGGATCCATTCCAAACTGGTTGACCCATACATCCAATTCATTCCAGGTGCTTTGGCTATGAAATTTCATCGGAATCCCGCTGTCCGTGCCGACAAGCATCACCACACCACTTTCTTTGAGTTGGGCAAACTTACGGTCTAGGGTAGGCTTACGGACTGGGGTAAGTTGGAAGTAGGACATTCTACCAGGGAATCGTAGCGAGGCGCGGATGTCTCTGACGATAGAATCCGGAAGCCCCAAATGCCAAGAGGGATCGTCTAGTTTTTCTGGATTGTCGCGCACAAACTCGTAATTGAAAAGCCCTTCTACGGTTGGAGTCCAGAAAAGTGGACCTAGGTTCATTTTCGCTGCGCGCTCTTTCATCATCTTCATGATGTCTTCTGGATATTCGGGGGCGCTGCTCAAACCCGTATGCTCAAAATTATCCACTCCAATTTGGAGTCCGATTCGAATTTCGTCAGGACGGTGGGAGTGGCCCACCACCATTTTTCCATACTTGTGCGCTTCGTCCACCACGGCTTTGGCTTCTTCCAAGGTCATTTGGTCTTGGTCGATGAGTTTGATGACATCCACCCCTGCATCGATCAGCTTCTTTACTTTTGCTCGAGCGTCTGCTGCGCCGTTTACACCCCAGCGAAAGGCTTCGGTGTTGGGATAGGGTGCTTTTTGGATAAATGGACCAGATACATAGATGGTAGGACCTGGAATTTCTCCTTTTTGGATTCGCTTTTTGACATTAATGCTGGCCTCAAGTGGGGCACCCAAGTCTCGAGCAGAGGTCACACCTGCCATCAGCAATTGATGGGCTGAAGAAGGCATAATCACCGACTCAAACACATCGATGTAGGTGCTGTCCCAATGCGTGTAGTCGCTGTGACCATTGAGCATCAGGTGCACGTGCATGTCCCAAAGCCCAGGCAAAACACTCATGCCCTCCGTCGAAATCACCTCTGCTCCAGCAGGAATGGCTAGGGTTCCTACCTGTCCAATGGCCTTGATCCGTTCCCCTTCCACGATAATTACTGAATTGCGGATTGGTGTACCACCAAAACCATCGATCAAGGTTCCCCCTACCAAGGCTTTTACTTGTTGGGAAAAAGAGGGGATGCTAAGCAAAAGCAAGCAGGCGAAGAGGAGAGATTTTTTGAGCATGGCTGGATTTGAAGAAAGTATATGCCCGATTAAGGTACGGATTTCGCACATTAAATTTTAACTTTCGAATTCAATTCCTACCGTACATGCCTCAAGGAAAATTATTTTTAATCCCCAATGTACTGGCCGAAAACACGGCCCACTGGGTAATCTCTCCTCAAGTTCAAGATGTCATTGCCCATACCCGAATCTTTTTGGTTGAAAATCCACGTTCCGCAAGGCGCTACATTTCTAGTTTGAAGTTGGGGATCAACATCGAAGAACTCCATATGGAGGTTCTAGACAAAGACACCCCGCCCGAGCAAGTGTCTCGCTTGATGATGCCCCTCCTGAATGGAGCCGATATTGGGGTGATTTCTGAAGCAGGCTGTCCGGGAATTGCTGATCCGGGTGCCCTGGCCGTGGCTTATGCGCACCAAAAGGGCATTCAAGTGGTGCCGATCTCAGGTCCGAGTTCCATGTTTCTGGCCCTGATGGGCTCTGGCTTTTCGGGCCAATCCTTCGCTTTTCATGGCTACTTGCCCATCGATAAAAAAGAAAGAGCTACTGCCTTGAAGCGCTTGGAGCAGGAATCGCTACGCGAAAAAAGGGCCCAGCTCTTTATGGAAACTCCCTTCCGCAACAATCAATTGCTAGCCGATGCGCTGTCTACGCTGGCACCACACACCAAGTTGTGCATCGCCAAAAACCTCACTGCTGCAGATGAGTTGATCCAAACCAAAACTATCTCGGACTGGAAAAATCACCCCCTAGACCTACACAAAGTTCCTACCGTATTTATCCTCCAAGCCTTCTAGCATGTTTACCATCGACGCACACCTGGACCTGAGCATGAATGCGATGGAGTGGAACCGGGACCTCACCCGCCCACTCGCGGAGATCAATGCCCGAGAGCAGGGAATGACCGACAAACCCGATCGAGGAAATGGGACTGTCTCCCTACCAGAGCTTCGCAAAGGGAATGTGGGGTTGGTGGTCGCTACGCAAATTGCCCGCTTTGTAGCGACAGACAATCCGCTTCCGGGTTGGCACTCGCCACAGCAAGCATGGGCACATACCCAAGGGCAACTTGCCTGGTATCGGGCGATGGAAAAGCAGGGTGAATTGAAGCAAATTCGGGATTGGCAGGGGCTGGAGGCGCATTTGGCCTACTGGAATGCTGGGGAAGATAAAAGTCAAAAAGCAATTGGCTACATCTTATCTCTAGAAGGAGCCGACTCCATCGTGTCCCTCGACTATTTGGAAACGGCCTTCGAAAATGGTTTGAGGGCGCTAGGGCCTGCTCACTATGGTCCTGGTCGCTATGCCTATGGAACCGATTCATCTGCTCCACTTGCCCAACAAGGGAAGGACTTGCTCCGCAAAATGGATGAATTGGGAATCATTCTAGATGCAACCCACCTCTGTGACTTGGCATTTTGGGATGCCTTGGATCATTTTCAAGGACCAGTTTGGGCGAGTCACAACAATTGCCGTGCGCTAGTAGATCACAACCGACAGTTCTCCGATGAGATGATCAAAGCCTTGATCGCGCGTGGAGCGGTGATAGGTGGGGTATTTGATGCCTGGATGCTGAGTCCAGGCTGGATCCGAGGAGAAAGTACACCAAAGGAGCGAAACGTGACTTTGAACACCCTATTGGATCACTTCGATCATATCTGTCAACTTGCTGGCAATGCAAACCACATCGGCATTGGCTCAGATTTGGATGGAGCCTTTGGAAAAGAACAATGCCCTTCGGATTTGGAAAGCATCGCAGACTTGCAAAAAATCCCCGACCTACTTCGGGAGAGAGGCTACTCAGATGAGGATGTCCAAAAGGTGATGCATGGAAATTGGCTTCGCTTTTTGAAAAAGGCTTGGAGTTAAAATTTTATTTTATCCACCTCGGCAGATCCTTTCGGCCACCTACACTATTTTTTTAGTTCAGCGTGATGGAAATCAATCGATTTCCTAAGGCTTTTCTGAAAATAGCGGCTACTTCTCTCCTTATTCCTGTTTTTTAGAATGCGAATCTTCGTATTTTATGAAGGATTATTGCCCAAAAGACCGAAACCCAAAATCGCCCATGCGAAAGCCTGCCTTGTCCTTTTCCCAAATCATCAACATGAATGTTGGTTTTTTTGGGATCCAGTATAGTTTTGGACTTCAGCAAAGTGCTGTTAATCCCATTTACGACATGCTGGGAGCAGCCCCAGATGAGATTCCTCTACTCAACCTTGCTGGACCGATGACGGGTCTCTTGATTCAGCCGATTATTGGTGCGCTGAGCGACAGTACTTGGAGCGATCGATACGGGAGACGAAAGCCCTATTTCTTTATTGGGGCACTACTTTGCAGCATCTGCTTATTTTTCTATCCTTTCAGCAGTTCCTTGTGGATGGCCGCAGGCTTGCTTTGGGTACTCGATGCAGCCAACAATACCGCCATGGAACCTTACCGAGCCTTGATTGCTGATTCCTTGCCCGAGGAACAGCATGGAAAAGGCTTCCTGACCCAAAGTTTCTTCACCGGTCTTGGCATTACCCTAGCCAATCTATCCCTCTTCTTTTTTCAAATCTACTTCAAAGGCAGTTGGGGCGCACTCCCCGTTTGGGTGTATGCGTCCTTCTTTTTGGGAACGGTCTGCTCCATCACTTCTGTGCTTTGGAGTATGTCTAAAACTCCCGAATACCCACCCTCTGAAGCCGAGCTTGCAGCCCTGAAGATTCGTAACCAAGGCATGCCCCATCCTGCTATCCAGTTTTTTCTTTCTATTCTGAGCACCTTAGTGGCCTATGCCGCTTTTTTAATCCTTTTGCCATTTACGCTAGTTGATCGTGGCCTGATTCGCAAAGTACTTTCTTGGGTGGACAGCAAACCTGCTTTGCGCGTGCTTTTTGCGCAAAATCTAGAGATCTTGGAGGCGATTTTAGTCATGCCCTCCGTAATGTGGAAATTGGCTTTGGTATACCTCTTCCAATGGTATGCCCTGTTTTGCTACTGGCAAAATTCCGCCAAGAGTATCGCCCTTTCTGTGTGGAAAGTGACGCCTTCCTCTGATCCTGCTGCCTACGAAGAAGCAGTAGGATGGGCAGGCTTGGTGAATGGCTGGTACAACATTGTGACCTTCCTTTCTGCTTTCTTCTTAGTTACCCTTGCCCAAAAATACGGGGCTAAGCGAGTACACTTTATTTGCTTGTTGCTTGCTGGAATCGGCTTGTTGATTTTCCCTATGCTGGAAAATAAATATGCCTTATTTATCCCCATGACCGGTTTTGGCATCGCCTGGGCCAGCATGATGGGAATTCCTTACCTCTTGGTAGTCAACGAAATTCCCAAAGAACGCTATGGCGTGTACATGGGCATCATCAACATGATGATCGTGATTCCCATGATCTTCCAGACGCTGACCTTTGGCTATATCTCCAAAAACTTCTTGAACAACGATGCAGGGCAGGCTATCCTCTTTGGAGGGGTATTGCTGCTGATCGCTGCGGTAGCTACGTTGCGGATCAAAGGAAGTAAAATAACCGCTTCGCCTTCACAAGCCCCTTCGGGACATTAACCCATTCCAATCACCACCACCCTAGCCTACACCCATGTCGGTAGAAATCACGCGTACTGAAAAAATTAACCAACTTTTCCAGGCCCATTCCCTAGATACCCAGGGAGCAGATCGGGATTTTGTAACCCGGTTTCATAACAGCCTTCCCAAAATTCAAGCCTTATTCCAAGAACTCTATGGGGTTCATAAGGAAGCCGAATCTCAGTTGCTCGAACTTTTGCGAAGCCTAATTCTGGGTTACCAAGGACGAGAAGAATCGCTTCGAGAGCGAGATCGAAATAAGGCCGCCGAAGGCAATTGGTTTTTGAGTCAAAACCTGGCAGGAATGAGTATGTACGTGGACCGCTTTGCAGGCAGCCTCAAAACCATGCCTTCCAAACTATCGCACCTGCAGGATTTGGGGGTAAATTTTCTTCACTTGATGCCGCTCTTCGAGAGCCCACAGGGAGAAAGTGATGGGGGCTATGCGGTTTCCAATTTCCGAAAGGTGGATTCACGGTTCGGGACTTTGGAGGATTTGATGGACCTGCGCAAGACCATGCATGGCCAAGGTATGTACCTGATGCTGGATATCGTGCTCAACCATACCTCCCACTTACACGACTGGGCAATGAAGGCCAAGGCTGGGGATCAAGAATACCAGAATTACTATTACACCTACGAAAACCGCTGGATTCCCAACGAATTTGAGCAGGCCATGCCGGAGATTTTCCCGGAAAGTGCCCCGGGCAACTTCACCTGGAATGAGGAGATGAAGCGTTGGGTGATGACGGTATTTCACAACTACCAATGGGACTTGAATTTCAGCAATCCCAAAGTCTTACAGGCGATGGTGGAGACCATGCTGTTTTATGCCAACCTTGGGGTAGACCTGCTTCGAATTGATGCGCCCGCCTTTATATGGAAGCAAACAGGTACCTCCTGCCAAAATCTTCCGCAAGCGCACACACTCCTTCGACTGATCAAGCAATGCGTGAAAGTGGCTACACCAGGAATGGCACTACTTGGAGAAGCGATCGTAGCGCCCAAAGACATTATGAATTACTTTGGAACAGGAGATTTTGTGGCCCAAGAATGCGATTTTGCCTACAATGCCACCCAGATGGCCCTCCAATGGGATATGCTCGCCTCAGGAGATACCAGCGTCATGCTGCAGGCCCAAGGAGACATTCTTAGAAAGCCTTACGGCACCTCTTGGATTACCTACACCCGTTGCCACGATGACATTGGGCTCGGCTACGAAGATGCCAGCATCGCGCAAACAGGTAAAGACCCGTACCTGCACCGCAAATTTTTGAAGGAATACTATTCCTATTCTGGAGATCAATGGATGAGCCCTGCCCGGGGGGCACTTTTCTCCTCCAATCCCAAGACTGGAGATGCGCGCATCAGTGGTACGCTTGCCTCGCTCTGTGGCTTGGAAAAGGCACTCTTTGAGAGCAATGGACCCGCGATTGAGCAGAGCATCCAAAAAATCTTGCTCATGCAAGCCCATTCCATCTTTTTGGGAGGGCTGCCTATGCTCTTCTACGGAGATGAAGTAGGCTACACCAACGATTACCGGTTCCAGCAGGATCCTTCCAAGAGTTACGACAACCGCTGGATGCACCGCCCTATGCTGGATTGGGAAAAGGTGAATCGTCGAAAGACAGAAGGTACCTTGGAGTTTCAACTTTTTGAGGGAACCAAGAAATTACTGGCAATCCGGAAATCTCAAGAACTGTTTGCTGATCTGAGCAATGTGTCTTGGATGACTCCACACAATAGGCATATCGCGGGGCTGATTCGCAGAAAAGGGGAGGAGAGACGCTACTGTTTGTTCAACTTCAGTGATCAGCCTGCTGGGCTTACCTGGTATGCCTTCCGGGAACAAGGAGAGTCTGCTACCCAACTTTTGGATTCCTGGACCCAAACGAATTATTCAGTAGGGCCCGATCACGAGCATTTGGTGATTGAGCCTTATGGATTCCGGATTTTGGAGCCCCGGTAAGGACTTGCTTAGGACTTTTGAGAGGAGCCTCGAACCAGTAGTTTGGTTTTCAGTTGGACGGTATCCGTGTTGCTCAATTCAGGATTTTGGAGTTGGGCAAGTAGCATTTCCACGGCTTTGGCGCCCATTTTTTCTCCAAACTGGTCTACCGAACTGAGGGTAGGGCTGGTAAATTCAGCAAGCATCCAGTTGCTAAATCCGACAAGTCCCACTTGGGAAGGGATGGAATAGTTAGCCGACTTGAGGTAGTTCATCGCGCCCAACGCTACCAAGTCCGTGATGCAGAAAAGTGCATCGGGTGGATTTTGACTTTCCATCAGGGCCTTGGTAAAGGAAAATCCTTCCTCTTCTGTGATGTCAAAGCAGGGTTTGACCCATTCTTCTTGGAACACTAATCCATGGTCGTCCAAGGCTTTTTTATAGCCCAAAAAGCGCTGCTCCGCATTTTTCACTTCCATACGACCACTAAGGTGGGCGATTTTGCGATAGCCCTCACGAATCAGATGGGCAGTGGCCTGGTAGGCACCTTCAAAGTCATCGACCACCAACTTGGGACTGGGTAATAATTCGGTGATCTTATCAAATTGGACCACCGCCTTGCCTTCATCCAAAAATGCCTGTAGGTGCTCGGCTTCCTTTGTTTCGTTGGAAACGGAGATGATGAGTCCGTCCACCCCCATGCCCAAAAGGTATTGGCTAGCCAAGACTTCATCTTTGAGGTGGTCGTAGGATTGGGCGAGGAGGATGCTGTAGCCTCTTTTTTTGGCGGCCTCCAAGGCTCCGCTGATGGTGGTGGAGAAAAAGTGATGGACGATTTGCGGTACAATCATCCCCAAGATGGAAGTCCGGTTTTTTCGGAAATTGACCGCCATCGTATTGGGTACATACTGGTGCTTGGCCGCATATTCTTTGACCAGCTGTATGGTTTCCTCCGATAGGGAAGGGTAGCCATTGAGTGCTCTGGATACAGTCGAAGGAGAAAGCTTGAGTTCCTTAGCAATGTCCTTTAAGGTAATTTTTCGCTTTTCATTCATGGCCTAAAAATTTAAAGAGTGGGAATAGTCCAAGAAAAATAAATCTGCGTGTTTTTTCTCTAGAAATCTGCGTGAAAAAAGCACAAATCCTGAGGAGAATTTCTGCTGTTTTGACCTACAACAGGGGCCTAAATTGCTTTAGGAAGCGGACGTCGTTTTCAGTAAAGAGACGCAAGTCTTTGATTTGGTTTTTGAGCATAGCAATTCGCTCGATGCCCATCCCAAAAGCAAAGCCGGTGTATTTGGTAGAGTCGATCCCGCAATTTTCAAGAACATTGGGGTCTACCATGCCTGCTCCGCCTATTTCTACCCAACCACTGTACTTGCATACGTTGCAACCTTTGCCACCACAGATCAGGCAGGAGATGTCAATCTCAGCACTAGGCTCGGTAAAGGGGAAGAATGAAGGACGGAAACGAACTTTGGTTTCCTTACCAAACATTTCTTTGGCGAAGTGGTATAAGGTATTCTTTAGGTCGGCAAAACCTACATTTTCATCTACATAAAGTCCTTCTACCTGATGGAAAATGCAGTGTGCACGGGCAGAAATCGCCTCATTTCGGTACACGCGTCCAGGAGAAAGGGTTCGGATCGGCGGTTTTTGATTTTCCATCACGCGCACTTGCACGGAGGAAGTGTGGGTCCGTAGGGCGATGTCTGGATTTTTCTCGATAAAAAAAGTATCCTGCATCTCACGAGCAGGGTGATTTTCAGGAAAGTTGAGTGCCGTGAAATTGTGCCAATCATCTTCAATCTCAGGCCCTTCAGACAGGTTGAAGCCGATGCGCTCAAAGATCTCGATGATGCGCTGGCGGGTAGCCGTCAGTGGGTGAATCGCCCCAAGAGGATAGTTGGAGGCAGGTAAGGTGAGGTCTACGTCAGCAGTTTTTTCTTTTTTGTTGGATGCGGCTACTTTCTCGATTAGGACTTGAAACTTCTCTTCAGCTAGTTGCTTTACGCCATTGACGAGTTGGCCGTATGCCCGCTTTTCCTCATTCGGAATGCTTCCCATGGCTCCCATCAATTCACCAATGACGCTTTTCTTGGAAATAAATTCCATTCGATAAGCCTCCAGTTGGTCTGGGGTACTTGCGTCTGCTGCGGCGATGGCAGCTTTGATTGCTTCGATTTTCTCCTGATACATGAGTTGCCGGTTAATCCTGTGGCAAAGGTACCAATTTCTAAATTTTTAGGGTAATCGCTCAAGAGTTTCCTTTAGCGATTACCCCAAATTGTGCTTACCAGGTTCTGCCACCTTGTGGTCTTCCCATCATCCAAGGCTCCTGTGGCTGCGCTGCTGGCTGCTTGAAGTTACCTAGGATGTACGTGAAAGTGATCATCCCGTAGCGGGTCAGCACATTCGTAAAGACGTCGGTCACGGCCACATCCGAAATAGTACGGCTGATGCTGTTGTTTTGGTTCAGCACATCAAAGAGGACTGCCTTGATTTCTGCCTTGTTGTTTTTCGCAAATCGTAAGCCTCCTTCCATGTTCCAAAGCCAAAAGTTTTGGTTAAATCCTTCAGAAAGGCCGGAATACAAGGAGTGCGCGACATTATTTCCCATAAAGAACTTACCATTCTTGGACGAGAAGTAGAGACGCATGGTGGATTCCTGCTGGTAGTAGTTATTGTTTAGATTCTGCTGCAGCGAGGAGTTGACAATGTTGTACGACCCCGTAGTGCTGATCGAGAAATCCACATTTTGGCTAATGTTTGAATTGAAGGTCAATCCTTGACTCAAGGTGGTGTTGTCATTCAGGTTGGAAACTCCATTAATCAAACCTGGCGTACGGTTGAAACTTACCCGCGTATTGATGTTGAACTGGGTTTTCAATTTTTTGAGTGGGGCTCCATAGGTCAAGAAGAAACTGGAGCGGATGTTGCCATCTAAATTCACTGGTCTAGAAAGTTGACCTCCAGAGCGTAGCAAAATCTCGTTGTTGATCAGGGTGTCCCGGGTAGTCAAGAAGGTGCTATTTCCAATAAAATCAGAGGTGACCGAATGGGTCACAAAGAGGAATAGCGTTCTGGATTTCTCGAGGTTGATTTTGCTGATGTTTGCAAAGATGTTGTGGTTGTAACTTTGGCCCAGGTCCGGATTTCCCACGCGTAGGTTGAGTGGGTTTTGGTTGTTGACCACATTTTGAAGTTCAGAGACACTAGGCTCGTTGGTGCTAGTTCTGTAGCGCACTCTCCAGCTAAAGCCAGTTTCACGGTTGCGGTAATTCAAGTTTGCGCTCGGTAGTATGTTGTTGAAACTACGGTTGAAGGTTCCTGGCACAGGGAAGAAGGCTTCGTTGTTGAGTCGTGCATTTTGGTAATCCATATTCACGTTGACCGACCAGGCATCCTTGTTGTAGGCATAGCCAGAGCGAAGTCGTTGCGTGATGAATTTGTTGTCAAACTCATTACTCAATGCCGTATCTAGAAGGGCTTTGCGTTCTTCGTCAATCTGATAGGTTTTTTGATCCGAAGCCGTGGCGTTGTTCCCTACCTGGTAGCCAAAGGTACCGATTGCATTTTTGCTCAACTGCTCCGTAAAAGTCAGGTTGACTCGGTAGTTAAATCCTTTATTCAAGGAGTAGGTTTCTTGTGTAGCAGTGTCCACTAGATTTCTACGGAATTCACGGCTTGCAGCCAAAAGATCAGAATCTTGGTCACGGTTGGACCAGGCGGTAAATACTTCAGTTGAAAGCGTTCGGCCCTTTTTGTCGAATTTGTAGCGGTAGGTCAAGTTATTGGATAAGTTGACTGCTTTGGTCGTCGCATTGCTGATGGATCGAAGTGCGGATAGCGAATCACCCAAGCTATTGCGGGTAAGTGCATCTCTGTCGCTGAAGGTGCTGTTGTCCTGGAAGGAAAGGCTTGGCGTAAGCACGATGGAGTTTTTCTCATTGAGATCTGCTTCAATTCGCGCGTTCGCTCTGTGGTTGTTGTTTTTAACCGTATTGATCAGATTTTCTTCGTAAAACTGACGGAGGTTGGCATTTACAACCGTTTCTCTGTTGGTAATTTGACGTAGGGAGTTGGCGGTATTGTTGAAGAAGTAACTACCAGTTACGTTGACTTTTTTACCCCATTTGTCAGAGTAGTTCAAGCCCATCGCATTCGTAGTCACGATACCTCCGGAATTGCCGACTAGGAAGTTGCTATTTCCTCCGCCGCCACCCCATTGGCCGCCTCCAAATCCTCCTCCACCCATACCACCACCCATTGGTCCTCCACGACCAGCTCCAGCAGAAGCATTGGCAGTCAATCCTGCAAGGTCTTGACTAGAGAAGTTTTGTTGGTTGATGTTGTTGAAAAGGCCCAGCACGGAGATTCGCTGATCCCCTTTGAAGAAGTTGACACTTCCTCCCGCTGCATAGCGATCGTCATTCCCGTAGCCTGCGTAAGTTCTGCCGAAGGAGCCATTTTTCTTGTCAGAGCGCAAAATGATGTTGATGGTCTTCGTGTAGCTTCCATCGTCAAATCCGGTGAGGCGGCTTTGATCCGAGCGCTGATCCAGTACTTCTACCCGATCAATTGCATCTGCGGGCAGGTTACGAAGCGCAATATTTGGGTCGCTCCCAAAAAATTCACGTCCATCCACCAAGATTTTTTGAACCTGTTCCCCTTGGGCTTGAATTTGCCCTCCCTGGAAGGTAATACCTGGCATTTTTCGAATCAGGTCTTCTGCCTGGGCGTTGGTTTGCGTTTTGAAGGCATTCGCATTGAAGGAGGTAGTGTCTCCTTTTTGCTCACCCACTACGCTTACACCTTGTACCAAAACTTCGCCGAGCACCTTCGTGTCTTCTAGGAGGATGAGTTCTCCCAGTTCCAAGGGCTCACGCATGCTGTGGATTTTGGTGATGGTTTTGTAGCCCAAAAAGGTGATTTCCACCTTCACTTCTGGGATAAAGGGTCTTGCAATTTCAAATCTTCCATCTGCACCTGTGACCGTACCTCGAAGTAAGGAATCAGTGACGGTTTTGATTAGGACATTGGCACCAATCATGGGAGTCTTTGCTGCACCATCGATTACCTGGCCCGTAAACTTTCGTTCGGGGCGGGCTTGGTCGGTGGGGCGCTGTCCAAAGGAGGAAAGCGTCACAAAAAATGACAAAAATAGAAAAATAAGAATGGGGTAGGTTTTCATAAATTGGTTGTAGTTCACCTTCTTTGACTCTAAGGAGCAGCAAAAGGTTTAAAGGATGTGAGTAGTAAAATTAGAATGGGAATTCTAAGGGATAAGTGGTTTATTTTCAGTCTAAAAGATCCCAAATCAAGCAGATTGTAACTTGATTTCGGCATAAGAAATACCGTAATGGCTTTCGTGGTAGGTTACTTTTCCGTCTTTCAGGAGCAATACTTGGGGAGATTCGTGTGGAATACCAAAGCGCTCGGCTACCAAATTGGAAAGGGAACGGTAGGCGATTAGGTCCAGGTAGTAGGGGGTAATTTGGGCAGAGTCCTCCTCCTTCCAATTGCGAAGCAGTCGATCTAAGGACATGCTGCTAATCGAGCAGCGGGTACTGTGTTTGAAAATAAGCACAGGCTTCTCGGCACTTTCTTGGATCAGCTGATCGATTTGCGCTTCTGAAGTGAGTTTGTTCCAGTTCATGTCCTCTTTTCGCTACTTTTGTAGTTGCATCCACAAAGGTAACCTAGTTAACCTGAACTCTCAAATCCAATGACTGTGCCAACTTTCTTTTCCCCTACTAAAAGATCCTTACTTTTTTGCTTGGTGCTAGGGCTTCTTGCTGTGTCCTGCAAAACCTTAGATCCATCTGCTAGCCTTCCTTTGCCTACGGTTCCCAAAACCAGTTCGGTAGTCAATGTACCGCTAGACATTCCTTTCACCACCTTGACGGCAGTGGCCAACCGATCTACGCCGAATGTATTATTTAAGCAGCGGGGGATGGATTTGGGAAATGGATTGGTGGGAGATTTTGAATTTTCTAGAAATGGGAAAATCCAATTTCGCGCCCTAGATCAGCAGCGATTGGAAGTGGTCTTCCCGCTAAAAATCCAAGGGGAAGTTGGTCTTAAGCCGGGCGGCATCCGAAATCTCCTGCAGTCTAAGGTACCTATCAATATGAGTTTGGTTCCTGTATTTGTCATCAATCCTGAGTTGCAGCCCAACTGGTATTTGGCTATTCCGGAATTTGAATTGCTGGATTTAGGGGGCAAATTGGGATTTTCTGTCCTGGGGATAGAATTGGACTTGAGTCCGATTGTCCGTCAAGAGATTCGTCGATTTGCAAATCAAGAGCTAACTTCCAAACCCAACTTACTTCCACTTAAACCACTCATGGAATCGGTCTGGAATCAAGTGGGCCAGCCAATGCTTGTGGAGGTGGAAGGCAAGAAAATCGGGCTCTCTATTCGACCAGATTCTGTGAAGATTCGGGAATACCTGATGCCCAACAAAGGACTGCACCTAGACTTAGGCTTAAAAGGGCAGGTTCAAGTACACCCATCTAATGCCATTCCTAGCCGTGCCTTTCCAATTCCCAAAGTTTCACCCAATACCGATGCGAGCAATCGGATCGACTTGCAGTTGCCCTTGGAATTTACTTATGGGGAGCTGGATGCATTGATCCAAAAATCTTTTGGTGGGCAGTCCATCCCAATGAATAAAACCTACCGATTCAATGCCACCCAATTCCGTACGCAAGCCTATGGAGAGCGATTGGGCATCACGGTTGCCTTTACCGCAGTAAGTACCAAAGGGGGTGATTTGAAAGGGGAGTTATTCCTAGTAGGTAGACCCGTTTACGATCCGGCTACACGCGTGCTGCAGGTGGTAGATCTGGATTTTGTGATGAAAAGTGGCAGCGCCAAAGCGATGTTGGGTACGATGATCAAAAAGGGAAAAATCCATCGACAACTCAGCCAGCGGATGAAGATGCCATTGGGGGAGACGATCACCGAGAGTTTGCAAGGGCTACAGGAGCGACTATCCCTACAAACTCCAGTGGCCAACCTATCTATTCAGAATTTGCAGATTGTGCCGCTCGGCTTTTATCCTACGGCTAAAGGCTTGGCTATCCCGCTCCAGGCTACGGGAACCACAACCATCCAATGGAAGTAAGGAAGGCTTAGGGATAAGACTAAAAAAGGCAGATCATCCGATCTGCCTTTTTTTATTTTCTCCCCGCTTTGATTTTTTCGACCACCTCTGGATCCAAGAGTGTAGAAATATCTCCCATGCCGTCTAGGCTGCCCTCGGCAATTTTGCGAAGAATTCGGCGCATGATTTTTCCTGAACGGGTTTTGGGCAAGCCCGGTACGATTTGGATTTTGTCAGGTTTGGCAATTGGGCCAATAATTTTGGATACGGTTTCCTTGATTTCCTGAATGAGATTCTCCTCACTGCGATTGCTCATATCACAAATCACGTAGGCATAGATGCCTTGTCCCTTGACTTCATGCGGATAGCCGACTACTGCAGATTCAATGACTTTTGGATGTTCGTTGATCGCATTTTCTACTTCTGCAGTCCCGAGTCGATGGCCAGACACGTTCATGACATCGTCGACCCGGCCCAAGATACGGTAGTAGCCATCGTGGTCTCGTTTGACCCCGTCTCCAGTGAAGTACTTGTTTTTATAGGTAGAAAAATAGGTTTGCTTGCAGCGCTCGTGGTCCCCGTAGGTGGTGCGAATCATGGAGGGCCAAGGGAAGTTGATGCAGAGGTTACCTTCCACTGAATTGCCGCGCAACTCATTTCCTTCGGCGTCCACAATACTCAGTTGGATGCCGGGTAAAGGTAGTGTGGCATAAGCGGGCTTGGTGGGCGTGATGCCTGCGAGGGGAGAGATGAGAATTCCACCTGTTTCGGTTTGCCACCAGGTATCGACTATGGGGCATTTTCCCTTACCTATATGATTGTGGTACCAGTGCCAAGCCTCCTCGTTGATGGGTTCGCCTACGGAGCCGAGGACTTTGAGGGAACTCAGGTCGTGTCCTTGGATGGGGTCGGTTCCAAATGCCTGAAGGGCTCGGATCGCCGTTGGGGCGGTGTAAAAAATGTTGACTTGATGCTTTTCGATGATTTCCCAGAATCGTCCTGGATGTGGATAAGTGGGCACCCCTTCAAACATCAGCGTGGTCGCACCCGCAAGAAGGGGGCCATATACGATGTAGGAGTGGCCAGTGACCCAACCGATGTCAGCAGTACACCAGTACACGTCTCCTGGGGTGTATTGAAATACATTTTCAAAGGAGTATTTGGTGTAGACCATGTAGCCTCCGGTGGTATGCACCACCCCTTTGGGTTTGCCTGTGGAGCCGGAGGTGTAGAGGATAAAGAGCATGTCTTCGCTGTCCATTTCAGCGGCTTTATGGAGGTTGGATTGCCCTTCCAGCACTTCATTCCACCAGAAGTCACGACCTGCTTGCATGGCAGTTTCTTGACCGGTTCGGCGGTATACAATGACGGTTTCTACGGCCACCTTCTCCAAGGCCTCGTCCACGATTTCTTTGATGCTAATTTTTTTGTTCCCCCGGTAGTTGCCGTCTGAAGTCAAAATGGCTTTGGCTTGACAATCTTGAATTCGGTCAGCCAAAGAACTGCTAGAAAAACCAGCAAAGACCACGGAATGGATGGCGCCGATGCGTGCGCAGGCCAGCATCGCGATGGCAGCTTCAGGGACCATGGGCATGTAGATGATCACTCGGTCCCCTTTGCCAATGCCTTTGGCTAAGAGTGCGTTCGCAAATCGACACACCTCCACAAATAGTTCGCTGTAGGTAAGTGTGCGCCCTTGCTCGTGTGGCTCATTGGGCTCCCAGATGATGGCGGGTCGATCACCTAGGGTGTAGAGATTTTTCTCAAAAATATTTTCAGTAATGTTGAGTTTTCCATCCACAAACCAGCGCACATCGGGTTCTTCAAAGTTCCATTGCAGAACTTTTGACCAGCGTTTTTTCCAATGAAATGAATCGGCGATTCTAGCCCAAAATTCCTCGGGTTGCGCCACACTTTTTTGGTATTCGTGGAAGTATCCGCTGAGGGTATGTAATCGATCACTCATGAGTGGGGTAGTCTAAGTTGTAAATCAATGGTCGTACGCTTTTCCTGCACCTTTTGGAATTCGGATTTCTTGGATGAGTTCCTGAACATTTTTGGGCGGAGGAGGGGTGAGGTAGGAGACGCCAAAGCAAACCAAGAAGTTGAGCGCCATACCCAGGGTTCCAATTCCCTCTGGGGAGATTCCCCACCACCAATGGTCAGCAGTATTCAGTTCGGGAGAAATGAATTTGAAGTAAGAAATGTAACTGATGGTGAACACGAGACCTGCAAGCATCCCAGCGATGGCGCCTTCCCGGTTGATCCGGGTAGAAAAGATGCCCAATAGAATCACAGGGAAGAAGGAGGAGGCGGCGAGGCCAAAGGCAAATGCCACTACTTCCGCCACAAAACCTGGAGGGTTGATGCCAAAGTATCCGGCAAGTAGCACGGCACCAGCGGCCGCGATTCGCGCGATGCGCAGTTCTTTTTTCTCCGAGATCTCGGGTCGGAAAGTTTTGAATAGATCCCGAGATACCGAAGTAGAGATCACCAGCAGCAAGCCTGCTGCGGTAGATAGGGCTGCAGCCATGGCCCCGGCGGCTACGAGACCCACCACCCAGTTGGGCAGTGAGGCGATCTCAGGGCTAGCCAAGACCATGATGTCCTTGTCGATGCGCAGTTCATTGGTGGCTGGGTCGGCTAGGTACTGCACTTTTCCATCCCCATTTTTATCCTCGATCCCAATGAGGTTGGTTTGCTGCCAATTGGTCACCCATGCTGGAAGGGCATCGATCGATTTTTCGGAGGTAGATTGGATGGTGTTGTAAATTCCAAAAGCCGCTACTGCAGGAGCAGCGGTGTAAAGGATTGCAATGAATACCAGGGCATAGCCTGCAGAAAGGCGCGCATCTCGCACACGGGGTACGGTGAAAAACCGAACAATCACATGGGGCAGTCCTGCGGTACCGACCATCAGGGCCAACGTGATCATGAACATGTCGGAGGTGCTTTTTTTGCCAGAGGTA
>JBJOOF010000045.1:0-16272 GCA_046051425.1 Bacteroidota bacterium
AAGAAAGCAATTCCCCGTAACAAATCAACTGATCATACACTTCATCGTAATTGCTTTTAGAAACAGGCACCTCCAAGATGGGTTGCGCGGTATCCATCAGCTGTTCCAATTTGGCAACAACTGGGTCGGCATCCGGAAATAGCTCCAGACACACACCTACATGGAATTCCCTGATCTGCTTCCAGTCCTGGGAAAAATCAGCTTGCTCCAACTTTTTTGCCAATACTGCCTCGAGCGCATTGGTTGTTTTACCCATGGCAGAAACTACGATGAGTTTGTTGGTCTGAAGCCGGGAATGGAGAATGGTATAGAGATTACGGAGTGCAGCTGCATCTTTTACGGAGGCACCACCAAATTTGTACACGTGCAAAGTCCTGTTCATAGGCAAAAAGGAGCACCAAAATTCCTTGCTGCGAAGTTACGCAAAGATGAATGATCCACCTAAAAATCAGGCCCCAAGGAGCAATGCCTTCACGCTAATCCTCTCGAATCACCACTATTCAAAAATTGGCTAAGATTTGGTAAGAGATGTTTACATTTGCTACTCTAACTGTAACAACCATGGCATTACGCTCCCTGTACCTCTCGCTAGCCATTTTAGCAATGGCAGTCACCACTTGGACCTCTTGTGGACCTAAAGCACCCGTAATTGACGAAACCTTCGCAACCCAAACCGAAAAGTTGCTGATTAAGGTAGACACCCTCCATACCGGATTGGAAAACCCTTGGGGCATGACTTGGCTTCCAGATGGAACACTCCTTGTCACCGAAAGAAAAGGAGAAATCCTTGTTTTCAAGGAGGATAAATTTTCAGGTGAAAAAATTCAAGGCTTACCCGCAGTTCACAACGTAAATCAAGCAGGTCTCTTGGACGTTGCTGTGCATCCCAACTATGCAGAAAATGGCTGGATTTACATTTCTTATGCGCAAAATTTCGCTGACAGCACCGCTGCTACCACCATCCTTCGATTCAAGTTGGAAGGAAACACTGCGGTGAATCAGGAGGAGCTTATCGTAGCTGGTCCCGCTTGGAAAGGTGGTCGTCACTTTGGAAGCCGCATCGTATTTGACAAGGCAGGTTTCCTTTATTTCTCCAACGGAGACAAGGGGAATATCCCAATGAATGCGCAGAACCTGAACAATGCCCATGGCAAAATTCACCGCATCAAGGACGATGGCGGCATCCCTGCAGACAACCCATTCAAGGATTCCTTGGGCAACACCAGCTCGATCTGGACTTATGGCAACAGAAACCCACAAGGGCTATTTTATGACAAGGATTCAGATCGAATCTGGGAGGTAGAACACGGGCCTATGGGTGGTGACGAACTCAACCTCATTGAAAAGGGAAAGAATTACGGATGGCCTGTGATCACTTACGGCATCAACTACGATGGGACACCTATCACGGATATCCAAGAAAAAGAAGGCATGGAACAACCTAAGCATTATTGGGTACCCTCCATCGCTACTTGTGGCGTGGCCGTGGTGACGGGTGACAAATACCCAGCTTGGAAAGGAAACATCCTAGTAGCCGCATTGGCAAAGCAACACATCGCCCGCGTGGAGATGAATGGAATTACTTATGTGAAGGAAGAAAAATTGCTTCAAGACATTGGACGCGTTCGCCAAGTAGCCCAGAGCCCAGATGGATACATTTATGCCATAACCGAGGCAACAGGCCTATTGGTCAAATTGCTCCCTATCCGATAAAATTTTCGGGTACACTTACACAAAAGACCTTTCAAGCGAAAGGTCTTTTTTTTGTGCTCACCTTGTCAGTATATTACTGATCAAAATCAATTCAAAAAATTGACACTTCCTTTCAAACTCTTTCTGCTAACCAGGCGTTAGGGAAGTATGTCCTTGATCTCTAACATTATGAAAACTTTTCCTCTCTTACTCATCGCTTTTTTGGGGTTGCTATCTCCTCTTTTTTCTTGCCATGCCAAGGAGGGAGATCCTCTTCCAGATAGCCTACCCAACCTGAACTTCACTACCCAGACGGAGAAGATGATGATCAAGGTGGACACACTCCACCGTGGATTTCAAAACCCTTGGGGGATGACTTGGATCAATGCAGAAACCTTGTTGGTGACCGAGAAAAAAGGGGAGCTCCTCATTTTCAAAAAAGACAGCTTCTCAGGCCAAAAAGTGACCGGCCTACCCACATTTTACACCACAGGCCAATCAGGATTATTGGACATTGCCACCCATCCCAATTATGCCCAGAATGGCTGGATCTACATTGCTTATGGCAAGCCTGTAGGCGATGGAGGTGCGACGACTATTGCTCGATTTAAACTCTCCGGCACGAGTGTAACCTCATTTGAAGAACTGATCGTCACTTCCCCCGAATGGAAGGGAGGAACCCATTACGGCAGCAGAATCGTCTTTGACAACCAAAATTACCTCTACTTCAGCAATGGAGAGCGAGGCAGTCAGGACAATGCACAAAATCTGAAAAATTCGCATGGAAAGATTCACCGCATCCATGACGATGGACGAATCCCTACTGACAATCCTTTTGTAGGTACTCCAGGAGCAATAGGCTCAATTTGGACTTATGGCAATCGAAACCCACAGGGACTATTTTTCGACAAGGCTTCCAACCGTCTTTGGGAAGTAGAACATGGTCCTCGGGGTGGGGATGAACTGAACATCCTCGAAAAAGGTAAAAATTACGGTTGGCCAGTCATCACTTACGGCATCAACTACAACGGTACCCCCATCACGGAAATTACTGAAAAAGAGGGAATGGAGCAGCCCGTCAAGTACTGGGTTCCTTCGATTGCCACCTGTGGGATGACACTAGTGACCTCAGATCGCTACCCCGCTTGGAAAGGAAATATCCTCGTTGCCGCTTTGGCAGGCACGCACATTGCACGCGTAGAGATGAATGGAACAAAACCTGTGGGAGAAGAAAAATTACTTCCAGGGATTGGACGTGTTCGGCAGGTAGCTCAGAGTCCTGATGGGTATTTGTATGCCATCACCGAAGGAACAGGGCTATTGATCAAGTTGGTACCTTCCAAGTAAGGTACAAAAACCTACTTCTAACCCTACCTAGACAAAGTCCACATCCACACTGAAGGGGTACTTCATCAAAAATTGAAGGGCCTCTTCGATGGATAGATCTTCAAAAAGTACGCGGTGTAGATTTTCAGTAATTGGGGCACGGATGCCTGCAGTTTTCAAAAAGGCATCTACAATTCGGATCGTGTTGACCCCTTCTGCCACCTCTTCCATGGAAGCCATGATCTGACTGAGGTTCTCCCCTTTTGCAAGGCGGAAACCTACTGTAAAGTTTCTGGAATCTGGAGAATTGCAGGTAGTCACCAAGTCTCCGATGCCAGCGAGACCCATGACCGAACTGGCAGTTCCTCCCAGGGCCTTACTCAAGTGCGCCATCTCCACAATTCCTCGAGAGATCAAGAGACCTTTTGCATTTTCTCCCAATCCTAATCCCGCCAAGGCTCCTGCAGCAATGGCAATTATATTTTTGAGCACTCCACTGAGCTCTACGCCAATGATATCAGAGTTGCCATACACTTGGAATTTTTCGGAGCGTAGCAGACGCTGCCCTTCCTGAATGACCTCGTTGTACTTGCTGGCAATGACTGTTGCTGCAGGCTGCCCGTCACTGAGTTCCTTGGAAATATTGGGCCCTGCTAGGCAGCCCACCCGTACCGCGAGAGTTTCTTGGACAATCACCTCGCTCATGGTTAGGATTTGTTTTCGGCGTAGCTTCTTGAGTGTTTCCCATTGCTCCCCATCGGCAAGCTGTACGGCCAAGCCTTTGGTTCCATGAATGACCAGGTGATACGGGTGTAAAAAGGGAGCAAAAGTGCGTGTCACTTCCAAGAAGGCCGCCGAAGGAATCATAAAGAAAAGTACGCCGCAGGAGGTACAAAGTTCCTCCGGAGAAAAAGTAGCGCGGATTTTGGGGTTGAGTATTTTCCCGGAAGCGCTATGCTGGGTGTTGATTTCCTCCACCACTTCTTGCTTGCGAGCATAGACCATTACCTCATTTTTTTCGGCCAGCATATTGGCTATAGCTGTCCCGAAGCTTCCTACTCCAATGACCCCAATGGGCTGCGATTTAGAAGAGTTTTTCAAGGCCATACCCATGCAGTCTGTTGTGGTAAAAATAGAGCAAGCTCATGTCTTCGGTAGTCAAGTTCCCCGACTTATCTTTGATCAGCGGGCGCTTGGCATGGTACATTCCCACATTATCCAGTCCATGGGTAATGATTTCATCCATGGAACGATTGAGGTGAGGTGCCGAATCAATTTTTCCTTGAGCTTTTAATTCAAAAATTTGGTCTAGGACACGCTGACAAGCCGCTTTGAACTCCTCATAGTTGAGAACGAGATCTTCTTGCGGAAGGCGGATCAAATCAAACAAGTCTAGTTTGGTATTTTTTGATTGGATCAATTCAAAGGCCACAAAAGCCACCAAGTGGGAGCTAAATACCCGGTTGATTTTGTGAAATTCCTCCACAATACGCTTACCTAGCATCTGGGTGTACTCTTCTTCGCGTTGCGCATCGACAGTCACCTTCCCATTGGACATAAAATACTCCTGGGTATTCACTACGCGACTCCATTTGTCCAAACTCTTTCCATCCTGATCTACATAATTGCCCATGACATCCATGGCGCGACCGATGGAGACAGAAATGTCTGACCCTTTGGTGAAAAACTTAAAGAGAAACTTCGAAATCTTGTAGGAGGTAGAAAACTCATCGTTTTCCTTGTAGTAGCGCTCCTGCCCAGTTTGGCTCAAGTAGTCTTGAATAAGCCCGGGTGCCTCAAGCACAAAGTGGTAATTGATGGTCACCGGAACTATAAAAATCTTTCCTGATACATCTGTCATTCCATTTTCAAAATTGGCACGCTGGGCTTCAATGGCGGTACTTAGGAGCCCTAATTTCAGTTTGGATTCAATGATTCCACTTCTAGAGCGAGTGCCACCAGGGAAGAACAGGCTGTGGCAACCAAATTGAATGGCCTCCTTGGAGTAAGTTTTCAGGGTCTCCAAGTACATCATGTTTTTCTTTCTACGATCCACCTTGTAAGCACCCAAGGCATTCATGAAATAGGCGAAAATCGAGATATTGAACAGGTTCAGGCCTGCTCCATAGATAAAGGGAGGCATGCCCAAGACGGAAATTATCCATCCAATGAGGACGCTGTCCAAATTCGAAAAATGGGTGGGCACCATGACCACGGTTCCTTTGGTAGCCAATTCACGAAGCTGCGCTGTTTGTCCGGTAATTTGGATCTTGTCTTGAAGGGTAAATTGATTGCTAAACAAGGATCCAAATCCCTTCACGCGAGCTGCATTGAGCAGGCGCGAGAAGCCATAGGTTACCACTCGTCGGGTAAACTTGTAATGGGATGCTTTGAAATTGGATGCAATTTCTTCGGAATAGCGGGAAGTAATTTTTCGAAGTACTTCCTGATAGGCCTCCAATTTCTTGGCTTTGGTTCCAGAGACTTCAGAGTGGATCTGGAGCAAGTTATTTTTCACTTCCCCCCAGAATGTCCCTTCATCGTCAGGATCTACATCCCAAGGGTTTTGCTTGATTCGAAGCTTTTCTCGGTAGAGCGTCGTCTCAAGTTCTTCCTTTAAAATTTCGGGGTTCTTCCCGATCAGGTCTAATATTCTCCCTTCCGAAAGGGTTGCTACCTTTTTGACAAATTCCTTCCGCTCGCGAGCGAGCTTAACCACAGGCCATTCGTCTTTTTCAGGCAAAATGGGAGCGTATTGGTGTTTGATGTAGTTCTCCTCCAAGTGGTCGTTCTGTTTTTAAAAACTCCCAAAGATAAGCAAAAAGGAACTGTGGGGTTTCAATTATTCGGAGGGATCTTTCTGTGGGATAGATTTCATAAAAATCATCACCACCACAGTAGTCATTATTCCCATCCCTGCTGCAAAAAACACGGACTGCGTCGTGTAATTCATCAGGTTAAAATAGGCTTCGGCTTCCTGCAAAGTCATTTTCCCAGAGTTGACTGTGAACTGAATGATGTTGGGAAAATAATCTGGAGAAATCAGGCTATGGGATATGTATTGACTCAATGGAGTGAGTACGACTACGACAAGGGTAATACCCAATCCAGATAGCAGCCCTTGCAAAAATGTCATCCTCCCTCGGTAGGTTTTTTTCTTTTTCTCCCAAAGTGCTATTACATAAATAAAAATAGCCAGAGGCGCATAAAGGAGGGTGTAGGTGGCATGCTGCTCGATCAAGCGATCGTGCCAGCCCAGACTTTTCTCTAGAACCATCCAGGCCAAGCCTGACAAGAAAAATAGAAACCCCCATTTCAATTCGATTCGGAACTTTTTCATAGATAAGCAGGTGGGGAAAAGTGAACGAAGAATTTAAATTACAAAAAAAGAAACGTTTTCACACTTCTAGAGTTGAAAGAAAAAGGAAGTTTCCAAATTGTTGTCCATGCCAAAAAGCGTGGTATTTTTACAGCTTCCAATCGTGATGAAACTAGACCTCAAACACATTCAAGTCCCCATTGAGTCCGAGATGGCTCAGTTTGAACATAAGTTCCGGGACTTTATGAAAAGTAAGGTCAAGCTTCTCGACCACATCACCCACTACATCGTCAAACGCAAGGGCAAGCAAATGCGCCCCATGTTTGTGTTTCTGACAGCGGGAGTCTGTGGACAAATCAATGAATCTACTCACCGAGGTGCCGCGCTGATCGAACTGCTGCATACCGCATCCTTGGTCCACGACGATGTAGTCGATGATGCCAACTACCGCAGGGGATTTTTTTCTATCAATGCACTCTGGAAAAATAAGATTGCCGTATTAGTTGGGGACTACCTCCTCTCCCGTGGCTTGCTTCTCAGTGTAGAGCACAACGACTTTCATCTCTTGCGGATTGTCTCCAATGCTGTACGCGAAATGTCTGAAGGAGAGCTACTCCAAAGTTATAAGGCGAGAAAACTGGATGTGGAAGAGGATGTCTATTACCAAATTATCCGGCAAAAAACCGCCAGCTTGATCGCTTCTTGCTGCTCCGTAGGAGCCTCTAGTGTCAGTACGGACGAGGAAACCATCCAACGCATGTGGAACTTCGGGGAAAAAGTAGGAATGGCCTTCCAAATCAAGGATGATCTTTTTGATTATGGAGAGGATGAAATCGGCAAACCGCTGGGAATTGACATCAAAGAGAAAAAGATGACCCTTCCACTCATCTATGCGCTTCGAAATGCGGAGTGGTTGGAGAAAAAGAAAATCATGTACCTCATCCGCAACCGTTCTGAAGACAAAAAAGCGGTGAATGAAGTCATTTCCTTTGTTAAGAAAAGCGGGGGACTCGATTATGCCAAGCAGAAGATGACTGCATTTTACCAGGAGGCACTTGGGCTTCTGGATCATTTCCCTGATTCTACTTATAAATCTTCTTTGCGAGACTTAGTCTTGTACTCCATCGAACGGAAAAAATAGAGTTCTAAGTATCCGCTATTCCGACAGTGGTAAAATAGTCAACAGCTAACAGTCCACAATCGTGGCGTTATGTGAATAGGTTTAGGATCCATACTTCGTACTTGGTACCTGGTACTTGGTACATTGTACTATTCTCATTTTTCCTTTCTAATCTCGGGTATAGTTACCCACACGGATCACGTCAGCGAACACGCCTGCTGCCGTCACTTCAGCTCCAGCTCCAGGCCCACGGATAATCATGGGGCGATCGTAGTAGCGGTCAGTAGTCAGCAAAATCATGTTATCAGAACCCTCAAGCCCATAAAATGGATGAGAAGCTGGCAAGGAACGTAAGCCAATTTCCGCCTTTCCTTCCTCAAGCGTAGCCATAAAACGCAACTTTTCTCCTTTGGACCTGGCCGAAGCCAGTCGCTCGGTGTAGCCTGCATCCTGATGTTTGAGGACCTCAAGAAACTCCCCAACATTCAATCCTTGTCTTGCTTCTTCAGGAACTAGGGAATGCACCACAATGTCTTCTACTTCCAGTTGCTGCTCCGCCTCTCTACCCAAAATCACTACTTTTCGAGCCACATCCATGCCACTTAAATCTTCTCTCGGGTCGGGCTCGGTGTATCCTTTTTCCTTGGCCAAGGCCACCACCTCCGAAAATGGCGCTCCCTTTTCCAGCTCGGAAAAAATAAAATTCAGGGAGCCGCTCAGTACTGCTTCAATTCGGTGAACGCGATCACCGGAAAGCATCAAATCGTGGATGGTATTGATTACCGGAAGTCCCGCCGCCACATTGGTTTCGTAGAGAAAGTGTACCCCTCGGCTTTTCGCGAGTTGCTTCAAAGCCAAATAGCTTTCCAAAGAACCTGAGTTGGCTTTTTTGTTGGGGGTAACAATCGCGATTTTCGCCCCCAATATTCGAGGGTATATTTGGGCTACTTCCTGGCTCGCCGTACAGTCGACGAGCACTGAATTGGAGAAGTTCATTTCCTCAATGGTCTCCACGAAAGCATTCAAATCCATTTTGGACTGCGAAGGACCCAATTCCGGCAGATTAGTCAACTCAAAGCCATCCTCATCAAAGGCCATGTATCGACTGTTGGCAATGCCGTGCACTTGGATATCCAGCTGATTTTCGAGGAGCAATTTTTCCTTTTGCTGTGCAATCATGTGCAACAGTGCCGTACCGATGAGACCTGTACCTATCAAAAATAGGTGGACCACCTTATGCTCTGAGAGGAAAAACACCTCGTGAAGGGCATTCAATGCTTTTTGTAAATCTGCCTGAGGAATGATTGCAGAAATATTCAATTCAGAACTTCCTTGAGAAATGGCCGCCACATTGATGTTGTTCTGCCCCAAGGCCCGAAACATTCTGCCTGAAGTACCGGGATCATGTTTCATCTTTTCCCCCACCACAGCGACTAAAGCCAGGCCAGGAAGCAAAGAGACCGGATCCATTTCACCGGACTTGATTTCATAGTAAAACTCTTTTTCAATGAGTTCCTTCGCTAGAATCGCTTCTTCAGTGGCCAGCGCCAGACAAATGCTATGTTGTGAGGAGGCCTGAGAAATAAGCAAACTCGAAAGTCTTGCCTCAGACAATACGGTAAAAATCCGTCCTAAACTTCCCCCTGCAGCCATCCAGCCTGCACTTTGAAGGGTCATAAGAGTTAGGTTAGATCGCGAGCTAATCCCCTTGATCCAGCCACCTTCCCGTACCTGTCCATTGATCAAGGTGCCTGGGTGGCTAGGTTCAAAGGTGTTTTTAATTTGAATCGGAATGTTCTTCTTCATCGCCGGCTGCATGGTCGCCGGAAAAATAACCTTGGCTCCAAAATGGGAAAGCTCCATCGCTTCCGCATAGCTCAGCTGTGGAATGGTAAAGGCCGCATACACCATCTTGGGATCACAGGTCAAGACCCCAGACACATCGGTCCAAATCTCCAAAACTTCGGCATTCAAGGCACTTGCCAAGATCGCAGCAGTGTAATCGGAACCAGATCGGCCCAAAGTGGTGGTCTCCCCTTTGGCAGTAGATGCAATAAATCCAGTCACCACTTTGACTCCGTCGTGCTTGAAAAAATAATCTTGGATTTGAGCATGGGTAGTAGCTTCGTCTATACGAGCCTGCCCAAAGCGATCATCGGTTCGGATAATTTCCCGAGCATCCACAAAACAAGTCGGTATTCCCTTTGCTCCCAATGCTTCCGCCAGAATGTAGGTGCTCAAGCGCTCTCCAAAGCTTGCCACATAATCTAGGGTTCGTGGGGATTGTTCTTTGATCAGGTGGATTCCGTGGTAGAGATCTTCCAACTCGTGGAAGCGTTGGCGGATGAAGGTGTCTACTTTCTCTCTTTTTTCATTTCCTAGTAGGGCATTGGCCAGATCCAAGTGCCTTTCCTCAAGGGCAAGTAATTCCTTTTTATAGCCTAGATCTCCTGATTTTGCCAGGTTCGCTAGCGCAAAAAGTTGCTCCGTCACTCCTCCAAAGGCAGAGAAGACCACCACCAATTCCGACTCCTGGAGTTGGTCTTGAATGATCTGAAAAACCTGCTGGATGTTGTTGGGATTTTCTACGGAGGAGCCTCCAAATTTGATGACTTTCATAAAAGAATGGATAGGAAAAGAGTGGGTAGGATCAGGGAGCCAAGAAGAACTAAAAATCTACCCCTGCATGGGCATTGACTCGTGCCAAAATTGCCCATCCCAACCCTTCGGGACAAAAGCACAAGCAATACCTCCACCGATCTGTGAACGTAAACTGAAGCCTAGGTTGGAAATTGGAAAAATCATTTCTGAAGCAATTGACTCTCAATTTTACTAGAAAAAAATAGAATTATCAATAAAAGTGAAACGAAAGCCTTCATTTATTGCGAATAGCTTATCAATATGCTCGCAAATTTGAATAGTTGAAAATCAAGTTCGCCCACCAAGAACCACTGGACTCTTCGAGTTTTCCTACTTAATGAATTTCGGTGATGGTTTGGGGCTTCCCTCTAAACTGAATCGCTTCCCCCTTTTTCTTACCGACTAGAAGCTCTCCTAGGGGAGAATTTTTGCTCAACAAAAATACCGACTTATCCCCAACTTTTACTTGGCCCACACTGACGGCCAACAAAAACCATTCGGTTCCAAGTTGTACCAGAGCGCCTTCCTGCACGGTTGGAGGCGTATCTTTGATGGTTTGGAGACGATACAATTCTTCTAAGTCCAAACCGCTTTGTTTGATTTGCTTTTCGAGGGAGTTGAGATCTTGAGTCATGGTCTCCCGACTCGTCTCGTATTTATCTCCAGCACTATTTTTTTCCTCTTCGAGGATACTTTCAATGATATTTTTACGCTCTTCGGCAAGAAGGGCTTCTTTTTGTTTTAACTGGCTGATTGCAGTCTGGTAGACTGCGCTTTTTAATTCATTCATACAAATTACTCTTGACAAGGTTCTTTTCTTCGGGTATCGATGATGTAGACGATTTTCCATCCTTCAGACATTTTCACCAGCTGGAAGGAATTCACCCCACAGTGGGAAAAGGTATCGTTTACATAAAATTGATAGGGTGTCCATGCACTAGCCATAGATCCATCCACTTTGATTTGGTAGGAGAGAATACGTTCATCTAAGATGGTTCCTGCTGGGGTACCGGCAATTCGTTTGACAAAATCAGCCACAGAATTGCTTCCAACTGTAGTTCCTTCCGGCTTCTGCTGCACGGTTTGCATCAATCCCTCAGGAGAAAAAGCAGCAGCCACCTGTTCGGCATTTTTTTGTTTCATCCCATCAAACAGGGAGCGAATGACTGCTTCAACTTCCTGTTCAGGCGTTTGCGCAAAGGCTGGAAGTCCTAGTAAGCAGACAAGAATTCCTCCTAGAATCCATTTTTTCGGTTGAAAGTTAAATTCCTCCATAGAGTGTAAAGGTCATGTTGGTTAATGCTGGGGTATTGACTGCATAGTGCATTGCCTCCGCAATATCGGAAGGATTCACCCATTTTGAAAAATCAGCGGTAGGCATAGCGGAACGATTGGTTTCGGAGTCCAAGATACTCGGTACAAATACATGGGTACGGATGTCGGTATCTTTTACTTCCTCAGCAATAATCTCCGCCAGGGAATTGACCAGGCGCTTACTTAAGGCGTAGGCAACAGCTCCTTTTGCTTCTTTGGGCACTAAGGCTGTACGAGCTCCTACAAAAAGAAAAGCTCCCCGCTGCTGCTTTTTTAGAAGTGGGAGAAAGGCGGTGGCCACCGTAAATGCACTAAAAAAATTGAGTTGGATTTGCTGCGAAAGATCCTGCTGTCGGCTCGTCTCCAAATCTCCTGGGGCATAGCCTCCTACGAGCATGGCGATCGCTTCAAGATCCCCAAATTGAACCTCGTATTCAGATACAAATTCTTGGACTGCTTTTTCATCGGTCACATCTACCTCGTAGGTGACATCCGCTTCTGGGGACTGCTCATTTGCCTCTGGACGTACAAGGGCAATGACGTAGTAGCCTTCCCGCTTAAACTTCCCCACTACGGCAGTACCTAAGGCACCTGCTGCTCCTGTAATTACTAGATTTCTGCTCATCAGTCCGTCAAATCCTTCCTATATTTGCTAAAATAGGGTTAATTTTTCGATTGAACCATGAACCACCTCAAAAGCAGTATCCGGGTAAAGGAAAATGTACGCAAAACCTACTTTGCATTTAAGCTCATTCTCCTCGTTATTTTAGAGATTTTCTATGCTGGAGACACCGTAGTCGCTCCATTTTTAGAGAAATACGAAATCTTAAATCACATTGTCCGGGCCCTTATTTTCCTCTTGAGCGCCAACTTGATTTTTTCCTTAGGGAGAATCATTACGCTACGGATTTACTTGCAACAGCGGGAGGAGACCAAGGTGCAGCCCAACTTTATGCTTGGGATTGATCGAATAGAATTTTTGCTCAACCTGATTGCCGTCCTTATTTCCCTGATGCTTGCCTTTGGAATTCAGCCCTTGGAATTTTTGACCAGCATCACCATTGTGGCTGCGGCCTTAGCATTGCTAACCAAGGACTACATCACCAATATTGTGAATGGCTTGATCATGATGTTTTCGGACCAACTTGAAATCGGAGACAAGATTCAAATCGGAAGGCATACCGGCTTTATTCGAGATATTACTTTGATCAATCTGGTGTTGAAAAATGATGCTGGCGAAATCATTTTGATTCCCAATACCATGGCCTTGTCCGAAGATGTGGTCAATTTCTCCAAAAACAATACCCACCAGGTCATTTTTGATGCTGAGATTACCTCAAAAAATGAAATTCACCTCAGCCAACTTGAGGATTCACTCCGAGTGATCTTAGGTCACTATCCGGAGGTGGTGGTCAAAGAAGGTGCTCAGCTAAATATTTTGGAGCGAAGAACAGAAAACTTATTGATCCGCTACCAATTTCCGATCAAATCCGGAGAGAAGCAGACAGAGATCCAAGTAAAAAAATCCATCAACCAAGCACTTATCGACTGGAACTATGAGCTCCGAAAAGGGGAATTACTTTGATTGGGTATACCAGGTAGTACGGGAGATTCCTACTGGCCGGGTAACAAGTTATGGAGCGATAGCCCATTACTTGGGACTCAAGTCCGGCGCGCGCATGGTAGGCTATGCCATGAATGCTGCGCATGCTCTCCCTGATGTGCCCGCCCATCGCGTCGTGAATAGACAAGGAATACTGACGGGAAAGCATCATTTTTCTACGCCTACAGCCATGCAAACCCTACTCGAAGCAGAGGGAGTGGTCGTTCAAAACGATCAGGTGGTGGAGTTTGAATCCCGCTTTTGGAGTCCAGAAAAAGAACTTAATCCTTAGATTTTTTGCGAAGCAGGTAAAGCCCTGTAAACATCAGTCCTCCATTTAAAATCAGCGCCTCAAAGCCGAAGGTATAGCCCAAAAGCCATTCTTGGGAATTGGAAGTGATCAAAAATGTCAGGGAAGGAGCGAGCACAGCCAGGGCAGGAACCCAGGCATCTTTTACCTGATGCTTGGTAAACAAACCAAACCCAAAGAGCCCCAATAGTGGGCCATAGGTGTAGCCGGCTAGAATAAATACCGAATTGATCACGCTTTGGTCATTGAGCCAGTAGAAGGCAAGAATGAGTAAAAACATCAGAAACGTAAAGCCAACGTGCACGAGCTTGCGGATGAAAAGCCGGCGTTCCGGGGTATAATTCCGTTCGATCTGAAGAAAGTCGTAGCAAAAGGAAGTGGTCAAAGCAGTCAGCGTGGAATCCACACTTGAATAAGCCGCTGCGATGATGCCCAACACAAAAACAATTCCTGCAAAGGCGGAAAAGTGCTCCGTAGCCAGGAGAGGAAATAGGCCATCCGACTTTGCTGGAATGGCTATTCCCTTAGTTTCGGCATACAAGTACAGCATCACCCCTAGGGATAGAAACAGCAGATTGACCACTACCAAAATCACGGTAAACCAAAACATGTTTTTTTGTGCATCGCCCAGAGTCCGGCAAGTCAGGTTTTTCTGCATCATGTCCTGATCCAACCCTGTCATCACTATGGTAATGAAGGCCCCAGAAATAAATTGCTTGAAGAAGTTGGTACCCGCCTTCCAATCCCAGTTGAAGATTGTCGAACGCTTGTCCTCACTTATTCGGCTGATGTAATCGCCCAAACTTTTCAGCTCCAACTCGGATCCAATCAGCCCCATCGTAATCAGGACCGAAGCCAACATAAAGGTGGTTTGAAAGGTGTCAGTCCAAACTACAGTCTTGATTCCTCCCCGGTAGGTATACAGCCAAATAAGGCCTACTGTAATCAGCACCGAAACCCAGAAAGGAATGCCCAAGGCATCGAATAAGATCAATTGGAGCACACTGGCTACGAGATACAATCGAAGCGAAGATCCTAGGGATCTCGACAGAATAAAGAAAAAAGCCCCCGTTTTGTAAGACCAAAACCCAAATCGATCCTCCAAATAGCTGTAGATAGATACTAAATTCAGGCGGTAGTAGAGCGGCAATAAGACCTTGGCAATGGTAAAGTATCCCAGGGTGTAGCCCAAAACAACTTGGAAGTAATAGAAGTTAGAATTACCTACTTCGCCCGGTACAGAGATGAAGGTGACGCCAGATAGAGAAGCACCAATCATTCCAAAGGAAACCAGAAACCAATGGGAATTGCGGTCTCCAGTAAAAAAGGTATCTCCAGTTAACTTTCGGGTAGTCAACCAGGAAATGAAAAAAAGTATACCGAAATAAATTAAAATAACTGTTAAAACGAGTTGCGGATTCATATTGTAAGCGTCTGTCGCTCGCTAAGTTGCCCATTATTCTTAATTTTGCAAAATGAATCAGTTCAGCTCACCCCTTCCCCATGTAGAAGAAATTGAAGTCCTCCTCGAGGAACTCATCGATCAGGAAGCGCTAGACCTCGTTGTATTCAATGACGATGTGAACACCTTTGAACATGTTATTCAGGTGCTCATGAAGGTCTGTGAGCATACCCATGAACAAGCAGAGCAGTGTACCTTGATCATCCATTACAAGGGAAAGTGTGCTGTGAAGAAAGGAACGAGGCCAGAACTCAAGCCCCTCTGTGAGGCCATTTTGGATGAAGGCATTCAGGCTGCAATTCTTTAAAAATAAATCAAGTGAACTTCCCCTCTAAATTAATCGAAGACGCAGTCACGGAAATCTCCAGGCTTCCGGGCATAGGCAAAAAAACTGCACTTCGCTTGGCTCTTCATTTACTGAAGCAGCATGAGGCGCATACAGAGGCATTATCGCTTGCTTTGACACGCATGCGCGCGGAGGTATCTTATTGCAAAACCTGTCATGCTTTGGCAGATGAGGAATTATGTACTACCTGCCAAAGCCACAAAAGAGACCGCTCCATGGTCTGTGTGGTAGAGGATATTGGGGATGTATTGGCCATCGAAAACACAAATCAATACCAGGGAGTATACCATGTTCTCGGCGGAGTCATCTCTCCTATGCAGGGCATTGGCCCTGAGGAATTAACCTGTGAAAGTTTGGTCACCCGGGTCAAGTTGGGTGAAATTAAAGAAATCATTTTGGCGCTTTCCGCAACGATGGAAGGCGATACCACCTCTTTTTATTTGGGGAAAATCTTGACTCCACTCGGTGTAAAAATCACAAGTATTGCCCGAGGCATCCCTGTGGGAGGTGAACTTGAGTTTACGGATGAAGTGACCCTTGGCCGTAGTATTCTTACTCGAATAAATTATTCACAGGAGTAAAGAAATCCTTTGGAAGGAAACTTGGAGAATCTATATTTGCAAACTCTTTAGGGGGATTAGCTCAGTTGGCTTTCGCGTCCCGCAAGCGTGCGGGAAGGCCATCAGTTCGAATTCTGAAAGTAATAATGGGGGATTAGCTCAGTTGGCTTTCGCGTCCCGCAAGCGTGCGGGAAGGTCATCAGTTCGAATTCTGAAAGTAATAATGGGGGATTAGCTCAGTTGGCTAGAGCGCTACACTGGCAGTGTAGAGGTCATCGGTTCGAATCCGTTATCCTCCACAGGGCTGTCTCAATGAGGCAGCCTTTTTTTTGCGTTTTAAAATTGTCCTTGTGGATTTCAACCCAGAGACTGGGGATTAGTTCAGTTGGCTAGAGCGTCCCGTAAGCGTGCGGGAAGGTCATCGGTTCGTCCCGCAGCATTGCGGGACTCCACAGGGCTCCGCAGAATTGCGGGGCCTTTTTTTATCTAAATTTTTTCTACTATGTACTACATCTACATCCTTTTTAGCCTGAAAACCAACAAGTACTATGTAGGCTCTACGGATGACTTGCAAGGGAGA
>JBJOOF010000046.1:0-4313 GCA_046051425.1 Bacteroidota bacterium
GTGATGGGGGTATTGGAGTCTCGAAACTTGGATTTTAGACGGGTGATTATTTGCGATGTAAATGAGGGAAGTTTTCCTCCTGGGGGAGGAATTCAATCCATGATTCCATTGAATCTTCGTAAAGCATTCCGCTTGCCCGTTCAAGAGCAAAACGATGCCATCTATGCCTACACCTTCTACCGCTTGTTGCATCGCGCTGAGGAAGTGCATTTGATTTACACTACGGCAGGGGAGCAAGGCAAGGCAAATGAAATGAGCCGATTTATCCAGCAGATGCGGGTAGAATTGCCGATTGCAAAACCAGAATCAATATTGGTTCCTGTGGATCTCAGCCCAAATCAACCCATTACCCTTGCCAAGACTCCTGCTATGCTGGCAAGTTTGGCTCGCTATTTTAAGCCAGTGGGGGAAGGGGAAGCAGAAAAGAAGTTTTCAGCATCCGCACTCAATATGTATTTGGATTGTCGACTACGCTTTTACCTGCGCTATGTGGCCGAATTGAAGGAAAAAGAGGAGGTGGTCACCACAATTGACCCCATGACTTTTGGCACCCTATTGCACAAGGGAATTGAGTTGCTGTACGAGATTCCTGAAGGGGAAGAGTTCCGAGACATTGACGGGCATGAAATTGACCGCTTGTTGCCACAAGTTCCGAAGGCTGTGGACCAAGCCTTTCGGGAGCTGTACAAAAAGGAGGAAGGAGAGGAGCTCTTGTTGACAGGGCAATTGCAGATTGCTCGGCAGGTATTGACCAAGTACATTGAAGCCGTACTCGCTTACGACCAGCGAAATGGAGACTTCAGGGTGATTGGTTTGGAAAAAGAACACCTGGCGCATCTTTCGATTGAAACTGAGGAAGGCTCCAAAGAAGTAGCGCTTGGTGGGGTAATCGATCGGATGGATATCAGAGATTCCATAGTTCGTCTATTGGATTACAAAACAGGAAAGGATACCAAAAAGATTCCTAGCATAGCTTCCCTATTTGACCGAGAGGATAAGAAAAGAAACAAGGCAGCCATGCAAACTTTTCTCTATGCCTTCTTCTACAACTACAAGCATCCAGAAAATCAGCTCCCCCTAAAACCGGGGATCATCAACATCAAGGAAATCTATTCTTCGGACTTCAACCCCTACCTTCAACTGGATAATTCTGAGGTAGGAGATTACCGAGAATTTGCGGAGGAATATGAGCAGGGACTTCGTGGACTTTTAGAAGAAATCGTAAATCCCTTAGTTCCTTTTGACCAAACGGAGGACAAGAAAAAATGTGAGTTTTGTGCGTACAAGGAACTCTGTGGAAGGTAGAAAAATCAACTACAATTTCAGTTCAAATTCTTGCCAGATTTATTCATAAAAAGGGTAGGGGAGTCCTAGGATTGAAGTCGAGATTTTTACCAGAGCAGTTAACCTTGAACTCAGTTTTTGGCCCAGTTGTTGATTGGGTACTATCGCAAAAGGCTAGGGTTAGCATAGGGAAAAAGTAGACAATTCTAGTGTTCCTTTGGGGGAATAAGTTCTTGAATATGTCTTTGGGGCATTAAAGGGTGGAATAGATTAGCCCTTAGTAGGAATTAAAATTCAGATTAAATCAATGGTTTTTAAATCAATATTAAGTAGTTGATTTTTAATTGACTATGATTCATTTATGGTTGTCTAAATTAGATTAATCTAAAAAAATTAGATTAATCTAAAAATAAAAATACCTCACAATTACCCTCTTTTTACATCGATTTTATTCCTTCCGGCTCTTGTGATTTTTTGAAGGGGAATTCCCCAGTTCTTGAGTGGTAAATTCTGAAAGTCTTGGCGCTGATCTAATTTGTTGACTTACTCGTATTGCCTACCTTGTTGTCAAAACTTCGGCCAATTTTTTGGAGTCAACTCAGTTTGAAAAACTGGTAGTTAGGGTTAATTAGGAAGGAGGTTTTTTATGTTTTTTTGGAGCCTCATGGCCTTCGGATTTAGCTTACTTTTTCCCCTCCAAGAGTATCGATTTTTTTAGGTAATCATTTCGCTGATGTCTACAAGTTTGCTGATTAGTTGCGTTGTGTTCTTCTTCAATTTTGCTTCCTTTTTTTGCTGTATCAAATGCAGGGTTTTGGCGCATCCTTTGAATTAATTTCCTTATTTTTGAATCTCTGAATACGACTATGGCAGGACAGTCCGGTACGCGAAAGCATGTCTTCTCAAAAAAAATAGATGCCTTCTTCAAGGGATTAGCAGATGCTTGGAATTTCTTCAAGCGATTTTTTCAGGAGGTTTTTGTGCCACCCTACGAATTCAAGGAAGTTATTCACCAATGCTACCGTATCGGCGTTGAATCCTTGCCCCTGATCTCCTTAACTGGATTTATCGTCGGGATCGTATTCACCAATCAATCCCGTCCTTCCTTATCCGAATTTGGAGCCACTTCCTGGCTTCCTTCCCTGATTGCAATTGCCATTGTGCGGGCCATGGGTCCACTGGTTACCGCATTGATTGCTGCAGGCAAAGTGGGATCTGGCATCGGAGCCGAAATCGCTTCCATGAAAGTGACGGAGCAAATTGATGCCATGGAGGTATCTGCAACGAATCCTTACAAGTTTTTGGTAGTGTCTCGCGTGTTAGCCACTACGTTCATGATCCCAGTACTGGTGATGTACACTGACTTTGTGGCCTTAATGGGCGCCTTTATCAATGTGAACGCAAATGAATTGGTCAGTATCTCCACGTTTTTTGCGCAGGTATTCAGTTCAGTTACCTTCCTTGATGTATTTGCTTCGATCATCAAATCCGTGTTTTTTGGATTTACGATCGGGATGGTGGGCTGCTACAAAGGGTACAACTCTTCTAAAGGAACAGAAGGGGTGGGTAAAGCGGCAAATGCTGCTGTTGTTATCTCCATGTTCCTCATTTTTATTGAGGAGCTACTATCGCTTCAAATCATCAACCTATTCCGCATCAAATAGCCATGGGTAATCGAGAAAAAGTGGTAGAAGTCCGAAACTTGTACAAATCCTTTGGTGATCTAGACGTCCTGAAAGGAGTGGATTTGGATTTATTCCGTGAGGAGAATTTGGTGATTTTGGGTCGATCTGGCACTGGTAAGTCAGTATTGATTAAAATTATGGTGGGACTTTTGCTCCAAGATAGCGGCAGTATGGAAGTGTTGGGTAAGGAGATTTCCAAGCTTGGAGTTCGGGAATTGAATGAAATGAGGCTAAAAATTGGATTTTCCTTTCAGAACTCAGCCTTGTATGATTCCATGACCGTTCGAGAAAACATGGAATTTCCTTTGGTTAGGAATTATAAGAATCTCACAAAAAAAGAAATAGCGCTCCGAATTGAGGAACTCCTCGATGCAGTGGGTCTACCACAAACAATCAACCAAATGCCCTCTGAGCTTTCAGGTGGACAAAAAAAGCGGATTGGTGTTGCACGAACCTTAGTGCTCAATCCTGAAATCATGTTGTACGATGAACCTACTGCTGGATTGGATCCCATCACCTGCGTAGACATCAACAACCTGATCAACGAGGTGAGAGAACGGTACAAGACCAGTTCCATCGTAATCACGCACGACTTGGCTTGTGCCAAGCAGACAGGAGACCGCATGGCTGTGCTTTTGGATGGACAATTTGGGGCATTGGGTACCTTTGAAGAAGTTTTCCCTCATGCTGAAGATCAGCGAATCAAATCATTTTACGATTATAACTTTATCAACTCATGAAGCAAGAAAATAAACGATCCGTACTCGTAGGCCTGTTTGTCTTGATTGGGATAATCATACTTGTCCTAGGCATCATGACCTTGGGTGGGCAGCAGAAAAAGTTTGTGAAAGCCATCCATGTCAAGGCCGTTTTTGATGATATCGGAGGTCTTCAGCCTGGAAATAATATTTGGTTCTCTGGCGTAAAAATCGGCACAGTCAAGAAAATTAAATTCTTTGGAGATTCTCAAGTTGAAGTTGAATTAAGTGTGGAAGAAAAAGTTGCTGAGTTTATCCGTAAAAACTCCAAAGCAACCATTAGTTCGGATGGTTTGATCGGAAATAAGATTATCGTCATTTATGGAGGTACTACAGATTATCCCCCAGTAGAAGAAGGGGATCGGTTGGAAGCCATCATGCCATTGGATACAGATAAAATGATGGAGACTCTCCAAGTCAATAATCAAAATTTGGTTGAAATCACCAATGATTTGAAGGTCTTGACTAGCAAGATAGCTGCGGGAGAAGGGATTGTGGGTGCGGTGTTGACAGATTCTGCCTTGGCGGTAAACTTTCGAACCATCTTAATCAACTTAGAGCGAGCTTCTGTAAACAGTAACAAGAT
>JBJOOF010000047.1:0-8432 GCA_046051425.1 Bacteroidota bacterium
GCATTGTATTGCTTCATCAAGGGGGTTTCTTGGCCGTCTTTGGATTTGCTCATGCGTAAAATTAGAATTGTCGTACTTTTGAATCGGAAACTAGACCTGAAAATAGCCGATTCGAAAAGGAAATAAAAGAGATGAAGAAATTAAGCATGGAAGAGCTGGAGCGGCTGTCCGTTCAGGAGTTTAAGGAAACCCAAAAATCTCCCCTCATTTTGGTGCTCGACAATGTTCGAAGCCTCAACAATGTGGGTTCTGCCTTTCGAACAGGGGACGCCTTTCGTGTGGAAAAAATTTACCTCTGCGGCATTACAGGCACCCCTCCACACCGTGACATTCAAAAAACTGCACTCGGCTCCACCGAGTCTGTGGAATGGGAATATTGCATCAGTACCCTAGAAGCACTTACTAGGCTGAAAGCCGAAGGCGTTCGTTGCTGCGCCCTGGAGCAGGTGGAAAACTCCACCCCCCTGCAGCAATTTCATCCCCAGAAAGGGAGCAAGTATGCCTTGATCTTTGGCAATGAAGTCTTCGGAGTTGAAGAGGAGGTGCTCAAAGCCTGCGACGAGGTCCTTGAAATCCCCCAACTCGGCACCAAGCACTCCCTCAACATTTCCGTCACCTTAGGCATCGCCGTCTGGGATTTGATGGTAAAATTAGAAGGGCTTAATTGAATGATTGGGTAAAGAAACAAAGTGGAAATATGATGGAAATACAATAGAAAAAATACGAGCAAGCTCGTAGAAATAAGGAGTACAATTCGTGTTTCTACCTTATTTCACGAAGCGATGCGAAGTTTATTTCCATCGTATTTCCTACTTGGTACATTCCTGCCTGCGGCAGGCAGGGTACTTAGAATGGATATTTCCCTTCCGCAATCATCACATCCGCTACTTGTCTACGAAGTTCCTTTGGATTGATGAAGTCGGGTTTGGTAAATCGCTTCAAGCCCATCAACAACACTTTTTGTTCGTCACCCTTGGCAAAGGATACAATCGCTTCTTTCGCCGCAGCTTCCACCTTGTCGATGGCTTCGTACAAGTATATTTTGGTCATCGCGATTTGCGCAGCGCAGGCCGCTTCACCTCGGAGACTGACTAACTTTTCAGTACGTAGCAAAACCGACTCGGCTGCATAGATTTCAATCATCACATCTGCCAAGTTCATCATGATCTCCTGCTCGTCTTCAATGCGATCCTGCAAGGACATGGCCGCCTTGCCGCCCACCATCAAGAATACTTTCTTAAGCTTGTGCACGAGGTCTTTCTCCATGGCAAATAGTTCGGAGGTATCGATGCTTTCGAAAGAAGGTACAGAAACCAGTTCCGAGGCCACAGCCATCGCCGGTTCAAATAGGTTGATCTCTCCCTTCAAAGCGCGCTTCAGCACCATGCCCACCATAAGCATGCGGTTGATCTCGTTGGTGCCTTCGTAGATTCGAGAAATACGCGCATCTCGGTAGGCTCTTTCCATCGGTGCATCTGCCGAGTAGCCCATGCCCCCATAGATTTGAACCCCTTGATCCACGATGTAGTCCAGGACTTCAGAACCGTGAACTTTTGCAATCGCACACTCGATGGCAAACTGTTCCATGGCCTTCAACTTGGATTCTGAATCAGAGAGGCCCTGTGCTGCCAAGGCGCCCATGCGGTCTTCAATATCTTGTCCTGCACGGTAGCAAAGTGACTCAGTCGCATAGATTCGCGTGGCCATCTCCGCCAATTTCGCTTTGATCGCCCCAAAAGTATTGATGGATACGCCAAATTGCTTTCTATCGGTAGAGTAGGTGATGCATTGACTTGTGACCGTACGTGCTCCCCCCAATACGCCTGCGCCCAACTTCACGCGGCCGATGTTGAGGATGTTTACTGCGATTTTGAAACCGTTACCTCGGTCCGAAAGCATGTTGGCAACTGGTACTGGACAGTCGTTGAAAAATACCTGGCGGGTAGAAGAGCCTTTGATGCCTAGCTTCTTCTCTTCCTCGTTCATGGTAATGCCCCCGAAGGTTTTTTCCACAATAAATGCAGTGAGGTTTTTATCGTCCGCAATCTTGGCAAACACAATTAACAAATCTGCAAAGCCCGCATTGGAAATCCACATCTTCTGGCCGGTGATGAGGTAATGGGATCCGTCGGCAGAAAGAACTGCTTTGGTTTTGCCAGAGTTGGCATCCGAACCCGCATCAGGCTCTGTTAGGCAGTAGCAAGCCGCCCACTCACCTGTGGCCAACTTGGGGAGGTAGGTTTGCTTTTGTGCTTCTGTACCGTAGTACAAGATCGGCAGGGTACCAATCCCGGTGTGAGCCCCATACGTGGTGGAAAACGAACCGGATGCCCCGATGATGTCCGCAATGAGCATGGAAGTGTTGAAGCTCATCCCTAGCCCACCATAAACTTCAGGAACAGCGATACCGAGCAAGCCCAGGTCCCCTGCTTTTTTGAAAAGTTGAGGCACCAACTCCGGGTGCTTCATGCTGTCAATTTTCTCCACATTCGGATTGATCTCCGTGTCAATAAAATCTTGACAGGCCTGAGCCATCATTTTTTGCTCTTCACTGAATTCTTCAGGAATAAAAATATCCTGCGCTGGGGTTTCTCGAACAAGAAACTCTCCGCCTTGGATGCTGTTGGTTTGGGTTGACATGTTTGTATGTTTTTTATGTTATTATTTTTAGAGAAAAGAAGCAAGAAACAAGAGCCAAGACAAATTGTAGTCTCATGGGGTTTCTGCTGACTGAATAGCAGCAGAAATCTAGTCTAACCTGCCTGTCGGCAGACAGGTTTCTTGTCTCTTGCTTCTAGAAGGAGTCTAATCTCTTGGTTCTCGGTTCTAATAGTCTCTTCCTTATTTCAGCAACTCATAAATCCCCGCCACTCCCTGTCCGCCGCCGACGCAAGCGGTCACGAGTCCGTACTTTTTATTTTGCCTACGTAGTTCGTTGAAGAGCTGAACAGAAAGCTTGGCTCCGGTACAGCCCAGTGGGTGACCCAAAGCAACTGCTCCTCCATTTACATTGACGATGGAAGGATCCATGTCCAGCGATTTCATCACTGCTAGTGCTTGCGCAGCAAAGGCCTCGTTCAATTCCACCAAACCTAGGTCCTGCATGCTGAGTCCCGCTTGCTTGAGAGCCTTAGGCACGGCCTCCTTGGGACCAATTCCCATGATGCGTGGATCCACACCAGCTACGGAATAAGATAGCATCCGAGCAACAGGATCTAGACCTAAGGATTTCATCAAACGTTCGGACATCACTACCACAAAGGCGGCCCCATCCGAGGTCTGGGAGGAGTTCCCTGCAGTGACCTGACCACCCATTCGAAAAGCGGGTTTCAGCGCTGCAAGCGCTTCCATCGTGGTGCCTGCGCGAGGTCCCTCGTCCGTGTCTACAGTAAACTTTCGGGTTTTCTTTTTTCCCTTTTCGTCCAAGTAGGTTTCTTCCACCTCCACAGGTACGATTTCATCTTTAAACTTGCCTGCAGCAATGGCTGCCAGTGCTTTGTCGTGAGAACTCACCGAAAAAGCATCTGCCTCCTCTCGAGTAATGCCGTATTCCTTGGCCAATTCCTCAGCAGTCAAGCCCATATTCAAGTAGTAGGAAGGGGTTTGAGAAGCAATCTTCCAGTTGAGCGCGGTCTTGTAGCCCATCATCGGCACCAAAGACATGGATTCGGTACCGCCTGCAATGATGCAATCCGCCATTCCTGCTTTAATTTTACCCACGGCCAAAGCGATGGCTTCTAGGCCTGATCCACAGTAGCGGTTCATTACAAACCCTGGAGTGTCGATGCCCAAGGCCAAAAGCGAAATCATTCGGCCCATTTGCATGCCCTGTTCTGCTTCAGGAACCGCGTTGCCGACAATGAGATCATCAACCATCTTGGGTTTAAGACCAGGAGTGCTTGCTACCAAATGCTTGATCACATCTGCCGCCAAATCATCCGGGCGATAAAACCGAAACCCTCCTTTTTTGGACTTCCCAACTGCTGATCTATATCCGTTAATAATGTATGCTTCCATGTTAATTTTTTTATCTGTCTTTTTTAGTAAGAGCCAAGAACCGAGAAACAAGAGCCAAGATTCTTGAAAGATTTAATAAGGATTTGCTTCAATCGTGTTTTTAAAACCAATGACCATTTTTTGTAATTCTGAAATCTCTCTAGATAGAAGACCATATTTTTCTTCTTCAATAATCCCTATTCTAAAGGCAATGATGAGTTGTGTTTCCAACTCAAAACACTCACCCAAACTTATTTCCAAGCAATTAGTAAATGCTTTTGAACTATTTCGGGCAGAGCCTTCAGCAATATTTGAAGAAGTCGAAACACTGCATCTTCTCATTTGAGAAGTAATTCCGAATCTTTCTTCTGATGGGAAAGATTTTGTTACCTCATAGACAAGCACAGCTAACTCTACTGCTTTTTGCCAAACTTTAAGATTCTTAAAATTGTGTTTGAGTTTCATCTTCCCTTCACGTCTTGCTTCTTGTCTCTAAAGTCTTGTATCTAGTTTCTCAACGGCTTTCCCTTAAACAGAATACTGTGGATTCGCTCGAGGGTCTTTTTCTCACCCGTTAAACTCAAGAAGGCTTCACGTTCCAGATCCAACAAATACTGTTCGGTCACTTCGGATGGAGCGGATAAATCCCCTCCTGCCATCACATTCGCCAGTTTCTTCGCAATCTTGGCATCGTGCTCAGAGATGTATCCCCCGTAGATCATGCCCATGATTCCCGCCTCAAAGTAGGCCAAGCCACTTTTACCCAACACCTTGATGTTGCGCTGTGGAATAGGCTGGGTATAACCCAAGTCAGATAGGGAAATTACCTTGGCTTTTGCATCGGCCAACTGTCGCTTCCTGTTGAGGGAAATCCCGTCACTGGCTCGCAAGTAGCCCAAGCCTCTAGCCTCTTCAGCAGAGGTCGATACCTTGGCGGTAGCAATGTTCATGAAGTATTCCTGCAATTGGTTAAACTCTACATCTCCTCCGATGATCCCGTTGGAGAAACGGAGCGTCATTTCCTTCGTGCCTCCACCGGCAGGGATAAGGCCTACCCCTACTTCCACCAAACCCATGTACAGTTCAGCATGTGCTTGAATGTGGTCCGCATGAAGGGAAAGTTCACATCCTCCACCTAGGGCCATATTGTGCGGAGCGACTACCACAGGAACGGACGAGAAGCGCGCACGGGTCATCGTATTTTGGAACTGGGCGATCATCAAGTTGATTTCATCAAACTCCTGATCTCCGGCAAACATGAACAACATAGCCAGATTGGCACCCGCAGAGAAGTTGCCTCCCTCGTTGCCAATCACAAGTCCTTTGTAGGATTTTTCAGCCATGCCGATGGCGGTGTTGATGCCTTCAATCACTTCGGCTCCCATGGAATTCATTTTGGTGTGGAATTCAAGGCCGATGACCTCGTCTCCCAAATCCACTACCGTGGCACCAGCATTGCCCCAGACTTTCTTGCCTGCAGACTTAAGTGTATCCAAGATGACAAATTCATCTAATCCAGGAATCTCTTTGTAGGTCTTGGACGGGATGTCGTAGTAGGTTTTTTTGCCGTTGACAATCTTGTAGAAGGACTCGTGTCCCGCAGCAAGAAGTTCGTGTACCCAAGCAGCCGCCTTTTCGCCAGCCGCTTCCATCTTGGCAACGGTCTCTTTTACGCCTAGGGCGTCCCAGGTTTCAAAAGGTCCAAGTTCCCAACCAAAGCCTGCACAAACCGCCTGATCTATGCGATACAGTTCGTCCGAAATCTCCGGAATTCGGTGGGAGCAATACTTGAATAAGTCGTAAAAAGAGGCACGGTAAAATTCGCCCGCTCGATCTTCAAAGTTGACCAAAAGACGCAAACGCTTTTTCAGGTCCTCCACTTCTTTGGCTGCCTCGAGCGCCTTAAACTTTGGCTTTTCAACGTCTTTGTAGGTAAAAGTCTTCAAGTCTAGTTCCTGAAGTTCCTTTCTGCCGTCCGGGTGACGGGTCATTTTAAAGTAGCCTTGGCCTGTTTTGTCCCCAAACCATTTGTTGTTGTAGAGCACTTCCACAATCTTGGGTAGGATAAACTTGTCTCTGGATTCGTCGTGCGGAAGGGCCTTGTACAGGTTGTTGGATACGTTGACCGTGGTGTCTAGGCCGACCACATCCATGGTACGGAAGGTGGCAGACTTGGCGCGGCCGATCACTGGACCCGTCAGTTTGTCTACTTCAGAAACACCAAAGCCCATTTTTTCAATGGCGTGCATGCCCGAAATAATGGCATAAACTCCAATCCGGTTGGCGATAAAGGCAGGAGTATCCTTACAAAGGACTGTTTCCTTACCCAAATAACGGTCTCCGTATCCCATCAAAAAGTCAATCAGTTCTGGTTTGGTTTTTGGGCCAGGAATGATTTCCAAAAGTTTGAGGTAGCGCGGAGGGTTGAAAAAGTGCGTTCCTGCAAAATGTGCTTGAAAATCTTCCGAGCGGCCTTCAGACATCAAATGCATCGGAATGCCCGAGGTATTGGAGGTGATGAGGGTTCCTGGCTTTCTGTATTTTTCTACTTTTTCAAAAAGTTGTTGCTTGATGTCCAAGCGTTCCACGACCACTTCGATGATCCAGTCGTAGTCCTTGATTTTGGGAAGGTCGTCGTCAAAATTTCCAGTAGTGATTCGAGAAGCAAAGGCCTTCTCATAAATCGAAGAGGGGTTTGCTTTGAGCGTGTTTTGAAGTGCTGTTGTCACGATTCGGTTGCGAACGGCTGGAGACTCCTTGGTCAAGCCCTTCTTTTGCTCCTCCTCATTGAGTTCAAAAGGAACAATATCCAGAAGTAGCACCTGAACGCCAATGTTGGCAAAGTGACAGGCAATTCTGGATCCCATTACCCCTGAGCCCAAAACGGCGACTTTTTTAATGGTTCTATTCATGATCTATGTATTAAAATGCGTTGCTGTGGGTTTCTTCTTTGGAGTAGGAAGTGGGTACCTCCTTAGTTTGGATTTGATCGATTACTTTTTGGATTTTGGTGATCACACCAAAAAAATTAGCCAATTCTTTTTCGCTGAGTACCTCGCGAACCTGCTCATTGAAACGCTTAACACTTTGTACGGAGATTTCCTTTTTCCGTTTCCCTTCGGGCGTTAAGAAAATGCGTACCGAGCGCTTGTCGATCGGGTCAGCTTTTTTGAAAATCAAGCCTTTCTCCTCCATGGTCTTCAACATGCGGGTAAGGCTACGGGTCTCCAAACCAATCAAGGGGGCGATTTTCGTCGCCGGTGTCCCTTCTTTGGAGTTGATATTGATCAACACAAAGCCGATTGCTGTGGTAAATCCCTCTTCTGCCGCCTGTTGGTTATACATCCTCGAAATGGCATGCCAGGCACTTTTGATGGGGTAATCCACCGTCTCTTCTTTTTTCATGGGCACATTATGGGGAGAATAACGGACCTAAATTAGAAAAATTTTGTATGCATGCATACTATTTTTGGAAAAAAATACGGAAGAGGTTTGTATAAAGTACCAAGTACGAAGTACAATGTATGACGCGTGCTGTGATATACGAATTGGTAACCAAAGTCCAACGCTTGCAAAAGAAGTTTAAAAAAAACCACATAGGCACATAGTTTAAAATCTATGTGCCTATGTGGTTAAAAAAGCATCCTGCCTACTTACTCTAGACAGGACACTTATTAATCTTGGTACATTGTACTTGGTACTTCGTACAATTTACTGATACAACTTCTCCACCCGATCCGCGTACTTTTCCATGATCATCTTACGCTTGAGTTTCATGGTAGGCGTCAGTTCCCCGGTTTCTATTCCCCAAGGCGTGTCCAGCAATTCGAATCGCTTCAGTTGCTCCCACTTTCCAAAAAGTTGGTTGAATTCTTCCACTTCGCTGAGGTATTTCTCTTGCACCTGCTCGTTGTGAATCATTTCAGCATCCGTGGTGTAGGCAATTTCCTTGCGCTTGCAATACTCGCGCAAGCCATCAAAACTCGGCACAATCAAGGCCGCAGGATAGTTGCGATCCGCGCCCACCACAATCAACTGTTCGATGAGTGGAGATTCCTTAAACTTATTTTCCATCGCCTGAGGAGCAATGTACTTGCCTCCAGAGGTTTTGAACATTTCTTTCTTGCGGTCGGTAATTTTCAAATAGCGTCCTTCCAAAATGCCAATATCCCCAGTATGGAACCAGCCATTTTTAATCACCTCGGCGGTCATTTCGGGTTCCTTGTAGTAGCCTTGCATCACATTTGGTCCTTTGACAAGGATCTCCCCATCTTCGGCAATTTTCACTTCCACATCCTTCACAATTTTGCCCACATAGCCAATTTTAATTTCTTCACGCGTTCCGATCGAGGCAGTGACTACTGGCGAAGTTTCGGTCAATCCGTAACCCTCACAAACTCGAATCCCAGCGGCCCAGAAAACGCGAGCCAGGCGGG
>JBJOOF010000048.1:0-3151 GCA_046051425.1 Bacteroidota bacterium
TCTAGTTTTCATCCTGCCAAGGACTACTAAGGGTGCATAGAAAATCCCTATATTTCATTTCCAACTTTCTTTTCTGGGTTACCAACTAACTACTTGTCGATGATGAACTCCTTCAGATTACTAGTACTCGCGCTCCTTCTCATTTCTCAGAACCTTTTTGCGCAAACCAAAACGACAAAGACGGAGCATGTGGTCTTGGTGACCTTGGATGGGCTGCGCTGGCAAGAATTGTTTCGAGGAGCAGACTCCTTGCTGGTAGATGACACTGGAATGGTGGAAAACCCCGGCTCCTTGCTAGCGGATTTTTGGCATTCGGATCCACAGGTTCGTAGAACCAAACTGTTCCCTTTTGTATGGGGTACGCTTGCCCAGCAGGGTCAAGTGTATGGAAATAGATCTTTCGGGGCCAAAGTAGATACACAAAACAAACTCTGGTTTTCTTATCCGGGCTACAATGAGTTGCTCTCGGGAAGTGCTGACGATATCCGAATCCGGTCCAATGACAAAGTGCCTAATCCCAACAAGACTTTTCTAGAATACTTGAACGAGATGCCAGCCTACCGAAATAAGGTGATGGCTTTTGGGGGTTGGGATGTATTTCCATTCATTATCAACGAAACGCGCAGTGGCATTCCAGTCAATGCTGGATTTATTCCTGCCAGGGGAACTTCCCTTTCCGAAACGGAAAAACTACTCAATCGCTTGCAAGAAGAGATTCGTGGACCTTGGGAGTCCGTTCGCCTCGATCCCTTTACCCACCACTATGCCTTGGAAGCCATACGAATACAAAAGCCCAGCATCCTCTACCTGGCTTATGGGGAAACGGACGATTGGGCGCACGATGGAAAGTATGACGAATACCTGAAATCCGCCAAGCAAACGGATGCCTACTTGAAGGAGATCTGGGAAACGTTGCAGGCGGATCCTCACTACCGAAACAAGACCACGATGCTCATTACGGTAGATCACGGTCGTGGAACCAGCAAAGAAAGCTGGAAAAGCCATGGCGCTGATGTCCCTGGGGCTGGTCAAGTTTGGCTCATTGCTATAGGACCAGATACGCCCTCCTTAGGCGAAATCAAACAGGAAGGGCAGTGGCATTCGGCTATGCTTCCAAGTACGATCTTCCGCCTCTTGGGACTGGACTATCCTGATGGAAAAGCGGCGCCAGAATGGAAAGAAATCCTTGGCCAAACCCGGTTGAAGTAAATCAAGGAATTAATCCGAGAATGGATACGGATTTCCATGGAGTTAGGTCTCCTAATTTCCCTGCTTGGTAATGAAAAAGCCCTTGAAATAGCTTGAGATGATGGAAGAATCGACTTCAAGCCATTCCTCAGGGGAGCTTGAATCAGTGCTCCTTCGTCTTCTTATCTAGAAGGAGGAATTCATTGACAACGATCTCGGTGACCGTTTTCTTGTCGCCGTTTTTGTCGGTGTAGCTCCGGTTCGTCAATTTGCCTTCTACGGCTATTTCCGAGCCCTTGTCCGTGAATTTGGCCAAGTTCTCTGCGGTCTTGTCCCAGACTACCAGATTGTGCCAAATGGTCTCTTCCACACGTTCCCCTTTTTGATTTTTGTAAACTTCTGAGGTGGCAAGGCTGACGTTGCCCACAGATTTGCCGGATTCCAAGCTTTTTAGATCAAGCTTGCTGCCGAGGTGCCCAATGAGCTGAACTTTGTTTTTTAATGCATTCATCGAATTAAAAATTGAGGTGAGGCAGGTATAATCCCGCTTAAAAAAGATTGAAAAATTGATGTCTCAAACTTCGAAAAAAGGAAAAACAAAATCGGGAGGTAAGTACTTAAAACCGTTTGTAAACGACTGTAATCGATTAAGGGTGGGGTAATGAAGTGAGGAAAAAGGATTAACCCTGCTTTTTCCCGATCCAATACAAGAAAGAGCCGATGCCTACAAAAATAGCCGTCATCCAAATGGATCGCTCGCTGACCTGCATCATCAGCCACAGACAAGCGGCAATCCCCAAAACAGGAATTAGATAGCCCCCCTTTAAGATGAATCGTCCCTCTCCACGGAATTGAGGCCTGAGCTTAGGAATGGCTGCGCAGCTCATCCCGTACAAAAAGAGTCGTGACAGCACGGTCATCGCGGCCAAGACCGTAAACGAACCAAAGGCAGCCAATAAAAAGGCAGCAACACCAAAAAACACGACTGAGTTGGCAGGAGTCAAAAACCGGGAATGCACCTCTCCAAACCAGCGGGGTAAGGATTTTTCCAAGGAAAGGGCATAGGTCACTCGGGTAGCGGAAAACATGGAACTGACCAAGTTAGCAAGTACCGAAGCGGCAACCCCTATCATCAATACGATGGCGCCGACAGGCCCAAAAAGACTCGCTGAAACATCCAGCAAGGGAGTTTTGGAGTTGGCAAGATCGGGCAAGGCAGCCTGCGATACGAGTTGGATCACCATGTACAAGACAGCCACTACGGCCAAACCCAGCAACAATCCCAAAGGCATGTCGCGCTCGGGACGCTTGGCCTCACCCGCGGGTACTACCGCTCCCTCAAATCCAACAAAAGCATAGATTAAAAGCAAGGCAGCTGCTCCCAAATCCTTAGCGGGGGGAATAGGACTTTCAAAACTGGGAATTACTTCCGAACCTAGAAGGATAAATCCGCCCAGAGGAAGGAGAATCAGTACCGCAAATTTGATAACGGTAAAGAGGGTCATGGAGCGTATCGATTCGATGGACCCGAGCACATTGATCATACTCAATCCTACACAAATCACCGCCAAAGAAATAATCCTTCCGGTACCCGTGCCTGCACCATCTATGAAATAGGCGATGGAATCGGTGAGCAAAACTGTATTCGCCGAAAAGGAGATCAACCGAGCCAAGTAGTACAACCATCCCCCTTGGAATCCTACAAATGGGCCAAAGGCCAAGGTTCCGTAACGGATGGGGCCACCCGTGCCCCGAAAATAGCTTCCCAGTTCAGCGAAACATAAAATAATCGGTAGGATCAAAAGCGCACAAAATGCATAGACCAGTACGCTGTACTCGCCCGCAAGGGCTGCCGCTCCACTGGGTAAACCAAAAATTCCTGCACCAATCAATCCGTTCACCACCAGCATCCAAATGCCCCAAAGTCCAAGATTTCGAGGGAGCTTTTCTTCAGAGCTAGATG
>JBJOOF010000049.1:0-4691 GCA_046051425.1 Bacteroidota bacterium
AGGTGAATCTCGTGTGGTGGGCGGATGTCTCGCTCACAGTAAGGGGAATGCTCTAGGAGTTGCCCCACTTCATTTCGGTAGCGCTTCACCGTTTCAATTGGTCCCTGAGATTCCATCACCAAGAGACGCAAAGGGCCTTCTTCATTGAATTCAAATCGGTAAATGGTCGTTCTTGGGATGACGATGTAATCGCCTTTTTTGACCACCAACTTTCCAAATTGAGAGTACATGACACCTTCTCCGTCGTGGATATAGATCAACTCGTCTCCATCGGCATTTTTGAAAAAATAATCCATCTTCCGTTGCTTCGGAGTGCAGATCCCCATCATCACGTCATTGTTGATCAGGAGCATGCGACGCGCGCTGAGGTAATCCTCCCCGGTGATGCCTACATCTGAAGTTTTGAGGTGCGTTTGATTGAGCCCATGCGCATCGGCTGCCGTCCAACTGTAGGGGGTGGGCTTCCCGATGGATTTTACTTCATTGGGATTGTAGATGTGATACAGGTTGGAGTAGATTCCTGAAAATCCTTTCGAACTCACCAGTTCTTCTTTGTACAAGCTGCCATCCGGTTGGCGAAACTGGGTGTGTCTTTTTGGAGGAATTTGTCCGAGTCGAACGTAGTATGCCATAATTTTGGAAGTATATTCGTTGCTAAAATAGGAGTTATCCTCGATTCTCAAGAGGGAATTGCTCGTTTTTGTCAACCTAATCCCAGTTCAAAAAGATTTTCTCCTGCTATGAAAGTTATTTACCTCTTTTCCATCTGTCTTCTTTTCTCTTTTTCTACTTTTTCCCAAGTATTAAAAACGGAGGCCAAGCTCCTTTGGTCAGATGAGTTTGACTTAGATGGTCTTCCTAATTCGAGCAAATGGAGCCTTGAGGTGGGAGATCATGGATGGGGCAATAATGAGCTTCAACTCTATACTTCAGGTCAATCTAAGAATGCACGCGTGCAAGGAGGGGTGTTGCTCGTCGAGGCCCATGCGGATGCGAGTCAGCCCAAGGGCTATACCTCCGCCAAACTGGTATCCAAAGGAAAGGGATCCTGGCAATACGGCTATGTAGAAGTTCGTGCCAAGTTGCCTCAAGGACGCGGCACCTGGCCGGCGATTTGGATGCTTCCTGAGGAAGATCGATTTGGAGGCTGGCCAAAGAATGGAGAAATCGACATTATGGAGCACGTAGGCTATGACCCTGGAACTGTGCATGGGACGGTGCATACCGAAGCCTTCAACCACATGATTGGAACACAAAAAGGAGGAAAGTTGCTGGTTCCAGATTTCGCCACTGAATTCCATACCTATGCTGCGGATTGGAAAAAGGAGCAAATCGATTTTTACATTGATGGGAAGCTCTATTTCACTTTCAAAAACACAGGTAATGATTACAAAGAATGGCCTTTTGACCAACCCTTTTACTTGATTCTCAACCTTGCTGTGGGTGGCAACTGGGGTGGAAAAGAGGGAGTGGATCCGGCTATTTGGCCGCAACGCATGGAAGTGGACTTCGTGCGGGTGTACAATCAAAATCCGCATCAAAACCCCTGAAATTTGCCTCAAATCCCTTGGGAAAGAGGTGGAATCTGGTTTACTTATTTCTTACAAATAGTTAGAACTACTTACTGCTATGGCAACTTCCTATAAAAAACGAAAAATAACGGGCTTCCTAATTATCGGGGTGCTTGTGGTGCTGCTCTATGGGAAAAACCTATTGGAACGCCAATCCTTTCGTACTGTGAGCAGTACGCTATCCGATGTGTACGAGGATCGCTTGCTGGTGGAGAGCTATATTTTTCAGATTTCCGAAAAATTATTTACGATTCAAAAGCTGGTGGATCACTGTACCATCAATTTTGACTACTCCAAGGCAGTACTGGAGATCTCCAAGGAGGAGCAGGCGATATTGAAACTCGTGTCGGCCTTTGAAGCAACGCAGTTGACGGAGCAGGAGGCTACCTTATTGGCAGATTTCAAACGCATCATTGAGAAAGACCTGAGCATCAAAAGCTACCAATTGCTTTACAATGATTCTACTGGAGTAAATGAGGCTCAAGTCAAGGTTTACGATCAAAAGATTGCTCGTGCACAGCAAGACTTGGAGAAATTGAGTGCTATTCAGTTGGAAGAAGGAGGCAAACTTGTTTCCAAGGCAAAAACCTTGATCAACCGATCTCAAATCTGGGCCCAGTTTGAACTGGCACTACTCCTAATTTTCATTTTGGTGATTTACATCTACATCTTCAAAAAGCCTGTTCAAGAGGAATTTGCGGATTAAACACAAAAAAAACTGCCTGCCCTTGTGAAAGGCAGGCAGCAGATTGAAATTTAAATTAAACCCAGGCTCGATCTCCTTTTTTGTAATCCAGACAAGGATCAAATCGTCCTGGTGTTTCTTGGTATCGAAGTGCTTGGGTAGCGCCTATTTCTGAGCTGAAGTAGCCCAGCACGGTCAAATCGCGAAGCATGTGGATGATTTCAGGTTGCTTTTCCTCTCCACTGGCTACATACTTTTGGTGCATTGCGTTGAGGAATGCCAAGCGATCTTCTGGAGTTCCTTCCATAAAGTCTACACTCTTTTCCGCTTTGAAATCAGTTCGGATGGTATTCAATCCAGTGATAAAGGTGGTTTGCTGGTCTGCATCGTAGCAATCCTTCACCATCATCTGCATAAACTCCCCGATTTTGGTAGCTTTTGCTCCCGGGGTGTCTGTAGTAGGAATGATGGTTTCTCCAATCTCATCCAAAAAGGCCAAATCCTCAGCGGTAAAGTTCAAATCCTTTAGCTGTGAACCCGGTGCACATCCGGTTAGAAGTGCTGTTGAACCGATAAATGTTCCTCCCATCAGGAGTGCCACAGATTTTAGCGCGTCTCTTCTATTCATTAAAGTCATGTTCTTGTCGGATTAGAGGTTTTGCTTTTTCAATTCTTCAACGGCAAAAGCAGCTGCTCTCGCGGTCAAGGCCATGTAGGTAAGCGAAGGATTTTGTGCTGCCGCAGAAGTCATGCAGGCTCCATCCGTCACAAACACGTTTTTGGCATCCCATACTTGGTTGTTGCCATTCAAGACTGAAGTCTTTGGATCTCTACCCATACGCGCTGTTCCCATTTCGTGGATTCCATTTCCAAAAATGTAGCCATTGTCAAAGGTTTTCACATTTTTGAATCCTGCTACTTCGAGCATTTCTGCCGCATCGCTCATCATGTCCACGCGCATTTTCTTCTCGTTTTCTTTGATTTCCGCACTCATGACGAGGGCTTCCATTCCCCACTTGTCTTTTACGGAGTCGCTGAGTTTGATCAAGTTGTCGTGGTACGGAAGAATTTCTCCAAAGGCTGTGATGCCCATGGACCAAGGTCCTGGTTCGGTGAGTGCATCTTTCATAGGACCACCTAGTCCTAGTTCGGCCACATCTCTACTCCATCCACTGCGGCTGGCACCTCCTTGGTAGCCAAAGCCTCGGATGTAATCTCGCTTATCGCCATTTACATTTCGGAAGCGTGGGATGTACAATCCGGTAGGGCGCTTTCCAAAATAGTACTTGTCATCAAAGCCCTCGTAGGTACCGCTGGCACCCAAGCGGAAATGGTGATCCATTATATTGTGTCCCAATTCGCCTGAGCTAGAACCCAATCCACCTGGCCAGATATCTGTAGCACTACGCATGAGAATGGCCGTTGAAGCGATGGTGGAGGCGCAGAGGAAAATGATTTTGGCGGAAAACTCCATCGTCTGGTTTGTTTCTCCATCGATGATCTCCACACCGGTAGCCTTCTGGCTGTTTTTGTCGTAAATCAATCTTCTGACGATAGACCAAGGGCGTAGCGTCAGCTTTCCAGTGGCCATGGCTGCAGGTAGGGTAGAAGCCTGGGTGGAGAAATAGCCTCCAAACGGACAGCCTAGGGAACACTTATTGCGGTATTGGCAACCTGGGCGTCCAGGTAGTGGCTGCGTGATATTTGCAGGTCTACCGATGATCCAGGTTCTTGCGCCTTTGTAGTGATCTTTGATTTTGGCCGTGCCAGCTTCTTCTACACAGTTCATCGGCATCGGTGGCTGAAATTCTCCATCTGGTAATACGTCTAGGCCTTCCTTAGATCCGGATACTCCAATGAATTTTTCTACATAGCTGTACCAAGGAGCAATGTCCTTGTAGCGGATAGGCCAGTCCACCGCGATGCCGTCCTTGGCATTGGCTTCAAAGTCCATTTCAGACCAGCGGTAGGATTGTCTACCCCAAAGCAAGGAGCGACCTCCTACTTGATAGCCTCTAAACCAGTTGAATGGTTTTTCTTCTACATAAGGGGAATCACTTTCGTGCGCCCACCAATCTAAGTTGAGCTCATTTAGCACATAATCCCGCTGTAGGACAGGATGCTTGCCAAGTAGCTCTTGAGTTCTACGCCCTCTGTGAGGCACTTCCCAAGGCGCTAGGGTAGCCGATTTGTAATCTTTTACGTGCTCGACATTGGGTCCTCTTTCAAGAAGAAGTACGCGAAGGCCCTTCTCAGTAAGCTCTTTTGCGGCCCAACCGCCACTAATTCCTGACCCAACTACAATTGCGTCATACGCTTCATTTGCCATAGTAATGGTATTGGTTTAATTGTTATTAGACATCGCAAACCTGCACGGCATGTCCCAGTGCAGCAATTTTATCTTCTCCCTTGGGGATAAATTCATGGGAAACATA
>JBJOOF010000050.1:0-3695 GCA_046051425.1 Bacteroidota bacterium
AAAAATTCCAATACATGACATCATTTTCTTTGGCAATGGTATCCATCATTTTTGCAAAATCTATCCCCGCATCAATGTATTTGCCTCTATAAAATAGGTCTTGCGTGGAAGTGAGTGCAATCAGAATATTGGGGTTAATCTCTCTAAACTGAGTAATGGCTTTGACAACATTGGCTGGGAGATTTGAAGGAACCTTGTTTTGATACAAGATATTGTTCGTTCCATAATCCAAAATCACCAGGTCAGGCTGTAGTTGTTCGGATTGCTCCTTTAACTTCTCCAAGTTTAAAACCGCTTCAAAAGGAGAAGCTCCTACTCCAAAAGACTGGTAAAGCAATCCGCTCCTATTCTTTTTTTCCAAGCTAAATCCATAGAATCGAAATAGCTGTTCCGCTTTTTCTGTTGGCAAAAGATTCAATGAAAGTTCTTGAATCTCTTGATTTATAGGGATTACAAGGAAGTTTTTGCCTTCTTGACTGGATTTAACAGATTCGTCTACTGTAAACTCAAAGTCCCCAGCGGTGATTTTGAAATCAGGAGTCAAGTCATTGTTGTCAAAAAATATAAGCAACTCATACTCCTCTTTTGGAATCGGGGTATTCATCGTAAGTGTAAATCCTGCCACTTTTGCTCTCGTTTCAACGGTCATACCTCTAGCCCCTAGCGGGATCTTTGGCTGTACCTGGTAACTTTTAGCAGAAGCCCATTCCCCAGTATGAGTAGATTTATAATTGATGCTTCCATAGGTCTTTGCTGCAGAAAAAGGAAAGAAAAATCCAGGTCCTGCATTTCCAAACTTTTCGTATAAATATTCCTTTGCTCGCGTGGTGACTATTTCGGCTTGGATATGGCTTGCACCAAAATGGAATAAGACCACCCTCTTGTTTTTTGCATTAGCAAACAGGTCCGCAAACCTTTTGGCAGTAGCCAAGGAATGGTATTGAAAGAAAGCATAGCTCGTATCCACTTTCAATAAGTTGATTTCAGAGGACACATCTTGACCGTATACCAGCTTTTTCGATGAGAAAAAACTAAGGACAACTACTAAGACTATAAAAACTATACGGTTTTTCATATGCTGAATATTAAATTAAAAAAGGGACTAATCAATTTTCAACGATCACAGTATCCTGAATGCTATTGATAGAATCCAAAATCTTTTGTTCTCGCTCCCTTTTCAAAACTTCATCGTAATCTTGATTTTTGTTATAGGCCAAATTTCGCATCATCCCTATTGTTCCTCTGGACATGGCTCCATACATCCCCATAGCAAACACCAAATCATTCACCTGTGCGTCATTCATAATTTTTAGGAGATTATGCTTAGAGTACCTAAAATCAACTACATAAATTTCCTCGTAATGGCTAATTAAGTACACCACAAATGCATTACCCATGGAGTTTTTAACCACTGCTATTTTTTTACCATTTTTCACATTGGTAGTTATTTTAATCAATGGCGCATCTCCACAAATGAATGTAGAATAATTCGCTGAATTACAGAAAACTCTTGTTTTTTGAGGGTATTTAAAATCATAGGGATTGTACCTCACCGCCTGAGTTTCTATCCCTGGCGGTATATAGGTTTCCACAAGGTCAGGTCTGTCTCGCACGCTTTGGTCTCGTGTCAGTTCATAGAGCGAGCCCAAGAAACCGGATTTCACTTTTTTCTCCATACTAGTCAATGGCACCGGAGTGATGCCTGCTGCTTTGCAAAAGGCCACATAGCCATAGTATGCTCCTAAACCAGTCCAATGGTGATCGCTACCATACCACAAATACTCATTGTAGTGTTGGTTCATCTCGGTAAAGACATCTGCAAAATAGACCCCTGGATTTAGATTGGCCTTTATTGCCAGGAGCGTTTCTTCATTCCGTTTTGAATAGTGCTCGTACTCAGGAAGAGGAATGAATGCGGAAGATAAAGGTGCCACACAAGAAAACACTCGTGCCTTTCCTTGAAGTGAATCGGCATACAGGTTGAGCATTTTAGAAAAATACGGGGATACTGCTGGGTTTCCAGCATTTTGGGTATATACCTTGCCATCCAAAATCAGCATGCTCCCAGAATAGGCCTCATCAATTCCATCCAAATACTGCTTGGCAGCAGCCGAATCCAAATTTGCAGCCAAATCTGAATTCTCTTCCATTTTAGGCTTCTCAACGACGACTATTTTCTGAGCATTCTGTAGTCTGAATCCTAAATTGTACCGAAAAGATTCGGTAAACCTGACCGCATAGGAACGAAATGGAAAGTGGTCATTGATGTAGGTATTTATGCCTTTGGTGAGCTTACCTGAAATGTAATTTTCCCAGGTAATCTCAGGAAACGTGGAAAGCGTACGCTTTTCGGAAATAGAAATTTCCTCTTTTTCCAAAACAAGAAACAAGCTTGTTAGAGAAATTAAACAAACAAATAATAGCGCTATTTCTAATTTCCTAACCATATCAGAATCTAAAGTAAATAAATGGATTGTAGGTATCGTCCACTATCAACGCCGTTGCGATAAATAAGAATATGAGGTTAAACACTAAGGAAAAAGAACGGTAATACTTCCCCGCCACTTGATTAGTTCGAGAGGTCTTGGGGAAAATCTCGTCCCAAGGAATACAGAAAAGGATGACTACCACATACAGGAACGAATAGGAAGCCAAATCACTTAACCAGCCTGCTCCGATGGGATTGGGTGAATAAAAAAGCTTACCCAAAAAGACTGAAAGCTTATCAAAATCATCAAAATAAAAGAAGGATCTACTGTAATTGACGACGACAAGTGCATAGGCATAAAGCGCAAATCGAGGCAACAGGTCAAAATACTTTTTGAGGATTTTTTCAATCACCATGAAGACACCCAAAAACAATCCCCATAGTACAAAATTCCAACTTGCCCCATGCCACAATCCCGTCAGGAACCAAACGACCAGAATATTTCGGATCTGATACTTTTTATTTCCACCCAAAGGGATGTATACATAATCTCTCAAAAATCTACCAAGCGTCATGTGCCACCTTTGGTAAAAATTGGCCACGGATGTCGCAGCATAAGGATGCCTAAAGTTTTCAGGAAAACTAAATCCAAAAATTCGACCCAATCCAATGGCCATATCCGAATATCCGGAAAAATCAAAGTACAGTTGCAACGAATAAAGCACGATTCCAAACCAAGCCTCTGGGGTGGATAAATCATTAAATTGAACTTGAAGGTATTTCTCAACCAAAATCCCCAAACTATTAGCTAAGACCACCTTTTTGAATAGTCCCAAACAAAATCTATTTACCCCTTGGTGAATAGCATCCCAGCTGAATGCCCTATCCCTGGTTTCTTTGGCTACCTCCGCATACCGGACGATAGGACCAGCGACCAATTGAGGAAATAAACTTACATACATCAAGAAATCAACGAGGTTCTTTTCTGCCTTCACCTCGTTTTTATAGACGTCAATAGTATACGAAAGTGTTTGAAAGGTGTAGAATGAAATACCTACAGGTAGCAATATATTAGGTTCTGTAAACGTAGTTCCCAGCAAAAAATTAATATTCTGAATGATGAAATCGGAATATTTAAAGGTGGCCAATAATCCGAGGTTGATAATAATTGAACTGAGCAAGCCACCTAATCTTACAAATTTAATCTCTCGGAACTTATCAATTAAAAGTCCATTGGCATAGTCAAGTAAACCTGAAAACAATAACA
>JBJOOF010000051.1:0-3259 GCA_046051425.1 Bacteroidota bacterium
GATAAATACGAATCAGGCTCAGGATGGCCTAGCTTTACCAAACCCATTGATGCACGCGTAATTGATAAGCCAGTGGATCGTACGCTGGGAATGCTTCGCGTAGAAGTGCGTAGTAAACTTGGAAACTCCCACCTAGGACATGTTTTTAACGATGGTCCTGCTCCTACTGGGTTGCGCTACTGCATGAATTCCGCCGCCATGAAGTTTATTCCTAAATCCCAAATGGAAGCTACAGGATACGGAGACTACCTGTGGGTGGTTGACTAAGCCAATCAAAACTTCTGTTTTAAGCTTGCCCTAGCCTAGTAACTTCCGAAAAGTGAGGTTTATTCGAGGCTCTTGTACCTTTTTGGTTTTGGGAAGCTGGTGTTCCCAGTAGTGCTGGCTCTCCCCTTCCATAAGCAATAGGCTTCCATGGGTGAGTTCAAGATTGACTTTAGGTTCTTTTTCGGCATAGGGCCGCAGTTGAAAAGATCGGCTGGCGCCAAAGGTAATCGAGGCTATTTTTGGGTTTCTGCCTAGCACTGCTTCGTTGTCTCGGTGCCAACCCATGCTATCCTGTCCATCACGGTAATAGTTACAGAGCACATGCGTGAATTCATGCTGCGTAAATTCCTCCAATCGCTGTTTGATGCGTTCCAATTCCATTGTAAATGGCAGGGCCTGCATCGCAATCCCAGAATACCCATACGGTACCTTAGGATCCCCATAGAGCGCCGTAAGTCGAGGCTGAAGGATTTGCTTACCAAACATCCAGATCGGTTCCTGCTGCCAAGCTAATCCCTCCTGAAGCCGTTTGAAATACAGATCCGCTTCTTCCAAGGAAAAAAAATCAGGATGGAAAAAGACTTCCCCATGAAAAGGAAGCAGGTTCCTAGATTTCTGAGGAAGGAGTGAATACTGCATACCGATCAACTCGATTTCAAGGCCACATGTTTGGAAAGAAAAATCGCACCTAACTTTACTGCCTGCGGAAGGTAGGTAGTTAGGCCTGCCGCAGTAAGATTACTCTTTCGTCCAATAATCAATTACCGTTACCTTATCCAAATGTGGTCCCAAGAGAGCTACAAACTCCTTGTGTGCGGGATGTGGGATATACGTATCACGGTCCGCATCCGAGTGAAAGGTCACGGTAAAGGCATGCGTTAAGCCCTGGTTGAGTCCTTCCGGACTTGAGTTGGTTCCCCATTCAAACCCTTTGATCTCGGTAATTTTTGAAGGTAGTGCTTGAAAAGCAGCAACAATCCCATCCACATCTTGCTGAGAGGAAGTTGCTTTAAATCCAAAAAGGACTACATGGCGAAGTACGGAATCTGGCATGGCAACAATAGTTAGGTTGGTTTCTGGACTAGAGGTGGATAGGGTCTCAGCTTCCTTTTCTTTGGGAGCACAAGAAAGTAGAAGTAGGAAAGAAATGAGGTAAATCGGGCTATTTTTCATGGTTCTCTGATTTTGAGGAAAGGAGTTAAAGTAGTAGGCACTTAAAGTTCAAAACTAAATCAAGGAGTTGCTAAAGCTAACCTTATCCATTGAAAAAATGAAATAAAAAATCCCCAAGCGATTGCATCACCTGGGGATTTTACCTCAAGGGTAGTAGTGATTACTTAACCACTTTTACGTTAACGGCATTGATGCCTTTTTTTCCTTGTACTAGTTCGTAAACCACTTTGTCATTTTCACGGATTTCGTGTACCAATCCAGTGTGGTGAACGAATACGTCCTCACTGTTATCAGATGGGGTAATGAATCCAAAGCCTTTGGTTGTGTTAAAGAATTTTACTGTTCCTTCATTCATGATTTTTGAAATTTTGATTTGTTTTTACTCGATTTTGATTGGACTGATTTGAAATAATTTTTTTCTCTACAGGAGGTTCTGGTGGAGTAGCTGAGATATTCCCGAATTCATCCACATAAGCGATCATATTGTCCAGACTTCCGTCTTTAGGTTGTGTTTTTCGCTCTAGTTTCTTCTCAAGTTTATCTTTCTGCTTTCTCTTTTTAAGTTCCGCCTTTTGTTTTTTGATAAATGTGTTTTGATTTTTTGACATGCAAGTGGTTTAGTTTACAAATGTGATGGCATGGCCAACTTTACCGGCTCTACCCGTTCTTCCGATACGATGGATGTAAGCATCCATAGTCATCGGTAGCTGATAATTGATCACATGGCTCACATCAGCTACATCGATCCCTCTGGCAGCAACGTCAGTAGCCACCAACACCCGGATGTCCCCACTCTTGAATTCTTCGATCATTCTATTTCGAAAATTCTGGGACTTATCTCCGTGAATCTGACCAGCTTTGATGCCGGCTTGAATTAATTTTTTAGCCAATCGATCGGCTAATCTTTTAGTTTCAGTGAATAAAATCACCTTTTCCAAATCTGGATTGGCAAATAAATCTGCCAGCACATCAAACTTATCTTGACCTTCAGGTACCCGAATGGTTTGTTGTTCGATGTTCTCGTTGGTAGTTGCTCCCGTAGAAACTTTCACCTCTACCGGATTGGACAATAAACCATCGATTAACTTTTTCTGTCCTGGTTCTAACGTAGCGGAGAACAATAGGGTTTGGTCTCTGGCCCCAATTCTGTTGACCAATTTGTTGACATCTAGTACAAAGCCCATGTCCAACATTCGGTCAAACTCATCCAAGACCAAGGTGTTCACCTTACGGAGATCCAATACTTTTCTATCCGACAGGTCCAATAATCTTCCTGGAGTACCTACAATCACTTGAAGTTTGCGCTGCAATTTCTGGTGATCGGAATTGATATTGGTGCCTCCAATAAAGGTTGAAGAATACAAGGACATGCCAGCGGCAAGGCTTTTGAATTCCTCTTCAATTTGCAAAGCAAGTTCACGAGTAGGTGTTACCACCAGAGCTGTATAATTACGCAGATCCTTAAGTGCATGTTCAATGATGGGAATCAAGAAGGCGGCGGTTTTTCCCGACCCTGTCTTTGAAATCGCCATCATATCTCTTCCTTGTAGTAGAGGTAAAATGGATTGCTCCTGTATAGTTGTCAACGTTTCATATCCTTTCGCTAGGATATTTTGAAGCAACTTCGGGCTTAAGCCCAATTCTAAAAAGGTTTTTTCAGTTCGAAATCCCTCCTGTCCACTCGGCTGTGCTTTCTTTACGAAAAGCCGTGGGTCAAGGGTCGATTCCTTCTTTTTTACCTGTCTTCGATCTGGATTTGCCCCTCGAGCCGGAGCTGGCTTGGTATTTTTCTTGGTAATTTGATTCATAAGTTGGTTTT
>JBJOOF010000052.1:0-9177 GCA_046051425.1 Bacteroidota bacterium
TCAGCATGTTTATCGCCCTGCTGGGCTTTATGAACGGACTCAACTCCCTGCTGGATGGGATGATTCTCAATCGAACCCCACATATTCGGTTTTACAATGAAATCAAACCCAACCCGAATCAGCCCATACAGCGGAGTCAGGAATTTGCTTCGGGTCTCCATTCCATCCGATCGGTAAAGCCGAGTACGAGCCGATTGGCTATTCACAACAGCCGCTCCATCATCCAACAGTTGGAACAGGATCCACGGGTGCTGGGGGTAAGCCCCAAACTGGCCGCTCAGGTATTTTTCAATGTGGGCACCCTGGACCTAAGCAGCAACATCAATGGCATTGATGGATTTAAGGAGTCCCAACTTTTTGGATTCGAGGAGTATGTAATCGAAGGTCGTGTGGAGGACCTGAATCAATTGAACACGATCATTTTGGGAAAAGGGGTAGCCGATCGAATGATGGCCAAGCTGGGAGATATCGTCCAAGTGACCACTGCCCAGGGCAACCGTATCCAGCTGAAGGTGGTGGGCGCTTTTCAAAGTGGATTGGGGGATTTTGACAAGACCAATAGCTATGCCTCCCTTGCTACAGTCCAAAAAATGCTGGGGCAACCTGCCTCCTACTTCACGGATATCCAAGTCAAGCTACATGACTTCAACCAGGCCCCTCAGTTGGCGAAGGAGTTTGGGGCGATTTTCGAGGTGGACGCAGACGATATCCAAACCGTCAATGCCCAGTTTGAAACGGGTTCAGAAGTGCGCACCATTATTAGCTATGCGGTAGGGATTACCCTACTCGTGGTGGCTGGGTTTGGGATTTACAACATCCTCAACATGATGATTTACGAGAAGCTGGACAGCATCGCCATCCTAAAAGCCATTGGCTTTAGTCCAAAGGATGTCAACCGCATCTTTACCAGCATAGCGATCCTCATTGGACTAGTGGGCAGCAGCTTGGGCCTGGTGGTAGGATACCTGTTGGGGCTGCTGATTGACCACATTCCATTTGAAACGGATGCCTTACCCACGATCACCACCTATCCGATCGACTATAACCCCAAATTCTACCTGATTGGCGGAGTATTTGGCTTGTTGACCACCTATTTGGCCGGCTTTTTTCCCGCCAGAAAAGCATCCAGTGTAGATCCTGTAGAAATTATTCGAGGCAAATAGATGACAGCAAATCGGGTATTGGAGGCCAAATCCATCAGCAAGTATTTCTACAATGCCAGCACCACCCAGGTGTTGGACCAGGTGAGTATCCAGGTAAATCGTGGGGAATTTGTATCCATTATGGGAAAGTCGGGTTGCGGAAAATCCACCCTCCTGTATATCCTATCCACCATGGACACGGACTACGAGGGCCAGCTTTGGCTGGATGGAACCCTGGTGACCGGAAAGGATCCTACTTACCTCTCCCAATTGCGGAATGAAAAAATTGGTTTTGTGTTCCAATTCCATTACCTGCTCAACGAGTTTACGGTATTGGAAAATGTGATGATTCCAGCACTCAAGCTGGAACGGCATTCCCGAGCGGAGATTGCCGATCGGGCGATGGAAAAGCTGCGGATTTTTGACATGCAGGACCATGCCAAAAAGAAACCCAACCAGCTTTCGGGGGGACAAAAACAGCGGGTATCCATTGCGCGTGCCTTGATCAATGATCCGCTGCTGATTATGGGAGATGAACCTACCGGAAACCTAGACCACAAGAACTCGGTCCTGGTTTTTAACAAATTCAAGGAGCTGACTCAAGAGCTGGGACAGACCCTATTGATCGTGACCCATGACGAAGAGTTTGCCAAAGCCACCGACCGGACCATTGAGATGGAGGATGGGAAGGTGTTGATTCACTTATGAACTAAATAGCATGAATTCAACCACCTCTTTTTTAGATATGGTGGTGGTAGCTGTTAATGCTGCGGAACTTAGTCTGGACAGGCTCCCCATCTAGGCATTTTTTTAGGATGAAGTTCAGAGCTAACGCTAGATAAAAAGTCTTCTGGTTCGGAATCGAATTGTGTTACACACCACTTGGAGATATCTTGATTGAAGATGGAATAAGCTAACATCCCCCTCAAATTTGTCACGTTACGCACATCCCAATTCCCGATGGGATGATTGAATTTTGAAGAAAAAAACATCCAACTCATGTCCTTTACCTGACTTACATTCCAATTACCTATTGGTTGATTGAATTGTGAGGAGCTAAACATCTCAGTCATGTCTTTCACATTACTTACGTCCCAATTTTCAAGGGAATGGTCGAAAGGATTTATGTTTTCCATCCACATCCAATCTCCCTTAAATAGCCCTGCCATATTCGCCACCTTACTTACATTCCAGTTTCCGATGGGCTGGTTGAATTGAGAATAACAAAACATCTCACTCATATCGGTAACGTTACCAACATCCCAGTTTTCTAGAGGTTGATTGAATGCAGAAGAAAAGAACATATTACTCATGTCGGTGACCTGACTCACATCCCAATTTCCAATGGATTGATTGAAGGGATTGATGTAAATAACTGAATCGACATCATAGGGATAATCCCCTTTGAAGAGTCCGGACATATCTGTCACCAAGGAAGTACACACCTTGGTTAAATCCTTACCTTCATCCCTTCTTTTTCGTAGTAAGTCATTGTCTACCGATTCAAATTCTACCCCATTGAGGATTCCTTTTTCCCCAGGAACTGTATTGGGACACTTGCAGGTCACCCCATTTTCACTTAGGTAAAACTTATCAATCGGATTAAAGGAACTGGTAATCATTCCTATCAGCACTGCTGGAAAAAAGAGGTTTTTCATTATTTATCATTCACCCTAGTTGGATCACCAATACCGAATTCTGGTTGTAGCTTCTTTTACCTCCATAAAAAATTCCTGTTCTTCCTTTTTCAGTTTGTAAGTAAAGGATTCCCCAGTTCTTTTTTCGGTAAATGACATCGATTTAACTCGCGTGTTGAAAAGTTTCTCCCACACTTCCCAACTTATGCCGAAATCAATAGAACGAAAATATCCAGCATTTATATCATTACAAATAAAATTTTCAGTGTAGGAATAAGATAGCTTCTCACCATCCTCTAATTCCAAGACGAAGGTACTTCCATGTTCGATACAGTTTCTTCCAATTCCTACCGTTCGTAGGCGAATTCCCAGAAAATGTAGTTTATTCGGATACTGGGTAATAGTGGAGTCTTGAACCATAACTATACTCATTTCAAACCCCTTAGACAGTTTACTGTCTTTTGCCCATAAAGACTTGGACCCTTTGAATTCCGAAATAACACCAAAATCACCATTATCAAGAGTTGCATAAATTGTGAACGGCTCCAAATCATACGGAACAATAAGGGAGTCATAAGTTGGCCTCTCTTTATTCTGAGAAAATGTAAGCAAAGAAATGCTTGAAAATAGGAAAACTAGTAGAAGCTTTTTCATTTTAAAATTGTCTTTAACTAAAAATTAAACATTATTTGAGGTACTACTTTATAGAAAGAAAAAGAGATTTATGCTCTATAATTATTCTCTTTATTTCATAGGTTCAAGAAAACCAAGATGAATCATTTACTAAATTACTTGGGTTTCACTCATAAAAGTTATCCATTAGTTGGATTCGGGTTAACTTTTTCAGTCTTGAACAAATCGAACAGATGCCCCAGAATCTGACCCCATGGTGGTCAACCCATTTCTTTTTTTATACGAAAGATAAAGCAGGGTAATTAAATTCTCCTTAAATACAGAGGTGGTCCACCAATTACCCAAAGATTCAGCAGTATCAAAAATCCCATCAAAATGGCGATGCCCTCCAGGCAAAGCTGAAAATCCACTTTCATTGGTACCATTACCCTTATTAAACCAGCCTGTATCCTTTTTCAATGCAATCCCCGCCATTTTTCTCCCTCCTAAATAGATGAATAAATCCTGCAATTCTTCTTCAGAGGGCACATGCCATCCTTCAGGCGCAAGACCTCTGGGATCATTTACTGCATACCAGTTGTACAGCTTACCATATTTTTCCCCATTTGCAGGATCATTCTCGTAGTAGCACCAAGCAGGTTGCTTATTCTCTCCCGCTTTTATCCACTCTTCATTGGTTTTAGCCTCCGGAATGGGATCACCATTACGAAACTTGTCCACATTGAGGTTTTTGGTCATCCACACTTGGTCCCCGATCGTTACGGTATCTGTAGCACTCTGTGAAAAAGCTGTAGAGCTGCATACCAGAATAAAGACTATAAGAATTAATTTTTTCATGATGTTTTAGATTGAATTCTATAAGTTTTGTCTACAACTAGTTACGCTACCTTAATTCCTAACCTTTTAGTTTGGCTAGTCTTTGATGCAACGAACTGAAGATCCATTATCCTTGTAATTGGAGTCCCTGCCTACATCACTAGAGCTATATAAAGACCGGTACCATGCATAATTTTCAGATTCCTCGGTAGAACTCCACCAACTAGTACTTGTACCATAAGATCCATCAAAACTTTCAAATAAAACACCGCCCTCGCCAAAGAAAAGGTAGCCAGATGGGATAGCTGAAAAGCCACTTTCATTGGTGCCATTGCCATCACCATTCCAACCACTTATACTTTTCAATTTAGAGCCGGCAACTTCCTCCCCACCTAAGAAATTGATAAGGGTTGTCCATTCTGTATCAGAAGGAATATGCCAACCTTTTGGGGCTAATCCTCTTGGATCATTTACCGCATGCCAATTGTATATTTTACCATAAACATCACTATAGTCAGGGTTGAATTCGTGGTAGCACCAAGCAGGTTGTTTATTCTCTGCTGCCGCTTCCCACTCTTCAATTGTTTTGGCTTGAGGAATCGCCTCTCCATTACGAAATTTGTCGACATTTAAATTTTTGGTCGTCCAAACTTGATTTCCAATGGTTACGGTTTGCGCAGCACTAAAGCCTACTAAACCGAAAAAGAGAAGGAGAATTGCGCTTAATTTTTTCATGACATTTTTGGTTATTTTTTTATTCAATGATGTTAATTAAATACTAGTAAAATTAATTTATTTACTAATTAAGGAAGTTAATTGAATTTAATCAAATATAATCAATCCGGTAAAGGGATTATAAATTATATCAGCACTATAGGTTGCACAGCAATAAGGATTATTCTTGAATCAAATTATTGTTGCCCCACATAAACTAACTATTCAACCCTTCTATAGGTTAGCGTATTCCCTGTGGCCATGTAGATCAGTGATAAGCTAGTCGAATCTACATACTCGATATACCAACACATGTCCAAATTAGGGTTGGATAGGTATCTGTTTTTTTCTTCAGGTAAATCATTTACTGAATCAGATTCATTCATACAGGTATCTGAAATCATAATCATTTCATTATCCAATTCATCGTCCATCCCTCCATAATAATTCTTCATACGATCACCCTCAATCACCATAAAACTAGCTTCATCTTCTAGAGATTGCCATTTACCCTGAAGTAATTCAATATTCAAGGTGTCAATTGCTAAAGAATTATCCATTTCAAGTTCCATCACATCAAGTCCTACATCTCCAATTATCATTTCTTCATCACTCAATTCTACTATCTCCTCATTCTCATTCATTCCACACCTTAACAAAATTTCACCTCCTATTTCTTCACCATCTAAATTGGCTAATAATCTTCCATACTCATCCATCTGAAGGGAAATTTGAATTTCAATTTCTCTGTCATCGGAAAGTCCTTTTATTAATAAGTTATGAATACCCTCCTCCTCAATGACTTTGACTTCTTTCGAATACCATTCAAGGCTTGAAACGAACAATCCTTCTTCTGAATAGGCAATACTAAGCGTAGAAGCAATTCCACATTGAGCAACATCTTCTACCCAATCCCCAAAAAAGTGTGGCGGTAATTCAGAGTCAAAGGAACCCATATCAATAGCGTTTGATATATCAAGTTCTTCCACTTCATCCCCTTCAGTAATTTCTTCATTTTCGAATTCCACAACCTCTTCAGATTCAATAGGATCACATTTAACTAATTCTTTTTCCTCTGAATCCGAATCAATAAAAAATAAATTTCCATCATCCCCCATCTTGACTTTGATTTCGGATTGAAAATCTCCCCCCTCGGAAATAGCATCTACATACAACATGTAGTAATCCCCCATTTTTTCAACTTTAACTTCGGTCGAAGACCAGCCAAGGCCAAAAACTAACAATCCTATTTCTGAATCAGCAATACTGAAATAGGAGCCAGCTTCACATTCAGAAAGATCCTCTACCCAATTTCCAAAAAAGGGTGCTGGCAATTCATCTTCCACTTCCTGCGCGAAAACCGGAAATGACAATGCCATCAAAATCAACAATAGACTATAGTTCAATTTACTTAACCAAAGAAATTGAAGACTTTTACTTGGAGTGTAGGTTTTGTTTAAAAACATAATTTAGGATTGATAAGACTATTTATTTAGTACAATTTTTTTTTCAAAAACTAACTGTTCCACCAGCCATCATGACATGTACAAGTGAAATCAGTTTGTTATAACCAATATGAAACCGGTAGATTAAAGACCCACCTCCATTTCCACTAGGATAATCTTGGGACACATTCACCAAAAATTGAAGGTTCCCATTTAAATAGGTCGAAATTCTATACTCACCAGACTTATTTTTTAGGATTGTTACAGATTCAATTGAATTCGGATCATTTTTATGAGTAGTAATTAGCTGCTCACTTTTTAAAAATGTGGGTACTAACAAATAACTATTCTTCATCAAATAAGTTCTTTTGTTAGTCAAATAATTACTTGGGATTTCATCCTCAAAAAGAGCAAAGTCGAAATTATCAAATGACCCATAAAAATCTAAGGAATCGTAATTGACGAACTTATTGACGAGCACATTATTTTTTGACTCAGCAGCTGCAACCATCACTTTAAACTGTTCTAAAGGAGGCTTCTTGACTAAACCTAGGGCTTCCTCATTCGATTCTTGAAGGGATGAATTCCCGTTTTGAAGGCTATCTGTCAAGCCAATTTGATCTCGAATTGAAATGATTTTACCACCGCTAGCCTTATCGTTATTGCTCCCACAGCTAGCCATTAAAAGGGCTATGAGAAGCGCTGAATTAAGAGTTAATCTTTTCATATCTCTTAGAATCGGTGTTTTAAACGTTCTCTCTAAAATTCTACCTCAAATTCATTTTTTAGTAGTACTCAATTGTTATCCAATTGCCTTCCAAACCAGACTACGGCAAAGCCTTCGTAAATCCCTATGCCGATGGCATTCCAAGGGGTACTCCACGCTCCTTGATTGTCCATCACTGCATGATGTCCAGGACTATTAATCCACCCCTTTAATGCCCCTGAGGCCGTGGCAGGCATCCCATACGAACCAAAAGCAATTTCGTAGCCGCTCCCTGTATAGTTAGTCATCTCTTTAGGCTTGTCCCACATGCATGCTGCCTTTGCATGATCATTTGTATAGCAACAGGAAGTCCATTCCCCCTTGGAAGACCAGCTATGCAAATTGCAGGCATTTTGATCTGGCTTATTGAAATGCAAGTCTTTCACATGAGCTTGGGCCACCTTAGTCAAAGAGGTGGAAAGTGGAATCGGTGGCAACCCCTTCCCCTTTCTGTGTTCCATGATAAGGGAGTATAATTTTTCTTCTTCTGCAGTTAATTGCTTTGGAGCTAGTTCGCTGCACATCACGAATAGAAGAAGGAAGAGAAAGCTAGTTTTCATGGGCTATTCTGGGTTTACGCTATTCTTTTAAAATTAAAGTTATCGATAATATTGTTCTGGCTTGGTTGTTTTGAAATAGACTTTACCCTCATAACCTTCGAAATACTCAGGAATTTTGGCAGACTGTCTACTAAATTCTCCATCTGCAATGACACCAGCTCCAAAAAGACAATCGTACTTTTCCTCCATGGTTTTCGCGATAAGCTTTTCCCCACTAAAAGTTAACCTGAATTTGCAATCAGATCCTGGGTAAGAACTATTGAAAAAAACACCAGTCCCGTTGGTAATATTCATTCTTCCATACAATTCACCCATATTGTACGAGGGTGCACCTCTATTTAATCCCATATAAAATAATACAGTAGTATTCGATTCAGGGTAGATGTAAATTACTCCGCCACGATCTTTTGTCTCTTTGGATGTCCAGCTGTATACTCCTCCGTGTTTATTTGTTATTAATGAACTTGTAGATTGTCCAAAACAAAATATTGGAATTAAAAAGGCCAGGATTGCAAGTAGTTTTTTCATTTTTTATTAAATCAACAAAACGAAATTAAGTAAAAAGTATTATCCCTCTTTTAAAACATTCTAAATCTTATTATTTCAAACAAAACAAAAATCGAATGCTGAAACCATAAAATCATATTAATAATGGTCAATTCACATGTAAACAATAGTGAAACATTCTATGTTTCACTCAATCAGAATGTGGCCAGAAAATAAAACTTAAGCCAATAGGTTAAAAACCCCAGCCTGATAAGCTCACCTTGCTTTCCAGACTCTGTTCTAGGGCATCCTCCAGTTGAGGAAAAAAATCGATACCTGTTTGCTGTTCGAGGGCATCAATTGTAACGACAAACTGCTGTACCGAGCCCGAAGCACCTGCATTGGAGAGAAGGAATCCTAACATCTTGGGGTTTGAGCCTCCCTTAAACACAATTTTGTAGTAGGAACAGGGTATGGTGATGGTCGAATTGATGGATCCGCAAGATTTGGAAAGCACAGGTCCTGTAGCTACAAATAATCCTCCCTCTTGTAATGCAGCATCTCGCACCCATTCTTCCAACTTAGACCAAATCCCTCGATTAAAAGAGGGAGTCATGGGCGACATATTGGACATAAAAAAGGTCTCAGACATGGCAGTTAAATTCAATGCCATATCTGCTGCAGGGCAAAGATGTCCACGATCGTAACCCGAACCTTGGTAGTCTGTACTTTTGACTGGATTGGACTTCACCTTAGGATCCATCCGAAAATCATCCGTTCGCTCCTGCCCACCTTGAATGCTTGCTGGACTGAGGAAATAGTAAGAAAACTCCGCTTGCCTGTGTGTACTGGAATAGGATAAGGTATAATAAGTATGTTCAATCAGGTAGCCATTCGCCAATTTAGGTGTAAAATCATCGGCTTGGATTGAAGTACGTAACTGAGGCTCCTCCTGGGCACAGGAACTGAAAACAAAGA
>JBJOOF010000053.1:0-7098 GCA_046051425.1 Bacteroidota bacterium
ATCAAAATTGAGGCTTCTTCAGGTCTTTCTGCAGACGACATCGAGCGCATGAAGCGTGAGGCAGAAGTGAATGCTACTGCAGATAAAGCTGAAAAAGAGACCATCGAAAAATTGAACCAGGCGGACAGCTTGATTTTCCAAACGGAGAAGCAGCTGAAAGAATATGGTGAAAAACTTTCCGATAATAACAAAGCGAACATCAGTTCAGCGGTTGAGGCCTTGAAATCTGCCCATGGATCTAAAAACATGGAAGGAATCGATGCAGCTATGGCCAACCTCAACAGTGCTTGGGAAGCAGCATCTACCGAGATGTATGCAGCAGGCCAGGGTGAAGGTGCTTCCGCAGGACCAGAAGCCGGAGCGAGCAATAGCACCACCGGTGACGGCGTGTCTGATGTGGACTACGAAGAAGTCAGCGAAGACAAAAAATAAATTTTACAAGCAGCACCTATTGAGATAGGTGCTGCTTTAGTTTAAGGGCCAAGAATCAAGATCTTTTCGTCGTGACTCTTGGCCTTTTGTTTCATTCAACCAGAGGTACATGCAATTGACTGCAGACAATAAACTGAAAAAGCTAATCATCGTAGGGGATCGGGTATTGATCCGCCTGAAAAAACCGCACGAGAAAACCGGCTCTGGACTCTACCTGCCTCCAGGAGTGCAGGAAAAAGAAAAGGTGCAGCAAGGATACATCATTAAGGCAGGTCCAGGATATCCTATTCCCATGCCTATGGAAGATCAGGAACCCTGGATGGAGACCGAAGAAAAAACGCGCTACGTCCCACTTCAAGCCAAAGAAGGGGATTTGGCTATCTTTTTACTCAATGGTGCTCACGAGGTGGTCTATGAAGGAGAAAAATACTTTATCGTCTCCCAGGGGTCCATTTTGATGCTGGAACGGGAGCAGGAATTGTAACTAAAAAGCCCGATTTCGACAGATTTTCGGGCTTTTTTTTGTTAATGAATCCACCGTTTTCTGGCTCTCATGGACCGTGGCTCTCGGTAACTTGCCTTTGAGGAAGTCTTTGGAGGATGAAGATCATCTGGTTTTGCGTTTTTAGATCTTGGACCGCTTTGATTTCCTTCTGATGGGTTTATTTCTAGGGGCGAACCCACATTTACTCTTTTCTGCCAGGGCATTTTATTTTTTGCTTGGGGCCCCATAAGATTCGTGCTAGCCTTTTGAGAAACTATGGAGATTTTAAAGGCTTTGAGTTTACCAAACAATCCAGGATTTGCCTTTGATTTTACTGCCAATTCCTGTGCTTGGATCGCAATAGAAAGCATAAAGAAAAATGCGAAAAACAGGATCTTTTTCACGAGCTATAGTTGGGTTTATGGTTAATATACAACGAAAGCGCGGAAATGGTTTCAAATTGCCTAGAGTTTGGTTTGAAAAAGGCAATACAAACAAAAAAACCGAGGCAATCATGCCTCGGTTTTTTTGTAGCAAATTCTACTGTTCTTGGTTCAGGCGCAGAATGAAAATTGCTTAAAAGGAAAATACTGCAGCCAGAAGAAAGGAAGCCAACCCCTTGCTTCCATTTAAATCTTTGGTGAGAAAAAACTCCTCTTTCATGCTGTCTACCCGAAGTTCGGGTATCAATTTCAAGTTGTCTCCAACCTGAATATTCCCAGAAAGGGTGCCTGCAAATACCGATCCATTACCCTTGGAGTTTAATCCCACAACCTCCTCTAATCCAGAATTAAAGACTGAAAAGTATTCCCCTCGAAAGCCAATGCCAAATTTTTCCGAAGGCTTGGACTGCAAGTATCCGGCAAATCCATAAAACCCAGCTCCATCACCTTGAACATTCTGAACCTCAGTTTGAGCAAAAATTTCACCCGCACTTGTGGTTTGGTAAGTGGTGTTAACCCCAGCATAAATAGTAGGACTTAGATCTACCCCAGTAGTTAAATCTATTTGGAAAGATCTACCCTTGGAAGTTACGCCGGAAATCAACCCATCATTGACATTTAATCTGCCATCTTGATCTCCATACACCACATTCAAGTAGGTATTGCCTGCATCTGTGGAGTAGGCTACTTGGCCTCCTAGGGTGTAGGTACCATTCAGGTTAAACTCCGTCATATCAGTAGGATTCATCACCGCTGCAAGCACAGACCAACGATCAGATAATTGAATATTGGCCTTTAATCCTGTATGAGAAAATGGCCCATACGAAAATTGATAGGAGGTGGAGTAATTGAAATTGGATCTTGGCGAAATCACTTCATATCCCAAAAAGGTGTTGAAATTACCCATGGTCAAGGTGACTTTATCCGACACATTCCAATACACATACAGCTGATTGACCATTTGAGAACTTCCAGCCATCCCGCCGCTGTAAAGAGGAGATCCAAAAACAGCATCCTCACCACGCGGTCCAAAGACTAGGTCAATCACGGCTCCTACTTTTTTGGTTTGGTAAGTTGCAATGATATTCGCCATGCCGAGCGAGAACCCAGGCAAATTGGCAAAAGAAGAAGCTGGCGCTTGAGAATTATCCCCTGAATTGGGAGCATTTAGATTGGATCGGAAGTAGGCATCTACCGATCCGGAGAGCGTAAGCGTTCCCTCTTCTTTTTGCTCCACTTCTTGACTATGCAAAAAAGGAACGAGGCTAAAGAAAAGGAACAATAGGGTTAAGATTCTTTTTTTCATCTTAAATTTGAGAGTTGGTGAATAATTAGGTTGACCAATAGGAACCCCAAACCGGTCGAAAGAGAGTCGCATTTTTTTCTCCGGCGGGGTTCTTTTTTTTTCTGTACTTCAATAAATCTCCTTGAAAGAAGATTTTTTCGAATGTACAGGTTTTATCGATTAAAAAACAAACCTGCTTTTATATTTTTTTCAATATTTTTTTGTTTTTGTTATCATTTTTAAACCAATATTTTGTTTTTGGTTATTTTTTTTCAACAAACAGGCTATTTTTTTAACCTAAATTTCCAGAAATCAGAAACTGGATGCATTTTAACCTTTCCAAGAAACTCGGAAAAATCCTTTTGCCCAAACTCATCCGATTGGAAACAAAAAAGCCCCGAATCCGGGGCTTTTTTTTGTTGCTCGTTATTGATTGGTTTATTGCTTCTGTTTTGCAAAATCCTTGGCTAAATACGTTAGAATCACTTTAGCGCCTGCGCGCTTGATCGAAAGCAGCATCTCATTCATGCTGCGGTCGTAGTCTAGCCAGCCACGCTCTGCGGCAGCCTTCACCATGCTGTATTCTCCAGACACGTTGTAGGCGGCAATCGGAAGTGGATGGGCCTCACTCAGCGACTTGATGATATCCAAGTAACTCAAGGCAGGCTTCACCATCAAAAAATCAGCCCCTTCGGCCACATCTAAAGCTGCCTCTACCAAGGCTTCCTTGCTGTTGGCAGGATTCATCTGGTAGGTCTTTTTATCCCCAAACTTGGGAGCGGAATCCAAAGCATCACGGAAAGGACCATAAAAGGCACTTGCATACTTGGCCGTGTAGGACATGATGGAAGTATCGGTAAATCCATGCTGGTCTAGCAACTGACGGATGTAGCCCACACGCCCATCCATCATATCGGAAGGGCCCAAAATATCAACGCCAGCCTCTGCTTGAGCCAAGGCCATTTTTCCCAAAATCACTAAAGTCTCGTCATTCAGGATTTTGCCATTTTTGACCAAGCCATCGTGTCCATCGCTGCTGTAAGGATCCAAGGCCACATCGGACATCAGACAGAGTTCAGGGAACTCCTTCTTGATTTGCCGTAAAGCCTTCAGGTAAAAAGTTTCGGGATTGTAACTCTCCGAAGCCACGGCATCCTTCAAGGATTCGGGATAGGCGGGAAACACATCCACTGCACTGATCCCCAACTTCATGCAGGACTCAATTTCACGCAACATCCCATCCAAAGATCTTCTGTAGATACCTGGCATGGAGGCCACTTCACTTTCCTGATCACGACCTTCCACTAAAAATAAAGGGAAGATCAAGTCCTTGACGGACACCTGTGTTTCTTCCACCAAATTGCGGACAGCTTCAGATTTACGGTTTCGACGGGGTCTACGGGAATTCATCAAGGAATCAGTTGGTGTATCAAATCGGGGCCAATTTCGGAATAATCCTCGATATACCAGTCACAGGGAGGTAATTCGGATTTTTGATGGGAAGAAAGCACAGCCACTACCTTCATTCCAGCATTCTTGGCAGCACTGACACCGGAAAAGGAATCCTCAAAGACCAGGCAGCGATCGGGAGGCAGGGAGAGATTGCCCGCAGACTTCAGGTACACTTCGGGGTCGGGCTTGTGCTTACTTACTTGCTCACTGCCAAGCGCAGATTCCAGGTGCGGAAAAAGATCCAGCTTCCCAGCAATCAGTTCCATGTTCGCAAAAGGTGCAGAGGTGGCGATGCCTGTTTTCAGACCCGCTTGCTTCAGCCCATGAAAAAAATCTAAAAATCCAGCAATGGGATCCACATGGTGCTGGTAGATTTCTCGAAACAAACTTTCCTTTTCAAATTCCAAGTCAAGGAGCTCCTGCCCTTCAATTTTTCTTCCCAGGAAATGACTCAAGATGTAGCCGTTATTTTTTCCATACATATGATGGAAGTATTCCTCTTCTGTAGGAAATAGGTTTCGCTTCTCAAAAAAGCGGGAAAAGGCTTGGGCATGGTAGGGATTGGTGTGGCAAATCACCCCATCCATGTCAAAAATGACTGCTTTGGACACAACTCGAATCGTTTATTTGGAAAACAGGGAAAAGTAGATCTTTGTTAACTCAACCGTAGGTGGCGACCACTTTTTCAATGATATCTACGCATTCGTGCAACTGCTCTTCAGTCATGACCAAGGGCGGTGCAAAGCGAATGATATTGCCATGAGTAGGCTTGGCTAGCAAACCGGCTTCAGCAAGTTTGACACAAATATCCCAAGCAGTACTACTCTCGGGACTGTCGTTGATGACCACGGCATTAAGCAAACCCTTGCCTCGAACTAGGCTAAGGACTTGGTACTTATCTACCAAAACTTGCATTCGAGAGCGGAACAAATCACCCAAGACACGTGCATTTTGCGCCAGTTTTTCATCCCGAACTACCTCCAAGGCAGTCATGGCTACACGTGCCGCCACGGGATTTCCACCAAAGGTGGAGCCATGTTGACCCGGCTTCAGGACATTCATGATTGCATCGTTTGCCAATACCGCAGACACAGGGTAAAAGCCACCAGACAGGGCTTTTCCTAAAATCAAAATATCGGGTTGGGTGTAGGTCGCCTGCTGTTCGCAGTGCCCCTGGCAGGTACAATTACCACATACGGCTAGTAGCGAACCCGTACGTGCAATGCCGGTCTGAATCTCGTCAGCAATAAACAAAACATTTTTCTTGCTACAGGCCGCTTTTGCCTTGCGCAAATAATCGGCTGCAGGCGTGTAGACACCCGCTTCGCCTTGGATGGGCTCAATCAAAAAGCCAACCACTCCCTCCTGCTCCAAAGCTTGTTCTAACGCAGCAATGTCATCGTATGGAACGGTAATGAAGCCGGGCGTGAATGGTCCAAAACTCTTTCGCGCCTGTTCGTCCGTAGAAAAAGATACGATGGTCGTGGTGCGTCCATGAAAGTTACCTTCCGCTACAATAATTTTCGCCTCATTCTCGGCAACACCCTTCACCTCATGCCCCCACTTGCGCGCAAGCTTGAGAGCCGTTTCCACCCCTTCAGCACCGGTATTCATGGGCAATACCTTATCAAATCCAAAATACTGGGTAATGTACTGTTCAAAAGGTCCCAGCTGATCGTTGTGAAATGCACGGGAAGTCAGGGTAAGCGTACCGAGCTGCTCAATCATCGCATCTTTGATGCGCGGATGGCAGTGACCTTGGTTGACCGCCGAGTAGGCTGACAAAAAATCATAGTACCGCTTTCCTTCCACATCCCATACAAAAACGCCTTCTCCACGGGTCAATACCACGGGCAAAGGATGGTAATTGTGTGCTCCGTACTTTTCTTCTAATGCGATAGCTTGGCTGCTTGAGGTGATGATCTCCATGATTTGCTTAAATTTGTCTTTCGGCAGTTTGCTGCCGCATACAAATATAGGAATTGCCCTTGGGCTATGCCATGAAAAACGAAAAGAAGCCAGTCACAGCCTTAACTCCGGAGGATTATTACATCAATGCCCAGGGCCTATTGGTTTTTACCGAAAAATACCATTTAAAACGTGGCTATTGCTGCGGAAGTGGCTGCAAACATTGCCCCTATCCAAAATCCTGAAAATCGAAGGAATATTTTTAAATTTGCTTGTTGTTAATATCCGAAAAGTTCCGATATTTGCAGACCCAATACAGAAACGCATACCATTAAGTATATATCATCATGGCAAAAGTTTGTGACATTACAGGCAAAAGACCTCAAGTAGGTAACAACGTGTCCCATGCGAACAACAAGACGAAACGTAGATTTTACCCAAATCTTCACAAGAAGAGTTTCTACGTTCCTGAAGAAGACGCTTGGATTACATTGAAAGTGTGCTCTAAGGCATTGAAGACAATCAACAAAAATGGCATTACTGCAGTGTTGAAAGAAGCACAGCAGAAAGGCATGATTGTCATCCGATAATCCAGTCACAGTCCCTTAAATCAATTCAGAGATGGCTAAGAAAGGCAACCGAGTACAAGTGATTATGGAGTGTACAGAGCACAAAAACTCTGGCATGCCAGGTACTTCTAGATACATCACAACCAAAAACAGAAAAAACACCACCGAAAGATTGGAATTGAAGAAGTTCAACCCAATCCTTAAGAAGGTAACTGTTCATAAAGAAATAAAGTAATTTTAGCTCGGGACCCTGTCCCATAAACGAAAAAGCAATGGCTAAGAAAGTAGTAGCAACCCTAAAAAAAGAAGGTGGCGTATCTTACGCCAAAGTAATTCGTGCGGTAAAGTCTCCAAAGACTGGCGCTTACACCTTTAGAGAAGAAATGGTTCCTTCAACTGAAGTTCAGGCGACCTTGAACAAATAATTTTACCTTCCTTGTGTTGGTTCTAAAGTCCCTCTGATTAGTTCAGCAGGGACTTTTTCATTACCTTAACTTTTAAATTAGCCACATCACCCATGGGAAT
>JBJOOF010000054.1:0-13154 GCA_046051425.1 Bacteroidota bacterium
GAAGTAATAAAAATGACGGAAATGAAGACCGTAATTGGTGTCAGCAGGTTGTTCAAATACAAGCCGTAATTGCCCATGTACGAAAGGATATCCCGAGTGGGCACTTGATTCCGGATGTAGGTGTCGTTTTTCTCCGTAAAATCCAAGACCAAAACCACCAGAACCAGGAGGACGACTACAAAAAAGTAGGTCTTCAAAAATTCTTTGATGATGAGCTTGTCTAGAATTTTCATCTTACAATCGTGTGCTTACTTTTTTGACCATGGCTGCTTTCCAGCTTGCAAAATCCCCTGCTTGAATGTGCTCTCTTGCCTCACCTACTAGCCAGAGGTAAAAGGAAAGGTTGTGAATACTCGCAATCTGCGCCGCCAATATCTCCTTGGAGACCGTAAGGTGCCTCAAGTAGGCCTTAGAATAGGTACTACTCACTTCATTCCCGATTGCTGGGTCAATGGGGCTAAAGTCATCCTTCCACTTCTCATTTCGGATATTGATAATTCCTTCTGAGGTAAAGAGCATGCCATTGCGCGCATTTCGAGTAGGCATCACACAATCAAACATATCCACACCTAGGGCGATGCACTCCAAAATATTGGCAGGTGTACCCACTCCCATCAAGTATCGAGGCTTGTCTGCTGGCAAAATAGCAGTCACCAATTCCGTCATTTCGTACATGAGTTCCGCTGGCTCACCTACAGAAAGTCCGCCAATGGCATTCCCTTCCCTTCCCTGCTTAGCGATAAATTCGGCACTTTGAACGCGAAGATCTTTGTAGACTGAACCTTGAATAATCGGAAAAAGGCTTTGGCTATACCCATACTTCCCTTCAGTAGAGTCGAACCGGTCTTGACAGCGAAGCAGCCAGCGGTGAGTCATTTCCATGGACTGCCTTGCATAGGCATAGTCACAGGGATAGGGAGTACACTCGTCAAAGGCCATGATGATGTCCGCGCCAATACTACGCTGAATATCCATCACGTTTTCAGGGGCAAAAAAATGCTTGGAGCCATCAATATGGGATTTGAAGGTCACCCCTTCCTCCTTAATTTTTCGCGTGCCGGCTAGTGAAAAAACCTGATATCCTCCCGAATCCGTCAACATCGGCCGGTCCCAACCAATAAATTGATGCAGTCCTCCAGCTTTCTCCAAGGTGTCTAATCCGGGTCTTAGGTAGAGGTGATAGGTATTCCCTAGAATTATTTGGGCTTGGATATCTTTTTTTAATTCGCGTTGGTGTACCGCCTTCACCGTTCCTGCTGTTCCCACAGGCATAAAGATAGGCGTTTGGATCGTGCCGTGGTCGGTAACCAGACTGCCTGTACGGGCATGGGTTTGACTATCTTTTTTTTCTAAAACAAACTTCATTGGAACGCGAAAAGGAGCAAAAATGCAAGACGGTCTAGGACAGAGTTGCTAATGCAAAAATATCCACTTATTCTTAAATGACTTGCTGAAATTGATTTTATATTTGCTGAGCAGTATTGACCTATGGGCCTATTTTTATTGTGGTTTTTCTTCGGTTTCGGAATTCTCATTCAAGGAGGGTACCTGTTGATGGTGTTCTCTCGAACTGCCTGGTATACCCGAGGATCTAAAAAATCAGGAATCCAATACCCAGAGGAAGGCGTGACTGTCTTAATCACGGCACGAAATAAATTTCAGCACCTGAAAGTGCTGATCCCAAAACTTTTTGAACAAGATTATCCAAAATTTGACGTGATGATCGTCAATGATCAGAGCAGTGACAGAACCAAGCGGCTTTTGGAAGATCTCATGATTCGGTATCCCAAGCTCCGGTCGGTAACGATAAAGTATACCCCAAAACATGTAACCGCTAAAAAATTCGCGATTACCTTGGGTATAAAAGTTGCCAAAAATGACGTCATTCTACTCACAGATGCGGATAGTCTCCCCAATTCAGACCAATGGATTCGTAAAATGACTGCTCCAGTACGTGATGAAGGAAAAACCTTTGCAATCGGTTTTTCAAGTTATCTTGAAAAATCTGGAGCTTTAAATCAATGGATCCAGTTTGATACCATCTTGAAGGCTCTTTTTTACTTTTCTTTTGGACTCTGGAAAGCTCCCTTTATGGGGACAGGTAAAAATTTATGCTACCGGAAAAGCTTTTTTCTGGAAGTGAAGGGGTTTAGGGGATTTTGGGGCATAGAAGGTGGAGACGACTCGATATTTGTAAATACCTATGCCACTGGATCAAATACTAAAGTAGTCATAGATTCAAAGGCAATTACCTTATCTGCGCCTAAAGAAAATTGGAAAGAATATATTCAGCACGAAAAACACCAGTTGCATGCAGAGCGTTTTTTTCAAGTTGAAGACAAACGGAAAATGGGACTTTATGGTGTTTCCCATGCACTCTATTGGATTGGCGGATTAGGATTATTAATCTATTTTGGCATAGGACTAAGCTGGGAGTATTTCTTAGTTGTATTAGGTTTATTAGGGCTACGTTCCTTTATGTTAATCTCAATTTTTAAAGCAACATCAAAAAACCTGCAAGGAAATCTGCCCAAATTGAATGTATTGATTAATGATTTGTTGTACTTGGCATACTTTTGGGTTCTAGGATCCATATCCTATCAGGCAAAAAACACCAAATGAACAGCAACGAACGCGAATTTTCATCCAAGGCTCTTGAGGATTTTCAACTCATAGACCGAGCTGTTCAGGGAAAAGATCAAGCTGCCTATGCTACCTTGATGAAGAGGTACAAAAAGGCGGTTTATTTCATGATTCTGAAAATGATTCGCGATGCGGATGATGCAGAAGATCTGACCATGGAAGCCTTTGCCAAGGCCTTTCGTAATCTCGAACGATTCAAGAAGGAGTATACTTTTTCAACTTGGTTGTTTCGCATCGCTACCAACAATGCCATTGACTTTATCCGAAAGAAAAAGCTCAAAACCATGAGCTTAAATAACACCCTTTCGGATGACAACGGCAATGCTGTCACCATGGATGTGGAGGACAAAGATGACAACCCACAAGATGAATTTATCAAGTCTCAGCGAATCGAGATGGTACGCCTGTTTGTGGACAAGCTCCCAGCGAAATACAGAACCCTAGTGCAACTGCGCTACTTCGACGAGCTTTCTTACGAGGAAATCGCTCAAGAGCTCGATAAGCCACTGGGAACCGTTAAAGCACAGTTGCATCGTTCCCGTGAATTGCTCTATGAAATTGCTGCTGGAAAAGAAAACCAAATTTGATGAGCTCCACTAGCGCCCTAATTGCCTCCTACTTTCCTGACCTTACCGCCAAGCAGCTACAGCAATTTGAGCAATTGGAAGCCGTCTATCAGGACTGGAATGCCAAAATCAATGTGATTAGCCGCAAGGACATGGATCAATTTTACGTGCACCATGTACTCCATTCCTTGGGCATCGCCAAGGTGCTGCAATTCCAACCGGGAACGAAGGTATTGGACATCGGTACGGGTGGTGGATTTCCTGGCATACCGCTAGCGATTTTGTTTCCAGATACCCACTTCCATTTGGTCGACTCCATTGGCAAGAAAATTACCGTCGTCAAAGAAGTAGCCAAAGCACTGAAGCTCACCAATGTTGAGGCACAACAAGCACGAGCAGAATCCTTGGTTCGGAAATACGATTTTGTGGTCAGCCGGGCCGTCACCCGCATGATCCAGTTTTACCCTTGGGTGAAAGGGAAAATCAAAAAGGAGGACATCAACGACTACCCCAATGGCATCCTCTACCTCAAAGGTGGGGACGTGGATGAGGAAATGGAGGAAACAGGCAAGTCCTACGTCAGCTACCACCTGGAAGATTACTTCAAAGAGGAATTTTTTCAGACCAAAAAAGTGGTCTACATGCCTTGGGAGGATAAGCGGTAACCCGAAGTCCAAAAAAATACATCCCCCCTACCTTTTAAGAAGGATTTTTATTGATTTTGAATTTTAAGTTTCTGTTTTTCAACTACTTAAAAATTAATTGAAAAAATAAGAGAATCTTAGAAAGTCTTTGCGACAATTTCTGTCCCTCCATTTTTTGCTTCCCACTTTTAGCCCTAATTTGAGTGCTCATTCCCCGAGTCTCCCATGTACTTAATTTTTGATACAGAAACTACTGGATTACCCAGATCGTACAATGCCCCCATGTCGGACCTGGACAATTGGCCTAGGCTAGTTCAGCTCGCTTGGCAATTGCATGACGAAAAGGGTCGGCTACTATCCAATAAGAATTTTATCATCCGCCCAGAGGGATTTACTATTCCTTACAATGCGGAAAAAGTACACGGAATCTCCACAAAGCGCGCTTTAGAAGAAGGCCATCCCCTGCAAGAGATCCTCCAGATCTTTCGAGAGGATGTCGCACAAACGAAGTATTTGGTAGGCCACAATATCGGCTTTGACATCCATGTGGTGGGTTCGGAATTTCTTCGTGCCGCCTTGGTCATGCCCTTTGAAGGCAAATCCGAATTGGACACCAAAGACATTTCTACCAATTTTTGTGCACTTCCTGGAGGCAAAGGAGGCAAGTTTAAATGGCCAACCTTGACCGAACTCCATCAAAAATTATTTGGGGTAGGCTTTGGAGACGCGCACGATGCCGCTTACGACGTCGATGCCACTGCGAGATGCTTTTTTGGTTTAATCAATCAAAAAATACAGGCTACTGAGCCTGGGGTAACTTGGGAGGAGGTAAAGTATGAGGCCCCTGTACTTGGAGAGGCTAATTTTGCACAACCGACCCAAAAGCAAGCCCAAATGGCTAAAGCAGTGGAGGGGAAAATTGAGCAAGCACCTGCTGCAGAATTAGGTGATAGCCCTTTTACCCACCTGCACGTGCATACGCAATTTTCCGTATTGCAGGCCACTTCGGAAATCCCAACCCTCATTGCCAAAGCCAAATCCCTTGGCATGAAAGCCTTAGCAATGACCGACCATGGCAACATGATGGGAGCCTTTCACTTTGTGAAAGAAGCCATGAGCAAGGACATTATCCCGATTCTTGGAGGAGAATTTAACCTCTGTCGGGACAGAAGGAATAAAACCGCCAAGGACGATGGCTACCAAACCGTACTGCTGGCAAAAAATAAGGCAGGATACCACAACCTAGCCAAACTAGCCTCCTATGCAAATATTGAAGGCTTTTATTATGTGCCACGTATCGATAAGGAACTCCTAGTTCAGTACAAAGGCGATTTGATTGCCACCACAGGAGGCATTTGGGGCGAGATTCCCTACCTCATCCTCAATGTGGGAGAGACGCAAGCTGAAGAGGCTTTTGTCTGGTGGAAGGAACAGTTTGGGGAAGATTTTTACGTAGAACTGAATCGCCACGGCATCCCTGAAGAAGACAAGGTGAATGAAGTGCTCCTCGAATTTGCCCAGAAATACGGTGTCAAGTATTTCGCCGCCAACAACAGCTACTACAACGAAAAGGGCGATGCCAAAGCACACGATATTTTGCTGTGTGTAAAAGATGGTGAACTGGTAGAAAAGCCTAAAAAGTATGTTGGCAAGCGAGGCAGAGAGTTTCGATTTGGCTTTCCAAACGACGAGTTTTACCTCAAGAGTCCGGAGGAAATGAAGCAACTTTTCACCGATTTGCCTGAGGCGATTCTTTGCACTCAGGAAATCGTGGACAAGTGCGAAGCCTACAAACTGGCTCGAGAGGTATTGTTGCCAAAATTTGACATCCCGGAGGAGTTTAAGCATGCCGAAGACGAGGCAGACGGGGGCAAGCGTGGCGAAAATGCCTACCTCCGCTACCTCACTTATGAGGGAGCTAAGAAAAGATACCCAGAACTTAATCCTGAAATTCAGGAGCGTCTGGACTTTGAACTGAAAACCATTGAAAACACGGGCTATCCCGGATACTTTTTGATTGTTCAGGATTTTACAAGGGCTGCCCGTGATATGGGCGTATCCGTAGGTCCTGGAAGAGGATCTGCAGCAGGTTCTGCGGTAGCCTATTGTGTGGCTATCACCAATGTCGACCCCATCAAATACGACCTCCTATTCGAACGTTTTCTAAATCCAGACCGAGTATCCTTACCCGATATTGACATTGACTTTGATGACGAGGGTCGCCAAGCGGTGATTGATTACGTGATCAACAAGTACGGCACCAACCAGGTGGCTCAAATCATTACTTACGGCACCATGGCAGCCAAATCTGCCATTCGAGATACCGCTCGTGTACTCAACTTGCCTTTGGCAGAAGCGGGAAGACTGGCCAACTTGGTGCCTGAAATCAAGTTGAAGACGCTTTTTGAATTGGCTAAGAATAGACCTGCCTTATTAGAAAAACTCAAGGGACAGGGCGAGTTACTTCAGAAAGCGGAGGAACTGATTCGCATCGCCCAAGGCATCGATGAGTCTGCCAAGACCATCAACCAAGCAGCTGTCTTGGAAGGGTCGGTCCGCAATACGGGGATCCATGCCTGCGGAGTCATCATCACCCCTTCCGACATCACCAACTTTGTCCCTGTAGCCTTAGCCAAGGATTCGGACATGGTTTGTACCCAGTTTGACAACGCCGTAGTGGAATCCGCAGGGCTACTCAAAATGGATTTTTTGGGGCTAAAAACACTGACCCTAATCAAGGATGCCATTAAAATCGTCAAAGAGCGACACGGCATCCAATTGGATGCGGATACTTTCCCGATTGACGATGTCAAGACCTACGAACTCTTTCAACGCGGCGAAACAGTCGGCATCTTTCAGTACGAAAGTCCGGGTATGCAAAAATACATGCGCGAACTCAAGCCTACAGTTTTTGCAGATTTGATTGCCATGAATGCACTGTACCGTCCAGGCCCTTTGGCGTACATCCCCTCATTTATCAAAAGAAAGCATGGTGCAGAACCCATTTCCTACGATTTAGAGGACATGAAAGAATACCTGGAAGAAACCTACGGAATCACGGTTTACCAGGAACAGGTCATGCTACTTTCCCAAAAGATTGCTGGCTTCACCAAGGGTGAGGCAGACGTCCTGCGAAAAGCAATGGGTAAGAAGCAGAAGGATGTATTGGATAAGATGAAACCCAAGTTTGTGGAGCAGGCCGCCGCCAAAGGACACGATGCCAAAAAGCTGGAGAAAATCTGGACAGACTGGGAAGCTTTTGCCTCCTACGCCTTCAACAAGTCTCACTCCACCTGCTATGCCTGGATTGCCTACCAGACGGCTTATCTCAAGGCGCATTACCCGGCAGAATACATGGCATCTGTGCTGAGCAACAACATGAATGACATCACGCAGGTGACCTTTTTCATGGAAGAATGTAGACGGATGGGAATCTCGGTTCTTGGACCCGATGTCAATGAATCCAAGAGTGGATTTACCGTAAATACTCAAGGCGAAATTCGATTTGGTATGGCTGCCATCAAAGGTGCCGGAGCAGGAGCTGTGGAAGAAATCATCAAGGAACGCGTGAGCAATGGTCCTTATTCGAACATTTTCGACTTTGCCAAGCGGGTAAATTCTCGTGCACTGAATAAGAAAACCATGGAAGCATTGGCCATGGCAGGTAGTTTTGATTGCTTCAAAGAACACCACCGAAGACAGTTCTTGGAAGCTCCAGAAGGAGATATCAGTTTGATTGAAAAAGCAAGCCGATACGCCCAGAAAATCCAGCAAGAAGAAGACAGTGCGCAGGTCAGCCTTTTTGGCGGTAGCTCAGGTACCGCAGAGGTTCCGCTGCCATCTGTTCCAGCCATGGAGCCCTTTTCACAGATTCAACAACTGAATATCGAAAAAGAAGTAGTGGGCCTCTTTATCTCAGGGCACCCCCTAGATCAGTACCAATTGGAGATCGACTCCTTTACCAATGCTACGCTGACGGCCCTTACTGATTTGGAGGGGCTCAAAGGAAAAAATGAATTGCGTATGGCGGGCTCAGTAGCAAGCTTTGCCCACCGCACTACCAAAAACGGCAAGCCCTTCGGAACGCTAACGGTGGAAGATTACCATGGTTCCTTTACCTTCTTCCTCTTTGGAGAAGATTACGTGAAGTTTAAACAATACTTCATGACGGGCTGGTTTTTGTTTATCTCAGGTGCTGTGGTTCAAAAAAAGTGGGGGGCAGAGAACGAGTTGGAGTTTAAAATCAATGCCATCTCCCTACTCAGCGAGATTCGAGGCCGACTCATCAAAGGCCTCAAGGTCAATATCAATTTGAATGACTTGACTTACGAGCTGATGGAAAAATTAGAAACCATCACTGCCAAGTACAAGGGCGAAGCCAAATTGTATATTGAAGTGGTAGACCAGCAAGAGAATATTAGCTTAGAACTTTTCTCCAAAAAAATTAAGGTAGACCCGAGTGCCGAGCTGATCAAGGAGTTAAAACTCATGCCGGAAGTGGCCTATAAAATCATGGATCGTTAACTTATCCTATAAAAAATACCCCAACCTCAGCATTTAATTAAAATTGAACGGAACTTATTCGGATTCAATTGCATTTTGCTGATATATTTGAAAAAAGAACCTTACCTGAAAGCATCCCATGGCAAAAGCAATTGAAATTACCGACGCAAACTTTGAAGAAATCATCTCTGGAAGCCAACCTATCTTGGTTGACTTTTGGGCAGAATGGTGTGGCCCATGCAAAATGATTGGCCCAGTAGTAGAAGAATTGGCGTCAGATTACGAAGGAAAAGCAGTGATTGGAAAGGTGGATGTAGATGCCAATCCTTCTGTAGCGCAAGCTTTTGGCATTCGTTCCATCCCTACCCTCCTATTTTTTAAAGGAGGAGAAATCGTTGATAAGCAAGTGGGCGCTGTTCCAAAAGCAGTTTTGGCCCAAAAGCTAGACGCACAGCTTTAATTTAATAACCAGCATTCCCTAAAGCCGTAAAGAAACCTTTGCGGCTTTTTTTATCTTCCCTAACTCCATGGCTGAAGTAACTTTATCCCTTGACCAATTTTGGACATTGCGCCAGCAACTGCCGGTAGTGGATGCCCGCAGTGAGGGGGAGTTTGAACAAAGTCATATTCCTGGAGCAGTCAATATCCCTATCCTCAACAACGCCGAACGGATTACTGTGGGCACCCTTTACAAGACTGCGGGGGCTGAAAAAGCAACCATCAAGGGTTTTGAATTGGTAGGACCACGCTTTCACCTCATTCAAAAAGAGGCGTTACGGAAATTTCCAGCTAAAAAATTGATTCTGTATTGCTGGCGAGGAGGAATGCGAAGTCAGATCCTTTCTTGGCTACTAACGATGGTAGGATTTGAGATTTTTAGACTCGAAGGAGGATACAAAACTTACCGAAGTTTCACATTTTCTTGGGTAAGAAAGCCCTTCCCCATCCTAATCTTGGGAGGCAGCACAGGAGCAGGAAAGACGGTTTTACTCCATCAACTCCAAGAACGGGGCGAGCAGGTCATCGATTTGGAAGGACTGGCTAATCACAAGGGGTCCTCCTTTGGGTCCATTGGGCAAGCCCCTCAACCCACTGTGGAGCAATTTGAAAATCTTTTGGCGGAAGAGTTACGCGAAATGAATGCAAACCAGGCTATTTGGGTAGAAAATGAGAGCCGAAGAATTGGACGCATCATCCTCCCAGATGCTTTTTACGCACAGATGACCGAAAGTCCGCGTATTGAAGTGGAAAAATCCGAGGCCGAACGCATCGGGCATATCGCAAGTGAATATGCACATCTGGACCAGGAAGAACTCCTAGCTGCCGTGCTGCGATTGCACAAGCGCTTGGGAGGAGATCGAACCACCCAAGCACTAGAGGCGATCCGCGCAGGTGAGTCAGAAATCTGGATTACCATCCTGCTAGGCTATTACGACAAGACCTACGAGTTTGACTTGCAGCGCCACGAACCTTCAAAAACTATCCGACTAAATCTAGCAGGTAAATCTTTAGAGGAGCAGGTGGACTTACTATTACAAACAAAACCAAAAAGCAATGGAACAAGTGACTAGGTTGACGGAGTGGAGTGAAGGATCAGGCTGTGGCTGTAAGATTGCACCTGCTGTACTGGACCAAATTCTTGGAGCGAGCGGCTCCTTCGCACAAACTGACCCACGGCTACTTGTAGGAAATTCGAGCAAGGACGATGCGGCCGTGTATCAGGTATCCGAGGATATTGCAATCATTAATACCGTAGATTTTTTCACCCCAATAGTGGATGACCCATTTGACTTTGGCCGCATTGCGGCGACCAATGCCATTTCCGATGTGTACGCCATGGGCGGAAAGCCTCTTTTCGCAAATGCAATATTGAGTTGGCCTGTAGAGAAGCTAGCACCTGAACTTGCTGCCAAAGTACTGAAAGGAGCCAAATTGGCTTGTTCCCAGGCTGGGATAGAGCTAGCGGGAGGACATTCCATTGCTGCCAAGGATCCCATTTTCGGGCTTTCTGTGAATGGATTGGTGCACCCGAGAAAAATCAAGAAAAATACAGGGAGCAAGGAGGGGGATTTATTGTTCTTGACCAAGCCACTAGGGATTGGGGTATTGGCTACCGCGTTAAAACGGCAGAAAATCAACGATCGAGACTACCGCAACTTAGTAGATATCGCTTGCCAACTCAACTCCATTGGAGAGGTTTTGGGCAACCACGAGGAGGTACATGCCCTCACGGACGTCACTGGGTTTGGCTTACTAGGACATGCGCTGGAAATGGCTGAGGGAGCAGGCCTCACCTTGCAGCTTGAGTTTAGCAAGCTGCCCATGATCGACGGCGTGGCTGACTATATTCAACAGTTTATTTTTCCAGACAACACCTATCGGAATTGGAATGCATTCAATCCCAAGGTAACCGGAGTAAACGGGATGGAGTTGGTGCCCCTTTGCGATCCTCAAACAAGCGGAGGATTATTGATCTCCGTGGGAGCCAAGGATAAGGCCTGGTTTGAGGAGACCATGCACTTGCATAAGCAAACCTTTTGGGAGATAGGAGAATTTTTACCGAAGGATAATTTCTGGGTACAGGTGGTGAACTGAAAAAATAATTTACTGCTAACTTCATGAAAATCAATCCCTAAAGAAATCATGAGGAAATCAGTACTGCTAGCTTTATTGCTTCTAATTGGAGTAAAAGGATTCGCTCAAGTTCAAGAAAATATAGCAAGTGAGCTTGTTATCTTAAATGTCATGACGGGTGAGGAAAGAAGTATTATTCGTCAAAATCGACATTTTGAAGCTCCCAACTGGTCCAGAGAGGGGGATTATTTGCTTATCAATTCGGGAGGGCTATTGGAAAAAATTGACTTGAATGGCAAGAGTTTGGGTCTCGTTCAAGAAGGCGTAATTTCCACCGTAAATAATGACCATGGACTCAGTTTTGATGGAAAAATCCTTGTTTACAGCAAAAATGAAAAAGGCTTAGGGTCCAGAATTTACACCGTTCCACTTGCAGGTGGAACTCCTAAATTAATCACTCCAAATTACCCTAGTTACTGGCATGGAATCAGCCCAGATGGAAACTATTTAGCGTATTGTGCCGAAAGAGATGGGAAATGGGATGTTTATCGGGTACCCACACAGGGCGGGGAGGAAGTTCGCTTGACAACAGAGGAGGGATTAGATGATGGCCCAGAATACAGTTACGATGGACAATGGATCTATTTTAATTCTCACCGAACTGGAAGGATGCATCTTTTCCGGATGAAGGCTGATGGTAGCAATCAGGAACAGCTTACTTTTGATGAATTAGACAATTGGTTTCCTCACCCTTCCCCAGACAATCAAAAGCTAGTTTATATTTCCTATTTAGAGGATCAAAAAGGATCCCATCCATTTGGTAAAGATGTAAAGCTTCGAATTTTTGACCTGAATTCTCGGGAAAGTAAAGACCTAACGCCTGTGTTTTTTGGAGGTCAGGGCACAATTAATGTGCATAGCTGGTCTCCAGACGGAAAATGGATCGCGTATGTGCGGTATTACAAACTGTTATAAATCGCTGTAAAAAGTCAATGAAATTGATATTTGAGGAGAATATGGATTTGGTTCCTCCTGGAATTTTCCTAGCTTAGGATACGAGTTAATCTGTTGAACCCCTAAACCCCATACGAAGATGGCTAAAGGAATGAATTCCCAGAAAGCGACAAAGAAAGCGCCTACCAAAACTCCAAAGGAGAAAAAGGAAGAAAAAAGAGAAAAAAAGAAAGGAGGCTACGAATAAGTAGCCTTTTTTTGTACTATGTACCAGGTACCATGAGTTGTACCAGGTACAAAGATCTTCCAGAAGTACCATTTAGGTCCTAACACGAATCCCTACTTGGTACTTGGTACTTAATACTTAGTACTTGGTACTTTTTTTGCACGGGATTGAAAAACGAATCCATCCATGAAGGGTTTTAAAAAACTGGGGCTCCTACTTTTAGCGGTAATTGGTATGGGGCTGCTGTATCCACAGCATTATTCCATGCCGGTTGAAGGAGCTTCACAATCGAGCTACAATCAACAATCATTTTGGTATTATCCTTGGGGAAAATCTGGTACCCACAAGGGAGTGGACATTTTTGCAAGACAAGGAACACCTGTTCACTCTGCTACGAGTGGACTGGTCCTTTATACTGGACAACTCAAACTGGGTGGAAATATTGTACTGGTTTTAGGTCCCAAATGGCGCTTGCATTACTATGCGCATCTAAACGAAATTACCACTTCAAACTTCTCCTTTGTTGCTAACGGAGAGCAACTGGGTACCGTCGGTACAACAGGGAATGCTGCTGGCAAACCGCCACACTTGCATTATGCTTTGGCAACCCCAATTCCTTATTTCTGGCGTATAGACGAAGACAAGCAGGGCTGGAAGAAAATGTTCTACCTGAATCCTATTGATTATCTGGAGGATTTGTAAGGCATAATTAAAAAGACACAAGAGCCAAGATGCAAGAGAAGAGACTAAAAGCCTGCTGACATTGGAGACCTGCCTGCGTCAGGCAGGCTAGTCTTCCCTACTTCATCAATCTTCAATCACCGTTCTGCATACGACATTAGTTTAGTTTCCATACTTCGTCACTCGTACTTCGTATTTCTGCTAAAAACAAAAAAGCCCTTCGAAGTGAATCGAAGGGCTTGAATAATGTGGCGGCGACCTACTCTCCCGGGTGTAACCCCAGTACCATCGGCGCTGCAGGGCTTAACTTCTCTGTTCGGGATGGGAAGAGGTGGGACCCCTGCGCTAGGCCGCCTAAATCTT
>JBJOOF010000055.1:0-9078 GCA_046051425.1 Bacteroidota bacterium
GCCTTGGATTCATCGGCATTGAAACTGTAATCCGAAAATGCGATGCCTAAGGCTTGTCCGTCGAGTAGGACTCCCACCTCTTCGCCAGTGCTGACCTTGATTTTCACTACGGCTGGAGCCCCATTTCGCTGAACTAAGGAACTGTAATAGTTGCCGTCCTTCATCCAGTTGATGCCATAAACCGACTTTTGGGAGAAGGTTCCTTTTTTGAACACGTCCTCCAAACTCACTTTTTTAGGAGTTTGTGCCTGGAGCGAAAAGCTGAACGCGGCCATTGCGCAGCAAAGCAGTACTCGGAATTGCCAATTCTTACTCATATTTTTTTATTTTTGGATACAGATCAGGTGAATCGAAAGGCCTAAAGATATAAAATGGCTCAGGGATTCTAAACCTTTGGAGCGTAAACAGAAAATAAGCTATTTCGCAGCATAAATTTTTCCCCATGAAAAAGAAAATTGCCTTGGTCACCGGAGGCTTTACAGGTGAGTCAGTAATCTCCTTAAAAAGTGCCGCCGTGGTGGAGAAGACCATCGACCGTACGCTTTACGAGGTATTTACGATCTACATCTATCCGGGGGATTGGTACCATTTGACTCCTTCTGGGGAGAAAATCGCTGTGGATCTCAATGATTTTAGCCTGCAATTGGAGGGTAAAAAAATCACTTTTGATGGGGTGTTTACTATCCTGCATGGATCTCCTGGCGAGGACGGCAAGCTAGCGGGCTACTTTGACTTGCTCGGCATCCCCTACACGACCTGTGACCAGCTTACCTCTGCGATCACGATGAACAAGGGCTATACCAAGGCCATCGTGCAGACCATCCCTGAATTGCAGGTGGCCCGTTCGATGCAGCTTTTTGAGCAGGAGCCAACTGCCGCATCTAGAATTCAGGAAGAACTTCAATTGCCCTTATTTATCAAGCCCAACAATGGTGGAAGTTCCATCGGCATGACTAAGGTGAAGAGTTGGGAAGAATTGCCGGAAGCCTTGGACAAGGCCTTTGCGGAAGATTCCCAGGTGCTTGTGGAGGAATTTGTGTCTGGCAGGGAGTTTTCAGTGGGGATATTTAAAGAAAAGGGACAGATTACCGTGTTGCCGGCTACGGAGATTGTCAGCAGCAGGGAGTTTTTTGATTACGAAGCCAAATACGTGCCCGGTGTATGTGAGGAAATCACCCCTGGGCGTATGAATTCCGAAGAGGTGGCACGTGTGGAGCGCATTGCGAAAAAGGTCTATGCAGTGCTCAACTGCAAGGGGGCAGTCAGAATCGACTACTTCCTTCAAGAGGATACTGGGGCCTTCTATTTTATTGAGATCAATACGGTGCCGGGCCAAACCGAGACCAGTTTGATCTCGCAACAGGTGCGGACGATGGGCATCGAAGTGTCCCATTTTTACACCCTTCTCATTGAGGAGATGTTTGCAGCTGCAAGCAAGAAGTAATTTGAGCAAGATTTGCTTTTCCTTCCAGGAAAGGAGACATTTTTTGCAAGAAGTTCTATTTTTGTAAAAGAAAGCGTTCGCTAATGATTCAAAAACTTTTCCCTCTGGACAAAAACTACATCCTTCGTCAGGCCCAATCGGTGCTGGAGGAGGAGTTGTTGGGTCAGATGGTGGCCGAATTAAAAGCGTCATATACCCAACTGTACAATCCCCTGCAGTTGATGGACCACACCTATCGTTCGATTTTGGAGAGAAAAGAATTTCCTCGCGAGCGAATCCGGGTCATCTACAGACAGCTTTGCGGCATCTACCGATTCCGTCATGGGGACAACCAGCTCGAACTTTTATTTGATGGGCGCACGCACTTCGAAAAATTCCAAGAAGACTGGACTGCAACTTTGGTTTCCTATGTGCGGCAACTGGGCCAGCACGAGCCTTACGTGAAGACCCTACTTCGGATGACTTTACTTCACGACACAGAATCTCGTGCAGAATGGGCAGAGAACCACTGCAAGGGATTTGTTAACCAGTTTTTTGACCTCAAGGTGGTCAAAAGACAGGGCGAACTTCGCCTGAAAGTATCCTAATTTCAGATCAATATTTTTGAGAAGGCAGCCTTAGAAATTAGGGCTAAGCAGGTATTTGCTGTAGAATTCATCGATCACTTTGACGGCTTCCGTGGCGGTATCCACCACACAGAATAGGTCCAAATCCGATTCACTGATGTAGTGCAGGTCTTCCTGAAGCAATCTACTTTTGATCCAGTCCACCAATCCACCCCAGTAATCCTTGCCCACGAGTACGATTGGGAATCGCCCAATCTTGTTGGTTTGGATAAGGGTGAGCGCTTCAAAAAACTCGTCTAGCGTCCCAAATCCTCCGGGGAGCACGACAAAACCTTGGGAGTAGCGAACAAACATCACCTTACGCACAAAGAAATAATCAAAGTTGAGCAGCTTGTCTCGGTCGATGTAGAGGTTGTTAAACTGTTCGAACGGGAGCTGGATGTTGAGCCCCACGGATTTTCCTCCTTCCGAGAAGGCGCCCTTATTTCCTGCTTCCATGATGCCTGGACCGCCTCCAGTGATCACTCCATAGCCATGGCGAACGAGTTTGGCGGCGATTTCTTCGGCGATTTTGTAGTAGGCATGGTCACGAGGAGTACGGGCTGAACCAAAAATTGTGACACAGGGGCCGATTTTGGCCAATTTATCAAAGCCCTCGACAAACTCAGACATCACCTTAAAGATGGCCCAGGAGTCGGCACTTTTGATTTCATTCCAATCCCGTTCTTTAAAGGCATTTCGGATCTGTTCTTCCGAATTTTTATCTTCTAGCTCACTCATGTTATTCCTTATTTTTGGTTCAAGGATACGATTCCTAGGCAGTAAAGATGGGGAATTTTAAAAAAATCAGGACAAGTGACTGATTTAGAGTAGAAAAAAATCAAGTTGCATTCTTAGCCAAATACCCAAAAGGCCTGTTAATTTTGTTCGGTAACTAGATCGAGATGAATCTTTTTGAAAAGGCGCAGGCGGTAGAAGGGCTTTTTGTGGAGTTGGAGGAGCAATCCAAGCAATTCCACGAAGAGGCGGGGATGGGATGTATTTCGGATTGTGGCTTTTGCTGCTCCAATCCAGAGGTGCCTGCCTCGGCCTTGGAATTTTTGCCACTAGCTTTTGATTTGTACGAGAAGGGGAAGGCTGAGGAGCTTGCTGCTCAGCTTGCTGCAGACAAATCCAAGGGAGTTTGTGTGGTGTATCGAGCGCAGTCTGCTGACTTGAGCAAGGGGTTTTGTGGCAACTATGCCAAAAGGGGATTGATCTGTCGTGTATTTGGGGCCTCTGCTCGAAAAAACAACAAGACCAATCTGAAGGAATTGATCACCTGTAAATTGCTCAAAGCAGAACGGCCAGAAGCCTTCCAAGAAGTAACCAGCCGGATCAATGACGATCTGGACATCCCTTTGGCTCCTGCCTACTACACCCGACTCAAGGACGTGGATGAGGCACTTTCGGCCTTGCATCCAGTCAATGAAGCGATCTTGTTGGCCTTAGAGCTTGTGCTGCGGTACCAGTACTACCAGGAGGGGGAAAAATAAGGAAGGCCTTCCTTTTTCAGTCGGCTCTTTTTTAAGTATATTCGGTGATTCTAATGAGCCCTTTTCCCAACAAAAATTTTCGGTATGTTGAATTTTGCTGAGATCTTACAGACGATCAAATCCCTGATCGAAACGAAAATCGAACTCGTCAAGTCAGATATTCAGGACCAATTGGTCGGAATGCTTTCTCGTCTGATTTTATTGGTGTTGATTGGCTCCATATTGTTGGTGGCAGGGCTATTTCTTTCTTTGTCCCTTGCCTTTTACATCAGTCAGGTCACCCAAAGCCCATACTTTGGATTCTTGGTGGTGGCGCTGGGGTATCTGATAGTAGTGATCTTCTTGTACCTGACTCGGGATTCTCAGGGCTTTCAGCAGCAGGTGAATACCTCGCTGAAGAACTTTATTTTTAATTCAACGAAAGGAAAAAAACTCCAATGAGTAAGGAACTTGAGAAAAAATCAGAAGAGCTGGAGCAGGCGCTAGCCAAGCAGCTCAATGTCTTCAAAAAAGGTTCTGAGGACTGGGTCAAAGTAGGTGCTGTGGTAGCGGTCAGCGCATTGGTCGTCTATGGTGTCGTGCAGCTGACCAACAAAAAGAAAGCAAAAAATACCGACAAGGCATTGGAGGTATTGGAGCGTGAAGGCTTGCTCAATCCAGAATTGAAAGAGCGAATTACCCAACCCAAGCAATCTTCGCTATGGACTGGATTAGCTCAAAAAGTTCTTTTCCTGGGCCTTGCGCTAGCGAAGGACAAGCTTTACGAACAATTTTTTGCTGGAGAAGAAAAAACGGTAGAGAAGAAGGGGTAACCTTTGAGGTTTTACAAACCTCGAAGGTTTAAAAAAACTAAGAACAAAAACCCTCGAGGTCTTGGAGACCTCAAGGGTTCTAACATTTGAGGTTTTACAAACCTCGAATGTTTAAAAAAAAACCTAAAACCTTCGAGGTCTTAAAGACCTCAAAGGTTAAACGTTAATCAGCGACTCGCGTCTACGCATTTTGCCGGCAGGCACCCCATACATCATCTTAAATCTTCGACAGAAATAAGCCGTGTCCTTGTAGCCCACTTCCTTGCCGATGGTACGGATGGATTTTTTGGTGGTGCGAAGCAAATCCACCGCTGCTTCTAGGCGCTGGTACTCGATGTAGTCCTGTGGATTGATGCCCGTAAGCATCTTGAAGTATTGTCCTACATAGTCCTCCGATACATTGGCGATTTTGGCAAGCACCTTGTTGGAGAGGTCTCCCCCGATATTGCTCTTGATGTAGTTGAAGAGGTCGATTAAGCGTGGGTCCTTGAAGTAGGTAGCATTTGTGGATAGCTCTTCGGTGAAGAGGCGATTCTTCAGAATGTGTCGAAGCAATTCAATCACCAGTACTTCGGTAAGCGATTTCAAGCTGCGCTCCTTGCCCACTCCCGTATTTTCGATTTCCTTCATCAGGTCCTCTACCAAGGTAGTGATCCGGTCATTGAAGCGAATGATAAAGGGAGGAATGTCTAGGGAATTGAAAAAGTTGACTACGTCAAAAACTTTGGATTCGAACTGGAATAGCGAAATGCAGTCTTCTTCCGCAGATTTGATTTCCTTGTAGCTGATGCTCTGCAGGTGTTTTCTTCTAGTCTCCGCAAATTGCTCGCCGGTAGCTTCTTGTTTGGATGTTTTATTTCCGAAGGTGAGGGTGGTTTTACGGTCCTTGGGTAGGAAAATTACCTCTCCCTCATTGACTAGCTCCTGGTCTTCGCCAAACTTCAAGCTGCCATGATGGAGCAAGAGGAGGGTGTTTTCGTTTTCTTGATAGTTTAAAACCGTAATCGGTTTTTCGATTTTGTAGTTGCTGCCTTTCAAAAAGCGAACCTGAACCGATTCAATGACCTTGTTGTAATACTCCATAGCCGAATAAAAATTTATGGTTAAAAATATGATTTTTCTAATTACAAAAATGCATTTTAGAATTAAAAAATTACGAACACTAAAAAAAAGGGAGTAATTTTTGTCTAATTACCCCCTTCGAATGGGTTCTAGTAGTTTATTTCAAGACGTTTCTTGAAATTACGATGCGTTGAATTTCAGAAGTGCCTTCGTAGATCTGCGTGATTTTGGCATCTCGCATGAGTCGTTCTACATGGTATTCCTTCACATAGCCGTAGCCTCCATGTACCTGAACAGCTTCAATGGTCACATTCATGGCAACCTCAGAGGCGTACAATTTGGCCATAGCCGAAGCCTGTGCATAATCTTCTCCTTGGTCCTTGAGCCATGCGGCTTTGTAGACTAGAAGTCGGGCAGCCTCTATTTGGGTAGCCATATCGGCCAACTTGAACTGAATCGCCTGGTGTTGGCTAATGGGCTTACCGAATGCCTTTCGTTCCTTGGAGTAGGCCAATGCCAGTTCGTAAGCTCCAGAAGCAATTCCTAGTGCTTGGGCGGCAATCCCGATTCGTCCACCATTGAGAGTTTCCATAGCAAAAGTGAACCCAAATCCTTCTGCTCCAATGCGGTTTTTGAGGGGGACCTTGACATCTGTAAACATTAGTGAGTGGGTATCCGAACCGCGAATCCCTAGTTTGTCTTCCTTCTTGCCTACCACAAATCCATCCCAGCCTTTTTCCACAATAAAAGCGGAGATGCCCTTGTGACCTTTGCTTGCATCCGTTTGGGCGATGACCAGGTAGATGGAGGCGGAGGAACCGTTGGTGATCCAGTTTTTGGTTCCATTCAGGAGGTAATAATCCCCTTCTAGGGTAGCAGTAGTTTGCTGGGAGGTGGCATCAGATCCTGCCTCGGGCTCGGACAAGCAGAAAGCTCCAATTACTTCGCCTGTGGCCAATTTGGTTAAGTAGGTTTGCTTTTGCTCTTCGGTTCCGAATTTTTCCAATCCCCAGCAGACCAAGGAATTGTTGACGGACATGGATACGGATGCGGAGGCATCAATTTTGGAAATCTCCTCCATGGCAATGACATAAGAGAGGGTGTCCATTCCTCCACCGCTGTAGGCTGGGTCCACCATCATTCCCATGAATCCAAGGGCTCCCATTTTTTGTATTTGTTCTTTTGGGAAACGGGCTTCGGTATCCCGTTCGATTACTCCAGGGAGTAATTCACTTTGGGCAAAATCACGTGCAGCTTCCTGTACGGCAAGTTGTTCTTCAGTCAGTTGAAAATTCATAAAATAAATTTGGGTTTACTTCTACAAATGGAATGAAAAAAGAAAAGGGACGCAAGTCCCTTTTCATCTAAGCATGAGTTGGGTTAATCTCTATTTCCAAAGAAAACAAAGATGTAATAAGCTAGGGTAACCAAAGAAGCCATGGCAGCTACCAAGTAGGTGCGGGCAGCCCAGTTGAGCGCATCCTTAGACATGGCGTACTCTGAAGGAGTGACCACATTGCGGTTTTGTACCCAAGCCAAGGCACGATTGGAAGCATCAAATTCCACAGGAAGTGTCACCAAAGTGAACAGGGTCATGATGGAATAGGAGCCTACGACCAAATAGCCAATGAATTCGTAAGGAAGTCCCAAGGCGAATCCACCAAACAAGGAAGCAATCAAAACGAAATTCAACACTTTGCTGGAAATGTTTTGAATAGGAACCATGGCAGAGCGCATGGTCAACCAGGAATAGGCAGTGGCATGCTGTACCGCGTGTCCACATTCGTGCGCTGCTACTGCAGTAGCCGCTGCATTTCTACCATAGAATACATCTGGAGAAAGGTTGACCGTTTTGTCTGCTGGATTGTAGTGATCTGTCAATTGGCCTTCAACACAGGTGACGCGTACGTTATGAATATTGTGATCGGCAAGCATCAGCTTGGCAATCTCCTCCCCGGAAAGGTTGGCCTGAAGCGGAGTCTGGGAATACAACTTGAATTTGCTTTTGAGCTTGTTGCTAACCACAAAACCGAGGATAGCAAATACAACGACAATTAGGATAATCATTTCTAGTTTATTTTTAACTGGGTGTAGTTACGAAATTAAGAAGTTAAAGGTTTTTTCCAAGCGGGAGTTTTCAGCATAAGAATCCAGCTGATTAGTCCCACCCCGATTACCAATAGCATTTGGGTGCCGTGAATGATCGCTGCAAATATTTTGCCATCGGCTTCAGGAACACCAAAAACGACTAAAATATAGGCTACCAAGGCATGGAAGGTGCCAATTCCCCCTTGAACAGGTGCAATCATGCCAATAGTTCCCATTACCATCACCAAGAGCACTTGGCTGCCCGACAAATTGGCAGCCGACTCGATGCCTTGAGAGACGGTATACATGGTTAGGAAATAGATAATCCAAATCGCCACTGAGCTCAACCAGAAACCGAGGGGATTTTTCAGGTTGCGAATGGCAAGCACCCCAGAAAGCAGTTGTCTGAAAAAGAGTTGCAGCTTGTTGACAAAGCCATGGTTACGGTATTTTTTACCCAAGAAGTAAAGCAAGAGGAGAAAGAGGACTCCACCACCAAGAAATAGGGGAAGTTGCCGAAGTAGGGAGCTAGTTAATGCGGAAATATCCACTAGCTGACCCGCTAGGGAAACAAACAGTTGGCTTTCGAGCAGAAAGGCAAGGAAAAAGGTGGCTGCCATAAACAGGAGGTCCACGCTTCGTTCGACGAGTACGGTGCCGATGGCTTGGCCGATGGGAATGCCGTTGTTGCGCGTCAATACGGTACAACGGGCCACTTCTCCAGCTCTTGGAATGAGGAGGTTAACCAGGTAACCCACCATGACCGCATGGTAGGCTCGGTTGGAAGTGACGGGGGCTTGATCTCCTTCCTGACGGAAAAGTAAGGCCCAGCGCCAACCCCGAAGCCAGTATCCAGCCCAGGCCACTACTAAAGATGCGCCAATCCAAAGCCAATTGCTGGAGGCCAGCTGTGTTTGGAGGCTGTCAAATTCAATGTCTCGGTACAAAAACCAAAAAATCCACAGGGCTATTCCCAGTGAGAGGGCCACTTGTAGAACTTGTTTGATTTTGGGATGCATTGTCAAAAGACTTGGTTTTTATCGTCAGGAAATACCAGGATAGGCTGGTGCGTTTTGGCTTCTTCTGGGCTCATGCCCGCATAAGCAATGATGATCACTACGTCTCCTACTGCTGCTTTTCTGGCTGCAGGTCCATTGAGGCATACTGTGCCAGATCCCCGCTGTCCTTTGATGACATAGGTTTCGAGGCGCTCCCCATTGTTGACATTGACCACCTGTACTTTTTCATTTTCAAAAAGCTGTGCTGCATCCATCAGGTTTTCATCCAGGGTGATGGATCCCACATAATGCAATTCAGCCTGGGTGATTTTTACCCGGTGGATTTTTGATTTTAAGAGTTGGAGTTGCATGGTTTAGTTTTCGCAGCACGAAATTAAGGAATAATGGGCAAGTTATCGATCAATCTCACCGGGCCTACATAGGCAGCGATGCAAAGCGATCTTGCGCCCTCTTGCGTAAACGTGTCAAAAATTTCAAATGTTTCAGGATGCAGGAGGGCGAAATATTCCAATTTAGTATTTGCTGCATTGGAAAAGGCCTTTTGGGTATCGG
>JBJOOF010000056.1:0-6519 GCA_046051425.1 Bacteroidota bacterium
AACCAACACCTCTCTTTTCCAAATGTAATGGTGTTGAATTTGGTAGGATTGGTTAGTCAACAATTCATTGCATATAGCATCTTGCAAGAAGAATTGAAGTCAAGTTTTCCAATTAGTATGATTTTGATTATAAGTGGGGTGTTTACCTTAGCTTCTATACCCGCTTTGAAAAAGGGCCTTATTTATGGCTTGTTGAGTACTTTATTTTGGTCTTTGGGTCATTCCCTACTTTCAATTCCTTTGAAAGCAACATCTGTGGAATGGACTACCTTAATCCAAGAAGCAGTGATCTTGTTGCTGCTTCTTTTTGTGAGGAAATCTTGGATTCAAGGTGAAGAAAAAAGTACCACCTCCGGAAATTCAAATTGGTTATTTCCTTTGATGGGTTTGCTCACCATTTGTGGTAGTGTTTTATTTAATTATGCCTATCAGAATTATCAAGTCTCCCAAATAAGTATTTTGAATATCCTCTTTTTCCCTCTTTCTGCCTTAGTGAGTAAAGTCTATTTTGGTGACCAATTGGCGATAAGAGAATGGTTAGGAAACCTTCTTATTTTATTGGGAGTTGTATATTTTCAGTTTTTTTAGGCAATTAGAATCTGTTGGTATTTACCTTGCAACCATTCTCTATCTGAAAAATGGAAATTAATAGGGTTGATATCACTCAATAGATTTTTTGCTTCCGTAATTTTTTCAGCATTGAACAGGTTGATGGCCTTCACCAATCGCATTACATCACAACGTCCTTTTTGGTAAAAACTAGTAAATACCGGGAATTCATCCAGATCCAATTCATTGATGAAGGGTAACTGCTGTTTTTCAGTAGTATACTGCCAAATCAATCTGGAGGCAAACTCCAAGAGTTCAATTTTGGCTATAAGCGAAGGTTCTTGTTCGTAAAATGTGGCTAATAAATTTAAATCTCCCTCGAGGATGTAATTCCAAGCGGCCAACCTTCCCTTTAGAATCGGAGAAATTTTATCGCGTAAGTGTGACTCCCAAAATTTAGCTTTATCCAAATTGGCTTTGGCCTGATCTATATCGTTTTTTAGGTAGGCCATCTGACACAGTAGGATTGATTTAAATAGCGGCATATCCTCTGGGTAATTTTCAGGAACCTGGATTAGCCATTCTCCATAAAAACCCAGTAGTTTGGTATCAAACACATTCCCTTGAAGCACATATTTTTGAAGAATCTTCGAATCAGCAATGTTCTTTTTCACCCAATTGATAATGAATTTGTTTTGTAATTCAGCGTACACTGCAATCGGCTGGAGGGCAAAATACAATTTGTCACTTGTGGATGCTTCAGTCTGTTCTACCGGGAGCTCTAAGATTTGGTTCAGTAATTTTTCGTCTTCAAGTCGCACAGCAGATTCAATGAGGAAGTGTAGCTGGTAAGCACCGGTCCATTGGCTGATATCTAATTGATTTAAAAAGTATGCATTGGTTATTGGAAAGTCTTTTTGGCCAGAAATTCGATGAATGAGTAGCATATTGACACTTTGAATGTCAATTGAATTTATCTCTTGGGTGAAGGTTTTCCATGAGGAAAAGCCAAAGGCAGAAACCAAAAGATTTAAGGTATAGACTGAGGCGGAATCTGTGGATTTTACCATACCGAAAATTCGCTTCAACGTGCTCTCGCTGACATTGATTTTATGCTTCTTTTGCAAATAGCTGCTCAAATCCATGCAATGGTAACTATGCTCAATACGAACACCCGATAAGCGCTCTAAGTAGTATTTTAGGGCTTCTCTTTGCTGAATCGTGATTTTTTTGGGGGCTGGCATTCGCTGTGTATTTGAACCTATTTGAATGAATTTTGAACTAATTCATCATGTAAATTAGTACATGTAAACTTATAAAAAACAAAACTATGATACCTGTAAAAGTAAAATGTAGAGTTTGGCGAGGGAATTCAGTTTCAAATCAAGAATTTGAAACTGAAGTAAGTCCACAAGATTTATCAGATTCTACCAGAAGTAGTAACAAAGATAAATTTTCCGCCTGGTGCGCAAATTTCTTTCCTGGAGCAAAGCAGGTGGAATTCTCAGGTATGTCCAGAAGGTAAGCTATCCAAAAAACCTGTTTTTAAGCCAATTGCCATTCATGACCATTCCTGCTGAACCTATATTTGAACCAAATGTAAACATTGAGTTGCACCATATTTTACTCGAATTAAAACATGGACGAAAGCAACACATGCGGCATTTTATAGATCAGTACTATTGCTACGAACATCAATTGGTCAATAAAAATGGTAAGGCAAAGTGGGACTTGATTTTTTGGAGAGGTTTGGTTTCGAAAGAAGCCCTAAAAATTGAAACAAAAAACAAGGACTTGGTAGTCAAAGAACATGTAGTACCCATGAAAGTGATTGTAAACGAATTGGCTAGAATACCGATTCAAGAACTTTCAGTTCAGCGAATAAAATATGTTCTTGACAGTCTTATTGTCTTTGCGACGATTACTAAACAGGAAGATGCTCGTTTATCAGCCAATGGTCTAAAAAGTGCAATGCCCAAGGTGCACCATAATTTCGAACAGCTATGTGAAATGAGGTTTGGTCGATATGAACACGTGGGTATACAGCTTATCAACCTCGATTAAAAAACCTTCAATACCACCAGGCAATTCCGAAGGAAAAAAGTAAAAATCCTCTCCTATCAAAAAAGCTCGATTACGTCGAGCTTTTTTTATTTGAGTCAATTAATTCAGTGTACTTTTTCCAATTCAGGATCAAGAGCCAAGAATAAATCAAAAAAAGATTCCTCCCCTAAATTTTTTAAAACCTTTTTTGATTTTTCTTAGTTTTTAAACAGTGTTCAATTATTTTTGACCATTCAAATTACACTATGGGTATCGCTGAACGAAAAGAACGAGATAAGGAGGAATTACGCGAGCGCATCTTAGTTGCTGCAAAAACCCTTTTCCTTGAAAAAGGAGTAGAAAAAACCTCTATTCGGAACATTGCCGATTTGATTGAATACAGTCCGGGGAGCATCTACCACTATTTCAAAGACAAAAACGAGATCTTTCATGCGCTCCACCAGGGAGGCTTTCAGCAATTGATGAGCCGCATGGAAGTACTTGTCGCTGTATCCAATCCCATGGAGCGGCTAAAAAGAATGGGCGCTATCTATGTGGACTTTGCACTCGAAAATCCAGACATGTACGACTTGATGTTTATCAAGGAAGCACCCATGGACCATGTTTTCAATTCCAATGATGAGCAATGGAAAGAAGGCTTTGGAACCTTCAATTTCCTAAGAACTACCATCCAAGAGTGTATCCAAACAGGACATTTCCATGGACATGAGGAAGAAGCGCTTTCGTTCCTGGTCTGGTCTACCGTACATGGAATGGTTTCCTTACGCATTCGCCGACGCTGCGAGGTCGTATTGGCTCAGCGCCAAGACACCATTGTCAAGGACGGCTTACATGAATTTTTCAGCATTCTCGATAGACTTTCCTCATGAAAATCAAAGACGCTACTACACAAATCAATAGGCCAATTCGCGCCGTAATTCTAGGGTTTTTCCTTTACCTAGTCTTCCTAGTAACTCCTGCACAGGCACAGCAGGTCCTTGATACCTATATCAAAGAAGGCCTGGCCAATAACCTTGTGCTTCAGGATAAAAATGCTAGCCTGGAACAAAGCTTATTGGCATTAAAAGATGCAAAAAGCTTCTTTCTACCTTCCATGGATTTTGGAGCTAGTTACACCTTAGCTGAAGGAGGTAGAACCATCGCATTTCCAGTCGGAGACTTGCTCAATCCCGTTTATTCGACTTTGAATAAGCTCACTGCTTCCAACAAATTTCCCCAAATCGAGAACGTTTCGGAACAGTTACTTCCTGACAACTTTTACGACACCCGCTTCCGTACGACCCTTCCCCTTCTCAATACGGATTTGATTTACCAACAGCAAATCCGAAAAGAACAAGTCAATTGGATCAGCTACCAAGTTGAAATCTACCGTGCCACACTCATTCAGGACATTCGAGTAGCCTACTTCAATTTCTGCGCTGCATACAGCTCTATTGCTATCTTAAAAAACACCTTACAACTCGTCGAACAAAACCTAAAAGACACCCGATCCCTGGTTGAAAATGGAAAAAGGCTTCCAGCGGCGGTCTTAAGAGCGGAAAGTGAACTCGAACAAGTAAAATCCTTACTTATAGAGGCTGAGTTAAAAACCAACAATGCGGCACAATACCTCAATTTTCTAGTCAATCGACCTCTTGATCAGGCGGTTTCTTTTGAAGATATACCCCTCGATATCAATCGCTTAGATCAGTTGCTTCTCGAAGACCTTCACCCACAAAACCCAGAAATGCGCGCCATGCAAAGCATGGAAACTATCCAAGAAACGGTTCTTAAATCAGGAAAAAACTATTGGGTACCCAAACTTTCCACCTACGCAGATCTTGGCTCACAGGGATTTGATTGGAGCTTTGATTCGCAATCCAAGTACCTCATGTGGGGACTTAACTTTAGCATGCCTGTATTTCAAGGGGGAAGAAATCAAAATCAAATCCAACGGAATGTCCTCGGCTTGCAAGCTGTCCAACGGCAAAAAGAATTGGTGAACCAGAAATTGAACCTAGGACTCCAAACTCAGCGAAATGAGGTGAAAACCCTACTTGCTGCGCTCCAATCTTCGGAAAAGAAACTCGTATCGGCCTCCGCCTACCTCAAACTTGTAGACAAAGGATTCAAGGATGGAAGCCAATCTTTACTTGAATTTATAGACGCAAGAAACCAATACACGCACGCTGCCCTACAAAAAAATATCAGTGCTTACAAGCTCCAGATGGCTTTGGCACAGCTTGAACGTCAACTCTCTACTGAAACCAATTAAGCCATGAAAAAGCGCTATTCACTTTTACCAGTAATTTCATTCTTTTTTCTTTTGGGATGCAGCAGCAGTACACCCAGTGATTCGAACATCCCAAAAGCAGGTGAGGCCATACCTGTCAGCCTTTTTCCGCTCCAATCTTCCGATATGGCTGCCTCAGTGACTGCAAGTGGCACCTTCAGTACCAAGGACGAAACACTCCTATCCTTTAAACTAGGTGGAATTGTCTCCAAAGTACTCGTAGAAGAAGGCGATGCAGTAAAATCTGGGCAAATCGTCGCAAGCTTAGATTTGACTGAAATTCAAGCGGGCGTTCGTCAATCCAAACTGGCCTACGAGAAAGCGCTTCGGGATCATCAGCGTGCTGCTCGCCTCTACACGGACAGTGTGGCTACACTTGAGCAGTTTGAAAATTCAAAAACAGGAGTAGACATCGCTGAGCAGCAATTAAATGCAGCCAACTTCAACATGGCCCAATCCCAAATCCGAGCAACAAAAAATGGATTTGTCCTCAAAAAATTTGTAAACCCAGGGCAGTTGGTTGCCTCAGGAACTCCCATTCTACAAATCAATGGTGCTGCTTCAGGAGCTTGGATCTTGAAGGTTACCCTTAGTGATCAGCAATGGAGTGCTATTCAGATAGGTGACCAATCCGAGATCAATGCTGCGGCATCCGCTACTTGGATACCTGCCAAAGTAACGCAAAAAAGCCAGTCAGCAGACCCGATTACGGGTACCTATTGGGTAGAAATCAGCCCGGAATCGGTCAAAGAAATTTCCTTGGCTTCTGGAATGTTTGGAAAAGCTCGAATCCAGCCCTCTCAAACCGTTCAAGGCTGGGAAATTCCATTTGAAGCCGTTCTGGATGCCAATGGGGACAGCGGCTATGTCTTTGTAGTCGATGGTCAAAAAGCGAAAAAAATAAAAGTTCAATTGGGTAAAATCACTCCAACTTCCATTCAGGTAGTCGCTGGATTGGAAAATTACAAGAGCCTCATTGTGTCAGGAAGTGCCTATTTGTCGGATGGTTCCACTATTCAAGTTAAGAACTGATGAAAATCTCTGATTTTGCGGTAAAGAATTACCAGTTTACCCTCGTCATCTTTCTCATGACGGTGGTCTTGGGATTGACTACCTTTTTGAACATGCCGCGGAGTGAAGACCCGGTAATCAACTCCCCAAATTTTCCTATTGTAGTCATTTATCCAGGTGCAAGTCCAGAGGATTTGGAAGAATTGGTGGTGGATCCCTTGGAAAAAACCATCTACGCACTTGAAAATATCAAGCGCATTGAAACTGAAATCAAAGACGGTGCAGCTATTCTTTTAGTAGAATACAATTACAACGAGGATGTTGATGAAAAATACCAGGAACTCGTTCGGGAGGTCAACACCCTTCGTCCCCAATTGCCAGCGGAAATTTTCTCCATCGAAGTAAAGAAGGTTCGACCCTCCGATGTCAACATTCTCCAAATCGCTTTGGTGAGTGAAAATGCTTCCCGAGAATCGCTTAAAACCGAAGCTGATCGCCTCCAGAAAGACCTCGAGAGCATCACGGAATTGAAGAATGTCAAAATCCATGGACTTCCTGCTCAAATCGTAAAGGTTGAATTGCAACTGGATAAAGTAGCAACTCTAAACATCCCTCTTGCTGCG
>JBJOOF010000057.1:0-2869 GCA_046051425.1 Bacteroidota bacterium
GCATAAATGTATACTACAAACAATACTCCATGGGCCCATCCTGTGTATTTGACTGCAAGCGGCATGTCAAAACCATACTTCAAGGGCATGGCGATTCCGAGTAGCAGTAAAAAAGAGATGCCTTCAGCCAAACTGATCCATTTAAATCGTTTTGCCCAGCGTTGTTGCGATTCGTTCATTTTGATCCAGTACTAAGGTTGAAAAGGAGCTGAAGGGAAGTCCAAAGCTGTCTTTTTAAGGTTTTATCCTCAGAGATACTCGTGAGGGCATCTGCAAAGAGGTACTCCGTTTCCCCTTCCGTATGAATTTCATATGGGGTAATAGGGAGTTGGTTGATGGGGTGTTTGACCCGCCCAAACTTGAGCACCACATGGGCATTCAGGGCTTGAAAATCCTCCATGCTGCGATTTTCAAGGCTTTCTGCTGCGAGTAATCCTACTTCCGTCATGGAATGGCCGCAGGCATTTAGCATTTTTACGAGCATGTCCATGACATCCGAATTGAGGCTGGATTCCTCATGAAGTACCAAAATCCCTTTTGTGAAATTTCCTCTTACCTGAATGGGTTCTAAAACTGGAGCAGATTGAATTTCCTCAGGTAAATTTGATTTTTCCAGGGTTTCAGTGCTTAAATCGGCCGTTTTTTCTACTGCTACGATTTCGTTAGCCACTTGACTTTCTGAAGTCCCAAAAAGCGACTGCTCGATTTTTTTTTGATCTTCCGGAAGGAGAAAGATTGAGTCTTCTAAGAAAGTTTGTAAGGATTCTAGGCTGTCATTTTCCATGGCTAAAGTTGGCGAAAATTTACCCTTTGGCAAAAATTTGGTTAGGGTTCAGTTCAACCTTTATTTCTTCTTAAGTGGAGTTTCATCACAGGCTACGTCCCCAACGATATACTGCATGCCGTCCAACATGAATTGGAGTAAGGCTGGATTTTCGAAACTTTGTGCGTTGTGGGAAGGGGCAATGTACATGACCTTTCCTTGACCTTCTGGTCGAATCCAAGCAGCATACGTTTTCCCACTCGTAAGTTTCTGATTGGCTCTTTGGCTTTGAATCTCCGCATTGTCAAAGTAGAGGAGGGGTGTGAAATTTAGGTCAGAATAAGCGTTTTTATAAAAATAGGGCTCGTCTACATGGGAGAATCCTTCTTTCGGAAATGCAGCAACCAAGGGATGGCTGGGGTCTTCAAGTTTAACTTGGATCTCTTGTTGGGGTGGATGGTAATCAAAACTAGCACCTACCAATTCGCTGAATTTTTGGGAATTATTTAAGGTGGTAATTCCACCATGCAGCAGAAGAAGACCTCCGCCCTTTTTTACAAATTCAAGGACGTTGCTTTCAAACTCCTGTGCTTTAGCCATCAAAAGCGCGGAATCTGCAGTTGATTCTGCACGGAGTTGATCCCAAAATAGATGCCGATGGTCTGGCTTGGAACAGGTATTGTTGAGAATTATGGCATCGTATTCGGCCAAACTCGCTTTTTCAAACTGGTGGACATCCTTGCTGGCTACCACGTCAAACTGCTTGGTGTTGGATCCCAATATTTGGATGACTTCCGCGGTGTGGGGAATGACCCAATGCTCAAATCCAGTATGGAGTGAAAAGAGAAGGATTTTTTTTGGGGAAGAGCTAGGAAAGCGAGTTTGCTTTGGAGCAAGGTCTTGAATTTTCTGTTTCCAGGCTTCATTTAAGGGAACAATCTCCAGATCTTGACCAAGAGTCAATTGGGATAAAAAAAGAAAGCAAAGACCAAAAACAAGGTGTTTTCGCATAGTTTTAGAACTGTAGGTTGGCAAGTAATTCCAATATAGCCTATATTGTTTGCTTAAGCCCAATTAACCAGAATTTCTTATGCGTTTCAAAAGAATTCTCTTTCTATTCTTATTCTCTTTATCACTTTTTTCAGGAAGCGTTGCCCAGCAGGTAAGCCTCAGAGAAACCTCCACAGGTGTAGAGTTTCTACTGGATGGAAAACAAGTGTTGCGGTATCAAACTGCCAAAGCAGCAGTGCCCTCGGGAGTTAAAGAAGCCTACAGCAAGTCTGGATTTATTCATCCGATTCAATCCCCAAGTGGACAAATTCTAAGTAGAATACAGCCAGAAGATCATTACCACCATTATGGGATTTGGGGGCCTTGGGCTCGAGCTACAGTGGGGGGCAAGGAGGTAGATTTTTGGAATCTTGGGGATGAAAAAGGGAGGGTGGATTTTTCCCATATTTTATCCAAAAAACAAGCAGGTGGTGCAGCAGAATTGACAGTTAGGCAAAACCACCTAGATTTAAAAGCGCCAAAAGACAGTCAAATCGCCATGGAGGAGGACCTTCGAATCAAGGTCAAGCCTGCCGACAAGGGCCGCTATTTGGTGGAGTACACGAGTACCTTGCGCACTCAAATTCCTGGCGGCATTCTCTTGGATGATTACCGCTACGGTGGAGGTATTGGGTTTCGAGCCACGGAGGTGTGGGGTGATGCCAACAGCAGCATCCTTACTTCAGAGGGTAAAGACCGAGCTACAGCTGATGGTTCCAATGCGCGTTGGATCTTGGTGACTGGGCAATCGGATCATCCCTCTGGGAAAAGTGGAATCCTATTTATGAGCCACAACACGAATCAAGCACATCCCGAACCCCTTCGCGTATGGCCTCCTGGACAATACGAGGGAAAGGGCAATGTATTTGTTGAATTTTGCCCCATTCGCCATACTTCTTGGGAGATACAGCCAGGCAAGCGTTACAGTTTGACCTACCGAATGCTTGTGTTTGACGGCGAATTGACAGTTCAAGAAACCGAAAACAATTTGAAATCCATTTTAAAATAATTCCATTGCCATTCAAATAAGAGATTTTATTAAAAAAACAGCCCTGG